>NZ_JAQDGZ010000007.1:0-131414 GCF_027663865.1 Coprococcus sp. AF99-45
GTTTGTCAACAACTTTTTTATTTTTTGTTCTGCATTTAAAACTTTCATTTCTCATGCATCAGCTTGTTTATAATAACATCCGTTTTCCTGAATGTCAAGCACTTTTTTCGACTTTTTTCACATTTTCTTGATCTGTATTTTACATTCAATATTATGTTTTATCGATTACTGCTTTTTAGCTTTGAACAAAACGGAGAAAGAGGGATTCGAACCCTCGCGCCGCTATTAACGACCTACTCCCTTTCCAGGGGAGCCCCTTCGGCCAGCTTGGGTATTTCTCCAAAACGTCCGTTATTTAATATACACGATTCTTTCTTTTTTGTCCAGTACTATTTTCAAGTTTTATATATTACTCACTTACAAGATTAAATTCCACTCTTATGTGGAATTTAATCTTGTAAAATGATGTAACTTCAAAGGTAAATCTTGCCTTTTTTCATTTCACCTTTTTACTCCCCCCCAAAAACCAAGCAGAACAATAAAAAAAGCAGAACATATTGTTCTGCTTCAACCGGAGAGGGTGGGATTCGAACCCACGCGCCCTTTCGGACAAACGGTTTTCAAGACCGCCTCGTTATGACCACTTCGATACCTCTCCGCATTTATTAAGTTGTTGCTGTGTATCAGCGACAAGATAGATAATATCATAGTGATACATTATTGTCAACACTTTTTTTAAATTTTTTTCAATTTCTTTTTTTGATCAGACTTTCTGCTAATATCAGATCTTCTGGCGTTGTAATCTTTATATTCTCATACGAACCTTCTACCAACTTTACTGCACAGTTTTCCATACGCTCTACAACCATCGCATCGTCTGTTATCCCTGTTTCATTTTCTTCATTTTCCATCAATTTAAAATATGCATGACGAATCAATGCAGTCTCAAATACCTGCGGAGTCTGAATACACCACACAAATCTTCGTTCCGGTGTATTTACTGCGAAATCATTCTCATCTACAATCTTTACCGTATCTTTCGATGGCATTCCTGCCACACATGCCCGGTATTCTTTTACTGCCTGGTAAGTTCGTTCTATGATCGATTCATCAACAAACGGACGTGCTCCATCATGAATAAAGACATAACCTTCCGGTTCTATTTCTCTTAGTGCTTTATATACAGATTCATACCGTTCTTTTCCACCAACCACAATTTTATTAACTTTTGTGATTCCATAAGCTTCTATAATATTTTTCCGGCAATAATCAGTCTTACCTTCTCCTGTCACAAGAACAATTTCATCAATAATCGGAGATGCTGCAAATGCAGCAAGAGAATAGTAAAGTACAGGCTTTCCACATATTTCCAGATACTGCTTCTGTATTTTTGTACCCATCCGGCTTCCTTTTCCTGCTGCCAGGACTACTGCTGTACATTTTTCCCTGTTCATATTATTCTCTCCTTTTTACCTGCATTTCGTGGTTCGCCCACTCTATCTTTCGCCAAGTTTCAGATTCGGGACTGC
Source organism: Coprococcus sp. AF99-45 (assembly GCF_027663865.1). NCBI lineage: Bacteria > Bacillati > Bacillota > Clostridia > Lachnospirales > Lachnospiraceae > Coprococcus > Coprococcus sp. AF99-45. The sequence goes on from NZ_JAQDGZ010000007.1 coordinate 1,470, forward strand.
ATTCAGATCCCATCCATGTCTGGTTCCATTTATGTATTCATAATAAGCCGCCACACCGATCATTGCTGCATTATCTGTACAGAAAATCGGTGACGGATAGTAAAATTCTATTTCATTCTTTTCACATGCCTGTTTCATTGCTGCACGAAGACTACTGTTTGACGCCACGCCTCCCGCAATTGCAAACTTATTAAGTCCATATTCTTTTACTGCATGCATTGCATTGTCTACCAGCACATCAGTAACTGCTTTCTGGAAGGATGCAGCAATATCAGCACGGTTGTATTCAATCCCTTTCATCTTGCAGCCGTTAATATAGTTTAAAACTGCTGACTTCACGCCACTGAAGCTGAAATCATATGGGGAATCTTCGATATGCGCGCGTGGAAATGGGATTGCATCTGGATCCCCCTCTTTTGAAAGCTTATCAATCTTCGGTCCTCCCGGATATCCCAGACCAATTGCTCTAGCCACTTTATCAAAAGCCTCCCCTGCCGCATCATCTCTGGTTCTTCCAAGAATCTCATAAGTTCCATAATCTTTGACGCATACGAGATGCGTATGTCCCCCAGACACAACAAGACACAAGAACGGTGGTTCCAGTTCCAGATTCTCAATATAATTTGCAGAAATGTGCCCTTCAATATGATGAACTCCAACAAGTGGTAACTTTTTCGCATATGCGATTGCTTTTGCTTCTGCCACACCGACAAGAAGCGCACCAACAAGCCCCGGACCGTAAGTTACACCGATTGCATCAATATCATCCAGTGTAACCTCTGCATTTTCCAGAGCCTCTTCTATTACCTGATTAATCTTTTCAATATGCTTTCTCGATGCGATTTCCGGAACCACACCACCATATAATTTATGTAGATCTATCTGTGATGAGATCACATTTGACAACACCTGTCGTCCGTTCTTTACAACGGCTGCTGCCGTTTCATCACAGGAACTTTCAATTGCCAGTATTAATATATCCTTTTTCTCTGTATCCATATTTTTCCTTCTCTCTACTGCTTTGCTTATTCCGGGAAATCCAGTTCTGTTGTCATACGGTCTTTTCCTGCGATCGCATGTGGAAAGATTGCCCGCACTTCATCCATATATTCTTCCGGATGGCGCAGGGACGGGCTGTAATGCGTAAGCCACATTTCTCCCACCTCTGCCTCTTTTGCCAGGTTTGCTGCCTCATAAAAGGTCATATGCTTATATTCTACTGCCTTTGCCGCTTTTTCTTTTTCTCCGTACATTCCTTCGCAGATAAACAGGTCTGACCCTTTTGCATTCTTCCGGATAGAATCCGTCGGTCTTGTATCTGTACAATAGGTAAGCTTAATTCCTCTTCGAGGTGGTCCAAGGACCATCTCCGGCGTCAGTATTCTTCCGTCAAGCTCTACTGTCTCACCTTTTTGAAGATGTTTCCAGTATTCCTTCGGAATTTTCTGTTCTGTTGCCCTCTGCACATCAAATTTGCCGGCACGGTCGATCTCAATCGTATAACCGTAACAGATCACATTATGTTTTACACGAAATGCTTTCAGACGATATCCATCCATCTCAAAAATCTGTTCTGGCTCTGTAATTTCTCTATAGTGGATTTCAAATGGCAGTTCCGGCGCGATCACTCGCAAAGAACTCACCACTCTCTCCAGACCTTTCGGTCCAATCAGAGTAAGCGGTTCCTTTCTGTCCGCATTTCCCATTGTAAGAAGAAGTCCCGGAAGTCCGCTGATATGATCTCCATGGTAATGTGTGAAACAAATTACATCGATCGGTTTAAAACTCCATCCCTTCTCTTTTAACGCAATCTGTGTGCCTTCACCACAGTCAATCAGCAGCTGGCTGCCGTTATATCTTGTCATAAGTGCGGTCAGCCATCGATAAGGAAGCGGCATCATTCCACCGCTTCCAAGCAAACATACATCTAACATTCTAACTCCTGTTCTCCATATACCGGAATCTGGAAAGATGCTATCCAGGTATCATAACATTCCTCACAGATATCAAATCGATGGAGTTCTCCGTCTTTGTGCGAAAAATATCCCCATCTTTTTTCAACTGTAAGCATCTCTTCCTCCGGTATTCCATTTTTTATTGTGATTTCTTTTTTACATTTATTGCACACAATCTTTGTGACTGTATTTTTTTCTGTCTGAATTTTTTTATAATTACGCATCTTACTTCCTCCTGAGTATCTTTGCAAAAAAAGACTGCCATTTCATTTTTCAGCTCTTTCTATGTTCAGGTACATTATAACGTCACAGACTGACGCCTTCCAGTGGGAAGTCTTGTATATTCTTGCGATTTCTTCCATTTTCTAAACCATGCGGCTCATCAGGATTGCATCTTCCGGATTTTTCCCTCCGTAATAGAACTTTCGCTCTCCATCGATTCCAAATTTGTTTTTTTCATAAAATGCAATCGCTGTCTGATTACTCTTACGGACATCAAGAAGCATTCTTTTCAGTTGCTTTTCATGGCAGATCTGTTCCATAAATCCAAACAGCATCTGTCCAATTCCTCTGCGTCTTTCAGATTCAGCAACTGCAATTCTTGCAATCTCGCATTCATCCAGAACATAATAACACAGAAAATATCCCAGCAGGGTATCCCCTTCCATTGCTGCCGCACAAAAAGTATGCTTCTGTCTGACAGTTGATCTCACTTCATGATAACTCCACGGATCCGGAAATACGTCTGTTTCCATCTGCGCCACCTGTTCCATTCGTTCTCTGTCATTTTCTGTTATCAAAGTAATTTCTATGTTATCTCTATTACTCATGTGTTTTTTCTGCTTTCAGACGTTCTTCTCTTTCCCGTTCTGCCTGTGATACACGCAGATAATCCGGTTTGTGTTCCATTGCGGTTTCTGTTTTTCCTTCTTTATAATACTGAATTCCAAGCATACCGACTGCTGCCGCTCTCTGCTGGTTCATATGTGCCGGTGCAAATGCAATATCATAATTCGTCATCAATTCCTTCTCCAGCCTGTCTTTATGCACCGGTACACCATCTCCAAGAAAGATCACTGGTTTTCCATAAGTACAAAGTTTTTTGGCAAGTTCATCGATTTCGACTGCCATCTGTGCTTCCAAAACCTGCAGTTTATCACCGTCCATCTGATAAATACCAGTATATACCTGATTTCTTCTTGCATCCATGATCGGACAAATGATCCTGTCTGTATAACACAGATTATAAGCAAGTCCGTCTACTGTCGGAATGTGAATCAAAGGCTTCTTCAGTGCCAGCCCCAGTCCCTTTGCAGTTGCTGAACCAATTCTGAGTCCGGTAAATGATCCCGGTCCTCCTGCTACCGCAATCGCATCAATCGTATCCAGATTCATATCCGTCATCTTCACGATTTCATCCAACATCGGTAATAAGGTCTGTGAATGTGTCTTTTTATAATTGATCGTATACTCTGCAATCGTTTTGGAAATTTCGTTTTCTTCTTCAACTACTGCGACAGTTGCAACAAGTCCCGAACTGTCTATTGCTAAAATGCGCATATTATTCTCCTCTTTTCTCTACCGTAATCCGGCGGAAATCAAATCCCTGTTCCAGATCTTTTTCTATCGTGATCTCTGTCCGGTTCGCCGGAAGAATCTCATCGATCAGGTTCGCCCATTCGATCAGGCTTACACCGTCTCCATATACATAGTCTTCAAAACCAATCTCGTCCATCTCTTCAATGTCACCAATCCGATACACATCAAAATGATAGAACGGAAGTCTTCCGTCATCATATACCTGGACTATTGTAAAGGTTGGACTGCTGATCGGTTCTTCAATCCCCAGTCCTTTTGCCAGTCCCTGGGTAAATACGGTCTTTCCGACGCCGAGATCTCCTACCAGTGTATAGACTTCTCCTGCTTTTGCATGACTCCCGATCTTCTTACCGAGATCATAGGTTTCTTTGGCACTTCTTGTTTCAATTATCATCTTCTGGTCTGCCTCCTAATTTGCACTGACGTGTCTGATATTGACTTTCTTGGCTGGCATATGTGTAGAAATCATCTGCACTGCTGCCGCATACTGTTCTCCCAGGGATTCTCTTGGAAAAATCAGTGCTCTTACCTTTGTTACATATATAATTACAGACTGACCGGTTGAAACTGCCTTCCGGAAATCTCCCCATTCATTAAGCACACTTTGTTCATCCTGTGAAATGCGGATTCCTTCTTCGTTAAGTTCATAACTAATCGGTTTCTGAAACATCGGAGAGCGCATTACCTGTTCTGCCGCACGTGCTTTTAAATGAAGTGGGTTTCCGATCAGAAAAATTGCGGCAAACAAAAAGAACGTTGCAGCTGTACTGTAGCTTCCAAACATACATTGTCTGATTCCCAGCACCAGTGTTACACCACCGAAAATCACACCAACGATTCCGCTAAGGCTTGTATAGGAAGTATAGAGCATAAAATCAAACATGGCTTTTTTTGTCATTTTTACTTCAAACTTTATATTCATTCATTTTCCTCCATATCAGATTAAGTCACACCGATTATATCATACCGAATCTTTGGAAACAAGTCGTTACTGCTCACTCCGGGTTTAGAAAAACACTGTCTTTTCTTAACTTGTACTTGTATTTTATATACGCCTGCGCTATAATGTGTTCAAATGAACAAGGAAATTCTTCGGGGTAGGGTGACTTCTTATCGCTATAGTATAAGCAGAATTCCCAACCGGCGGTTACAGTCCGCGACCTGTCAGATTTCTGACAGCTGATTTGGTGCAATTCCAAAACCGACAGTAAAGTCTGGATGAGAGAAGAAAAAGTGATTTTGCAAATAATCCCCCCGACGTATTACGTCGGGGATTTTTTTGCATAGGCTTTCGAAGATTTTCCTCCTCAATTCATCTGATTATGTCAAGAGAAAAGGAGAGAAAAAATGAGTACAGATGTAATGACAAACCCAAAAACAACAACGAAAGAAAAAAAACGTATCAGCACAAAGGTAATTGCACAGATTGGTGTGCTCGGAGCAATCGCTATGGTTCTGATGTTATTTGATATTCCACTTCCATTTGCACCAACCTTTTACAAAATTGATTTCAGTGAAGTTCCGGTCCTTATCGGAGCATTTACCATGGGACCTGTAGCCGGCGCTTTGATCGAACTGGTCAAAATCCTGTTGAACCTCCTGATCAGAGGTACATCAACAGCTGGTGTTGGAGACCTCGGAAACTTCCTGATCGGATGTGCAATGTGTATTCCGGCTTCCCTGATTTATCAGAAGTTACATTCTCGCAAGGGTGCGATCATCGGTATGGTAACAGGAACTGTTTTTATGACAATTGTCGGATGTTTTATCAATGCATACCTTCTGCTTCCGGCATACGCTGCTGCATTCCATATGCCGATCGACGCACTGGTTGCCATGGGAACCGCAGTCAACAGTCATATCAACAGTCTTCTGACTTTTGTTTTACTTTCTGTTGCACCTTTCAATCTGCTGAAAGGTTTCCTGGTATCATTGATCGTATTCCTGATCTACAAAAAGATCAGCCCGATTTTACAAATGGGACGCGAATAGATTATAATTTTACAAAACAGCAAAAGGGGTTCGTTATGAGCCTCTTTTTTTATGAAACCAAAAAACAGAGAGAAGTCTGCCCAAGCCGGCATTCTTCTCTCTGTTGAATTTCTTTTGATTATAAAGTATCGTTTCTTCTTACATATCCTGGTTTTTCCGGATCTGCAATCAGTTCCTTTGCATGGACAATCCTTGCACTCTTGTCCACTACCTGCGCTTCAATCCGTGCATCCTCTCCAATTACAACTCCCGGAAGGATAACACTGTCTTTGACAACTGCACCTTTCTTAATTACGCATCCACGTCCGATTACCGAATTCTCAACAGTACCCTCGATCAGGCATCCATTGGAAATTACTGAACTCTTGACACTTGCTCCTTCATAATACTTTGTTGGGCATGAATCATTTGTTCTTGTGTAAATCGGCCAATTCTTATCAAACAAAGTCACTGCATTCTTCATATCGATCAGTGATAAGTTTGCATTATAGTAGCTCTTAAAATCTGTGATAGATGCAAAGAATCCTCGATGTGACACTCCACGTACATCCAGTTCACTGCATGCCATATTCACAATATCATTAAGTGTGAACATGGAAGAAATCTTTCTTCCCTTTTTAACCAGTTCCATAAACAGATCTTTGCGCATTACATAAGTGTCCATGAAAATATTACGGTTTTTCGCGTTACCATGGTTCGGTTCCAATGAAAGGACACCCTTCTGCTTGTTCAGATTAAGTGTTGAACAGTTCAGATAGTATTCTTTTGCATTATCCACACTGTGATATAACAGGGTAATATCTGCACCGGATTCAATATGTGTCTTAAGTAATTCATCATAATTCTGTGTATAAATCATATAACTTGGTGCAATAACTACATATGGATATTTTACAGCTTCAATACACTCCATATTTTCTTCATATGCCGCCAGGTCATTATTGTATACACTCCATTCTGCATTTGCAAAATCAGAATAAAGAATATGAAGACGGCCACTCTTTGAGTTGATATTGTAATGACGGCCTGTTCCAAGATGTTCTGTAAGAGAACGCGGTTTTCTTCTTACATAAACCTGAATATGTTCGATTTCACTGTTGCTCATATTAGAGATTGGGAAATCGATAACTCTGTATCTTCCAAGGAATGAAACAGCACCAACCGGACGGTAATTCTGCATCTCTCCTACCCGGATATTGTTGCCGGCAAAACTTACGATTCCAAATGCCTGTGCCATATTACTCATCCCCCTTAACACGTTTTGATACTAATTCAATATGTTCACTGTCTGCTGATCCGACAACTGCATTTTTGCCAATCTTTACGCCATCAGCCACAAGCGCTCTTGTTACAACTGCACCTTCTTCTACTTCAACGCCCGGCATCAGTACACTGTCAATAATCTGTGCACCTTCGCCGACTCTTGCACCTGTAAACAATACAGAATTTTTGACTTTTCCATTGATCACACATCCCTGGTTGATAAATGCTCTTTCAATCTCTGCTGTCGGGCCAACATACTGAGGAAGCACAGTTGTATCCTCTGTGTAAATCTTCCATGAATCATCATTCAGATCAAGTTCATTTTTACTATTGATCAGATCCATATTTGCTTCCCACAGGGAATCAATTGTTCCGACATCTTTCCAATATCCTTTGAACTTGTATGCATAGAGCTTTCTTCCATCATTCAGCATAGTCGGAATGATATCTTTTCCGAAATCATGATTGGAATCCTGATTTTTCATATCTGCAAGGAGCATCTTTCTTAAAAGCTTCCAGTTGAATATGTAAATACCCATGGATGCCAGATTGCTCTTTGGATTCTCCGGTTTCTCTTCAAACTCTACAATTCTTCCCTCATCGTCCGTATTCATAATACCAAAACGGCTTGCTTCCTTCATCGGAACCTCAATGACCGCGATTGTTGCATCTGCTCCAGTCTCTTTATGATAATCAAGCATATTATCATAATTCATCTTATAAATATGGTCACCGGAAAGAATCAGTACATATTCTGGTGCAAACATGTCCACAAAATCAATGTTCTGTGAAATTGCATCTGCTGTTCCTCTGTATACATCCAGATCCGCATCCGCTTTTTCACGCGGTGGAAGTACATAGACTCCGCTGTTCTGGGCATCTAACCCCCATCTGCGGCCTGCCGCTACATAACTGTTAAGTAAAATAGACTCATACTGTGTCAGGACTCCTACATTATCAATTCCGCTGTTGGCACAGTTGCTAAGTGGAAAATCAATGATTCTGTATTTTCCACCATATGAAACCGCAGGTTTGGCTACTTTATTTGTAAGCTCGTGAAGACGACTTCCTCGTCCGCCCGCCAAGATCATAGCAAGCATATTATTCTGCTTCATAAGTGAATCCTCTCTTTCCTATTTGTCCTGTCTTATATTATACAATTTTTCTGTTAAATTTTCCACTTTTTTGTGCAAAAAATACATAAAAATTTATATTTTTATTATTATGATGTGTTCGAGGATTATGGGAATTGCGTAGCAATAGAACAATCCGGTTACATCAGTGAGCAGCAAAATTTACTTTCGACACTCACATCATCATTATTGTATTATATATGCTTTAAAATCCGAATTTATGTCTATTTTCTTTCCAGATTTTCCCCATTGCATATTCATATGTCTTATCAAAGACAAAAAGTATAAGTTGTCCGAATACAACAGACATAAGCATTATTCCTTTTGCGGTCTTTTTTTCAGATAACATACTCCAGAAATATATTAAACCCGGAATATAAAGTACATTAAATACCAGATATTTCATGAGCCAGAAAAAGTTACGGCTTCTGATCCATCCGGAAGCTCTTCCAGAAAAATGCCATATTGTTTCTATAATTAGAATATAAAATCCCATAAATGCATAGGAAACCACATATAATTTATTCGGAGACAGAAGGATTGCCAGCAAAATTCCTGCCAGTAAAAAGCCTGCCCCGCTTTTCAATCCAAATTCCTGAATCACAATCCCGACAAAAAAGGACGCCGCCGCCAGTAAAAAAAGGGTATTCGTTTCGATCACACTGCCAAGCGCAATCCCCACTTCTGTCAGTGCAAGCATAACGCCTGCAAATGCAATCTTTTTTGTATTTAGATGCATGGACACAGATCTCCTCCCATACATTCACATAATGAATCTGCGATCCACAGATCACAGCACATATTTCCAGTTCCACACGGAGAGGAATTACGATTGCCATATCCCTGACCAAACGGATTACTATTATATCTCTGTGCTCCCCAGTTCAGCTGGTTCATCAGCTCTCTGTACTGCGGGTTATTCGGGTCCATATTCACTGCCTGCGCAGCATAATCCCTTGCCAGCACATTGTTGCCTACGCCGGCGTTGGCCATGGAACTTGCATAATACCATTGTGCAGTCCGGTCATTCATACGGTTCAACACATTGATCGCGTCCTGATATCTACGGTTATTGATAAAATTGAATGCCGCCTGCATCTCCGGATTCATATTATTGTACTGCTGATATCTGCCATTGCCATAAGATTGATTTCCATAGGAATTATTACCATAAGAATAGTTCCCTGAACCCGCGCCGTATCCGTAATTATATCCTCCATTCGCCCGCTCTTTCATAATTTCATCATAAGCTTCCTGTACTTCTTTGAACTTTTCTTCAGCAAGATCCCGAAGCGGATTATCCACATTGGCATCCGGATGATATTTCCGGCTCAATTCTCTGTACGCCTTTTTTATCTCCTCTTCCGACGCATTTGGTGATACGCCAAGCACCTCATAAGGATTCTTTGTCATCTTCCTTTTCCTCGCTTTTCTTTTCTTGTATCTTTCTGTAATGTTTCCATACGCCATCATACAGGATATTCCGCAGGATATCCACGTCCAGTATACATGGCAGAATTTCAAAATTTCTTGCGCATTCGCCGATCATCATGCACAGAATGTCTCTGCATCTTTCTTCATATCCGGCTTCTTCATGCATCTTTTTTAATGGATTATAAGTCCCTTTTTCCAGGTCCTTATCCAGATCTTCGTAAGCATCCATAATATAAATATATTTGCCCAGATAGAAACCGATCCCTCGAAGCTGCTGTTCCCAGCAGTCTTCTTTATATACCATCATCTCTTCCATCAGCCGGCCAAAACAGCCTGCCGGATAGTCAACTTCCTGTATACCCTGACTTTCATATTCCGAAAGCTTTGCCATTTCTTCTCTGATCACACGACTCTGCCTTGGATATTTCCGAATTGCTTTTTCTACTTTTCGCTTCAAGGCCATACTCCCGAGAAGCCCTGCTACTTTCTTCTCATCCTTCCAATCATCTTCCAGATGATAATACGCCATGATCAGATTCATATCGGCCGCATACTCTGTGATCTCATTTTCCAGCATTGGCTGTGGCTTTAACGGATGCATCTTACAGCGATGGCTTTCTGCCTTTGTTTCACTTTCATATAAAGAAGTAAGTAAAATGATCACAAATGTCATATCATAGGCAAGCGTAAGCTGACCTGCGCTGCCATACTGTCTCTTCAGCGACTGACAAAGGCCACAGTAATACGCTTTATATTTATGATAATCTTTTACTTTTAATTCCGGCTCATTCGCCGTCACATATCCGAACATGTATTACTGAATTCCTCTCATTGTAAGCTGGATCCGCTTCTTCTGTAGATCAACGCTCATCACCTTTACATCTACAACATCTCCTACGCTGACTGCTTCCAGTGGATGCTTGATAAAACGATCCGTGATCTGGGAAATGTGCACCAATCCGTCCTGATGCACTCCAATATCGACAAATACACCAAAGTCAATGACATTTCGCACGGTTCCTTTCAGAATCATTCCTTCCTTCAGATCCTTCATATCAAGGACATCCGTTCTGAGAATTGGTTTCGGCATCTCATCTCGTGGATCACGCGCCGGTTTTTCCAGCTCTTTGACAATATCCCGAAGGGTGATCTCTCCTATTCCAAGTTCCTCAGCGAGCTTTTTGTAATCTTTGATGGTAAGAGACAGACCTGCAAGTTTGCCGCCTGCAATATCTTCCGGCTTGAAGCCCTGCTTTTCAAGAAGCTTTCCTGCCGCCTCGTAAGACTCCGGATGTACACTGGTTCCGTCAAGTGGATTGATTCCGCCCTGTATCCTCATAAACCCGGCACACTGCTCAAATGCTTTTGGTCCAAGTTTTGGTACTTTGAGAAGTTCTTTTCTATTCTCAAATTTTCCATTTTCTTCCCTGTAAGCAACAATATTTTTCGCAAGGGTTCCGGAAATACCGGAAATATAAGAAAGCAGCGGAGCCGATGCAGTATTTAGGTCCACACCGACTTTATTTACACAGTCTTCTACCACACCGCCAAGTGCTTCTCCTAATTTTTTCTGGTTCATATCATGCTGATACTGCCCGACACCAATCGACTGCGGATCGATCTTTACCAGTTCGGCAAGCGGATCCTGAAGCCGTCTTGCAATGGATGTCGCGCTTCTCTGCCCGACATCGAATTTTGGGAATTCTTCTGTAGCAAGTTTACTTGCTGAGTACACAGATGCTCCCGCTTCATTTACGATCACATACTGCACTTTTTCCGGAATCTCTTTTAACAGTTCTACAATAAACTGTTCTGATTCTCTGGATGCTGTTCCATTTCCCAGGGAAATCAAAGAGATGTGATACTTTGGAATAATCTTTTTCAGCAGATCTTTTGCTGCCTGGATCTTCTTCGGAGTCGTAGGCGCTGTCGGATAAATTACAGTCGTACCGATTACTTTTCCGGTCGGATCTACCACAGCAAGCTTGCATCCGGTACGGAATGCAGGATCCCATCCAAGCACAACCTGTCCGACGATTGGCGGCTGCATCAGAAGCTGCTCCAGATTCTTTCCAAACACAAGGATTGCGCCATCTTCTGCTTTTTCCGTCAGTTCGTTTCTCAGTTCACGCTCGATCGCCGGTGCGATCAGTCTCTGATAGCTGTCGGCCACAACCTCTTTCAAAATCGGTGTTGTGTATGGATTATCCCTGCGGATCGCTTTCTTTTCCAGATAACGGAGAATTTCCTCTTCCGGTGCTTCAATCTTAACACTCAGGAATTTTTCTTTTTCTCCACGGTTGAGTGCCAGCACACGGTGTCCGGCTACTTTGCTGACCGCTTCTGTAAAATCATAATACATCTCGTATACAGATTCTGCTTTTTCATCTTTTGCAGCAGAAACCAGCGTACCCTTTTTGAACGTCAGATCGCGGATCCTCTTTCTGTAATCTGCCTCATCTGAAATATTTTCTGCAAGAATATCTTTCGCACCGTCAATCGCTTCCTGCACATTTTTCACGCCCTTTTCTTCAGAAACATATTTTTCTGCCTCTTTTTCCAGGGGTTCCTTACTATTCTGAAGAGAGATCAGAACCGCCAGTGGTTCCAGACCTTTTTCTTTTGCAATTGTCGCACGGGTCCGGCGTTTTGGTCTGTACGGACGATAAAGATCATCCACCAGAACCTGCGTCTCTGCTGCCACGATCTGTGCTTTCAGCTCAGGTGTTAACTTGCCCTGTTCTTCAATACTTGCAAGAACCTGTTCTTTTTTCTCTTCCAGGTTCCGCAGATAGGTCAGTCGTTCATATAATTTACGAAGCTGTTCATCATCCAGTGTACCGTGTGCTTCTTTTCTGTAACGCGCAATAAACGGAATGGTATTTCCTTCATCGATCAGCTTTACAGCCGCATCTACCTGCCACTTTTTTACGCCCAGTTCTTCTGTTATTTTCTGGTTAATATCCATTGATATCCAATCCTCTCTTTTTGTTCGCTATGGATTTAATGATACCATGTCATCTCTTATTTTTCAATTCCCGTTAAAATTACAGAGTTCGCTCGGTTTTCTTGTCTTTTTCTATTAAATATGCTATACTACATCTAATCTGACTGAAAAGTTTTAAGAAAGGATTAACCAAATGTCAAGCGATATTGAAAAAGAGCCACTGTCCAGACAACAGAAAAAATCAAAAGAAACCAAAGCACGTATCTTTCATGCAGCCAAGACAATTCTGCAGAAGCAGGGATACGATCAGCTTTCCATAAAAAATATCTGTGATGAAGCAGGTGTCTCCAACGGCAGCTTCTATCATCATTTTAAAACCAAAGATGATCTTTTATCTTATTATATTGAAGAACAGCCAAGCATCAATCCGGATCTTCTGGATACGCCGGAAGATGCAGATGAGGCAAAGATCGGTATCATCCACGTTTATCTGAATTACGCACAGTACTGCCGGGAACTCGGAGTAGAATTCATGTCCAACTACTACACACCGCGCAACCAGGCACTGAACCCAACGATCCGTACCGAGCGACCGTACCCGATCCTTACCGTAGAGAATTATCTTCGCAAAGCGATTGATGCCGGCATCATTGCGCCAAAGATTTCCCTGGATGAAATCTGCACTGATATCCGTATGCTGGTTATCGGAAATGTATTTGAATGGTGTCTGCATAACGGAGAGACTGATTTTGAAGGTAATATCCGCCGTTCGATCGGGCATTATCTGGATGGCATTTTCTGATTTCACAGATATACCACAGCGTAAAATGAATTTTTCATATTCCTTCGCTGATTTTTTACAGCACATATTTTCAAAAAAGGTGTCATGGATTTTTATGTCCATGGCACCTTTTCGGCTTATCTGTTGTTATATAAACTTGTACATCGTTGTTGTTTCGTAAGTTTCGCCCTTCTTGCATACCGGCCCAGCAAAATTCTCTTTATGGATTGCATCCGGGAAGAACTGTGTCTCGAAGCAGGCTGCCTGGCGTTTGTGGTAATGCGCCCCGCCTTTTCCTTTGGCATCAACAATAAAGTTGCCTGTATAAAGCTGCATTCCCGGAAGGTCTGTATAAACTTCCATAGTGATTCCGCTCTCTTCCGAGGACATCTCTGCCACTTTCGCAAATTCTCCTTTATTGTTCAGAACCCAGTTATGATCATATCCTTTCCCGAAATTCAGTGCTTCATAATCTGTCTCGATTTCTTTGCCAATTGCTTTCTTTGTGCGGAAATCCATCGGTGTTCCTTCTACCGGTGTGATCTCGCCTGTCGGAATAGACTCGGCATCGGCTCTGGTAAATGCATCTGCATCAATCCATACTTCCTGATCCAGTACATCTCCTGATGCATGTCCATCCATATTAAAATAGCTGTGATTTGTCATATTGATCAGAGTATCTGCATCCGGAACTGCATGGTAAGCGATCTTCACTGCATTGTCTTCTGTCAGAGTATATGTTACCTCAATATGTACAGCTCCCGGATATCCCTGATCACCATCCGGGCTGTCCAGTTCAAATGTAATATGATCATCTGCGGTTTCTTTTACCTTCCACATTCTCTGGTTATAAAAATCCATTCCGCTGTGGAGATTATTGCCATTATCATTCTTTTCAAGCTGATAGGTCACTCCGTTCAGTTCAAAGGATGCTCCTCCGATACGGTTTGCACTTCTCCCGACAATTGCACCGAAGAACAGATCTCCTTCTTCATATCCTGCTGCCTCATCATATCCAAGCACAACATCACACGGCTTGCCTTCTTTGTCCGGTACGATCACCTGTACCAGCGTTGCACCGTAATCGGATACTGCAATCTCCATTCCGTTTTTATTTGTGAGCGTATATAATTTTGTCTCGTCACCTTTAACTGTTGCACCAAAATCTGTTACTTTCATTTTTCCTCTTCCGCCCTTTCTGTTAATTGTGCCTGTAAAACAGACATCTCTTTTACAGGTGTTATTGTAACATAATTTTTTTATTTTTTGCACCCTTTATCGTTGTTCTGCCATTTTGTACATATTGCTGATATTTTTTATCATTTTGTGACAAAATTAACTTATTTGTCTATTTATTAACTTTGCTTGCAAGATTGTACTAAAATGCATACAATATCATTATAAGTGTGTCCATAGAGTTAATCTATAGTATTCAGATGCTTTCCCTATGATTTTCTTCATCTGTCCTGTAGATTAGCAAAAAAAGTTAAAGGAGAAAAAAGCTATGAGTAGACTTGAAATCACTGCACCGGACAAAGCCCAGCTGGTTATCGAAGGGCTCTACAAAGATCTGGAGCGAAGAATTGAATCCAGTCCTCCGGGACTATGTCCTGTTGACATGACTCGTGCTTTCCTGGAGATGTGTCATACACATACCTGTGGAAAATGTGTGCCGTGCCGTGTTGGTCTGTGGCAGCTGAAAAACCTGCTGACCGACGTTATGAACGGAGACGCAACTATGGAAACATTAGACCTGATGGAAGAACTCTCTGTATCAATCATGGAAGGAGCTGACTGTGCGATCGGGTATGAAGCAGCTCACATGGTTTACAAAAGTCTGATGGGATGTCGGGAAGACTATGAAGAACATGTGCGCCAGGGAAGATGTACCTGCCAGTACGCACAGCCTGTTCCTTGTGTATCTTTGTGCCCGGCACATGTAGATATTCCGGGATATATCGCTCTTGTCGGAGAAGGACGTTACGCAGATGCGATCCGCCTGATCCGTAAGGACAATCCATTCCCGACCACCTGTGGTTTTATCTGCGAACATCCTTGTGAGGCACGCTGCCGTCGTAACATCGTAGACGATGCAGTCAATATCCGCGGTCTTAAGAGAATGGCTGCTGATTATGCCGGAAAAGTTCCACCGCCGCCATGCGCTCCATCTACCGGAAAGCGTATTGCCGTTGTTGGTGGTGGCCCTGGTGGATTAAGTGCAGCTTACTATCTGCAGCTGATGGGACACCAGACAACCGTATTTGAGATGCTGCCGGAACTTGGCGGTATGCTCCGCTATGGTATCCCGAACTACCGTCTGCCGAAAGACCGTCTGAACGATGATATCAATGCCATCCTTGAGACCGGTGTCAAAGTTGAATTTGGCAAACGGATTGGAAAAGATATGACAATCCAGAGTCTGCGTGAAGAATACGACGCAGTTCTTATTACAATCGGTGCAAGTACCGATAAGAAACTTGGTATCGAAGGCGAACACTCAGAAGGGGTCCTTTCTGCTGTTCAGTTCCTTCGTGATGTAGGAAAGAACCAGAACCCGGATCTTACCGGACAGGAAGTAGCCGTTATCGGTGGTGGTAACGTATCTATGGATGCTGTCCGTACCGCAAAACGTCTGGGTGCTAAAAAAGTCAGCATCGTTTACCGCCGTCGCGTGGCAGATATGACTGCCCTTCCGGCAGAGATTGAAGGTGCTGTTGCAGAAGGAATCGAAGTACAGACTCTGATGGCTCCTTCCCGCATCGAAACAGATGAAAACGGTCACGTAAAAGGAATCTACGTTACACCACAGATGATTAGTAAGATCAAAGACGGTCGTGCAAGTGTACGTCCGACAGGTGCTCCTGACGTATTCATTCCATGCCAGACACTGATCGTTGCGATCGGACAGGATATTGAATACCAGCACTTTGAAGAAGCCGGTGTTCCTGTACAGAGAGGTAAGATCTTAACCGAAAAATACGGCGGATTCGATAACATTCCGGGTGTATTTGCCGGTGGAGACTGTGCTTCCGGTCCTGCATCCGTAATCAAAGCTATTGCTGCTGCAAAAGTAGTAGCTGCTAACATAGACGAATACCTGGGATATCACCACATTATCAGCTGTGACGTTGAGATTCCTGAAGCGCGTCTTGATGACCGCCCGCCGTGCGGAAGAGTAAACATGACCGAGCGTGAAGCCTGCGAACGTGTCTGTGACTTTAACGGTGTAGAAAACTGCATGTCCGAGGCAGAAGCGAAACAGGAAGCCAGCAGATGTCTGCGTTGCGACCACTTCGGCTACGGCATTTTCAAAGGAGGTCGTGAAACATTATGGTAAATCTTACAATTGATAATATAAACGTATCTGTCCCGGAAGGTACTACTATCATGGATGCTGCCAAAATGGCGGATATCCCGATTCCAAAGCTCTGCTATCTGAAAGATATCAACGAGATCGCAGCCTGTCGTGTCTGTGTTGTTGAACTCGAGGGAATGGAACGGCTGGTAACTTCCTGCAACAACGTAGTAAAAGAAGGTATGGTAATCCATACAAACAGCCCAAAGGTTCGTACAGCCAGAAGACAGACTGTACAGCTTATCCTTTCCCAGCACGACTGCAAATGTGCTACCTGTGTCAGAAGCGGTAACTGTACTCTGCAGAGTCTCGCAAATGACCTGAACATCATCGAAATACCATTTAAGCAGCGTCTGGAAGAATTCCCTTGGGATAAAGAATTTCCGCTGATCAGAGACTCACAGAAATGCATCAAATGTATGCGCTGTATCCAGGTCTGTGACAAGATCCAGGATTTACATATCTGGGATGTGACAAGTACTGGTTCCCGTACTACTATTAATGTAACCGGCAACCATAAGATCTCCGAGGTTTCCTGTTCTCTGTGCGGTCAGTGTATTACTCACTGCCCGGTCGGCGCTCTGCGCGAACGTGATGATACAGAGAAAGTATGGGATGCAATCGCTGATGACAAGAAAGTCGTTGTTGCACAGGTTGCTCCTGCTGTACGTGCTGCATGGGGTGAAGCTCTTGGTCTTTCCCGTGAAGAAGCAACTGTCGGCAAGATCATGGATGCTCTGAAGAAAATGGGTATTGACTATGTATTCGATACCTCCTTCACAGCAGACCTTACTATTATGGAAGAAGGAAATGAATTCCTGCAGAGATTTACAAAAGGCGAATTAAATCTTCGTCCGATGTTTACCTCCTGCTGCCCTGGATGGGTACGCTTCCTTAAATCACAGTACCCACATCTGGTGCCACAGCTTTCAACAGCCAAATCACCACAGCAGATGTTCGGTTCCGTTATGAAGAGCTATTTTGCGGAATCCATCGGTGTGAAACCGGAAAATATGTTTACTGTATCTATCATGCCATGTGTTGCCAAAAAAGGCGAAAGTAACATGGAACTGTTCTATGGTGAATATGCCGGACACGAGACAGACGTTGTACTTACAACTCGTGAATTGACACGCATGATCCGTTCTGCACATATTGATCCTGCTTCTTTGGTTGATCGTGAATGCGATCCTCTGATGAAAGAATGGACCGGTGCCGGTGTTATCTTCGGAACAACAGGTGGTGTTATGGAAGCAGCACTTCGTTCTGCTCACTACCTTGTAACCGGACGTAACCCTGATCCGGATGCATTCAAGATTGTCCGCAATCCTGGTGGACAGCCAGGTGTTGTAGAAGCAGAGATCCAGCTTGGAGATGCTACTGTTCGTGCTGCTGTTGTCAGCGGACTCGGAAACACACGTAAACTGATCGAAGCAATCGAACATGGTGAAGTACATTATGATTTTGTAGAAGTCATGGCCTGCCCTGGCGGATGCGTCGGCGGTGGCGGTCAGCCAATCCATGACGGAGAAGAACTTGCACGGACACGTGGTGAAAATCTTTATTTTCTTGATAAGAATGCACCACTTCGCTTCTCACATGAGAACCCGGATGTACTCCGTCTGTACCGTGATTTCTTTGAGAAACCGCTTTCTCACAAGTCACATATGTTGCTTCACACGGATCATAACGCATGGGAGATGCCTAGATAAATCAAATTTTGCCCTCTAAAAGATTGTAACGAATATATAAATAATTTATAGAAGCCAAGTATTCTATAAACTAAGATATAGAAATTGAGCCCTTCTATATCTCTAAAATCCAGAAATGGGAAATGACCTGCCATGTCATTTCCCATTTTTGGATTCAACAAACTAGTATATTCTTTTTATACCTTCTAAGCTCTGTCAGATTCTTCTGTCATCTTCTTATAATACAGAATCAGATCTGCTGCCTGTTCATAGGACAACTCTGTAGTGCTGACCGAAAGATCATAATTCTTCGACATTCCCCATTCCTGTCCGGTATAATCCTTACGAAAAGCGCTTCTTTTCTCATCCACATCCTGGATCTTACGTTTCGCTTTCATTCTGCTTGTAATATGATCACGCTCTTTCACGCGTTCAATTCGTGTTTCCATATCTGCATGGACAAATACACTAAAAGCTTCTTCTCGGTTTCTCATCAGATAACCTGCGCACCTTCCCATAATAATACATGGTCCTTCTTCCACAAGCTCTTCAATCAGTTTAAATGGATATGGCTTCTTCTTCGGTTCTGCAAAATTCATTGCGATTGAATAAAGAAGGCTGTCCACCGGCTGTTCATCCAGATACTCCTGCATTTCTTTCTCGTATCCGCGCATCTTTGCAATTTCAAACAGCTTCTCTTTATCGTAAAACGCATAACCGGTACGCTTTGCCAGCAATTCACCGATTTCATGTCCGCCGCTTCCATATTCCCGTCCGATACAGATAATTGTTTTCTCCATATTCTGCACACTCCTCTCTAATACAGGTGATAGAAAATCGATGCACCTACAACCGTCATCAATCCGGCCACTGCAATAGAAAGACTGCTCATTGCTCCTTCAATCTCTCCGATTTCCATTGCCTTTGCCGTTCCCATAGCATGGGAAGCTGTTCCGATTGCCAGTCCTTTTGCAATCGGATGCTCAATTTTGCAGAGCTTACAGATTCCCTCTGCAAACATATTTCCAATAATTCCGGTAATTACGATTGCAGCAACTGTAATCGTCACAATTCCACCAAGCTCTTCTGAGATTCCCATACCGATCGCTGTGGTAATTGATTTTGGAAGAAGCGTTACATAGAACTGCTTCTTCAGGTGGAACAACATAGAAAATACCCATACACCGGCAAGGCTGACAAATACACCTGTTGTAATTCCTGCAATGATCGCTTTCAGATTCTTCTTAAGAAGATTCATCTGCTGATAAAGCGGAATTGCAAGACAGACTGTAGACGGTGTCAGAAGGTAGCTCAGTACATTCGCTCCCTTATCATAAGTATCATAATCAATTCCAGTCACTTTTAGCACGATAATTACAAAAACAATCGAAACAAGAAGTGGATTGAAGATACCAATTTTTAACTTTTTACGCAGAAAAATTCCTGCCTCATATCCAAAAAGGCTGATCGCCATACAAAAAAAGGTCGATCCATGCAGCATATTACTCATCCTTCTTCTCCTCTTTCTTCAGTACAAACTGAGCGGTTCTTCCACTCACGCCCATAACCAGCACTGTTGTCACTACAATTGTAATCATGATCGGGACAAGAACCGGTTTTAAGTCTCCCCATGATACCATCAGACCTGCTCCTGCAGGGATAAAAAGCATCGGCATGATTTCAATCAGAAATCCACCAGCCTCATCAACTGCTTTCAAAGGAATTACTTTTGTCTGCAAACCTGCCAGCAAGATCAGCAAGCCATAAATACTTGCAGGAACCGGTAGTGGAAGGATTGCATGCAAAAGCTCTCCTGCAAAAGAAATCAATATGATAATCAAGAATTGTCTTATAAATTTCACAGTATTACCTCCATTTATTTTATGTTCATTTTTTAACACATGTACCAGAATAGCACTTTTAACACTCTGCCTCAATAAATTTTTGCATTTTTATTGTTTTTTTGACAATATCCTCTCATTCCGATGCTAGAATGAAACTAAATTTACAGAAGTGAAGGGATGACTTTATGTATCATTTTATAGCCAATCCTAACGCCCGCTCGGGTCAGGGACTTGCACTATGGGAAAAGATTAAATTAAAGCTGATAGCAGAACATATAGATTACCAAATCCATTTTACACATCACCGGCATCACGCAACGGAAATTGCCTCCGAGCTTACCGCCTCCGGGGATCCTGTTACGATCGTTGTACTTGGTGGTGATGGAAGTGTGGATGAAGTAATCTGTGGTCTGCAGAATTTAAGCCTGGTTACCCTCGGTTACATTCCGATCGGCTCTGGCAATGATTTTGGCCGGGGACTTGCCCTTCCATCCGATACCATGAAAGCTCTGGATCTGGTACTTCATTCTGAACAGACGCGCAAGATCAATCTTGGTGTATTGCACTATCATGACAAGGTTCACCGTTTTGCCGTCAGTTCCGGAATCGGATACGATGCAGCTATCTGCCATCAACTTTGTATTTCCAGGGTTAAAGTCTTTTTTAACCGGCTCGGTCTGGGCAAACTTGCCTATGCAGCCTGCTCACTCTACCGTCTGCGCCGCTGTCAGCCAGATGAGATGGAAATTCTTCTGGACGATACCAAAAAACTTCATTTTAAACGGGTTTTCTTTGCCTCTGCATTTAATCTTCCTTATGAAGGTGGTGGATGCAAATTCTGCCCGGATGCCAAACCGGATGATGATCTGCTGGACTTTATTGTGATTGCAAATGTTCCCAAAATTATTGCTCTGGCAATTCTGCCGACTGTGTTTTCCGGAAAGCATACCCGACTTCCAGGCGTACATATCTTCCGCTGTAAAAAAGCAGAAGTACACTCAAAAGTAGCACTTCCGGTACATTCTGACGGCGAACCGATTTATCTCCAGAAGGATGTTTCGTTCTCTCTCGAACCTGAGACACTGAAAATTATTACATAAAAGAAGGGGACTTTTCTATGCTGTTGTTTTGGATTCTTTTAACTGTTGTTGTATGTTTTTTCTTATATTTGTATATGATCATGCCGAATACTTCCCGCCGAAGCAAAATCCTCCCTTATCTCAAGCGGGATTATGCCCATCGCGGACTACATGATTCTTCCCGGCTGATTCCCGAGAATTCTATGCCGGCATTTCGTGAGGCAGTAAAACAAAATCTTGCCATCGAACTTGATATCCATCTCACCCGTGATGGAAAAGTAGTCGTATTCCATGACGAGTCTTTAAAGCGGATCTGCAATGCCGAAGGGACAGTTGAGGGTTCCACGTTTGATGCGCTACAGCACCTGCATCTTTCCGGAACTTCGGAGCATATGCCACTTTTTTCAGATGTCCTTCGCTATGTCAATGGGCGGGTTCCTCTTCTGATTGAACTGAAGCTTCCGGACAGCAATATGAAGCTCTGTCCTGCCGCATGGGATATTTTAAAGGATTATAAAGGACCTTATATGGTCCAGTCTTTCAACTCCCTTGGAATCCGATGGTTTCACAAGCATGCGCCTCAGGTTCTTCGTGGACAGCTTTCTTCTGCCCTGACTCGCACGAATCCGGAAAATCCTTTTCTGGCGCGCTTTTGTGTACAGTTCCTGCTGACCAACCTGATCTGTCGTCCGGACTTTATTTCTTATAAACTTGCAGATGCCGGCAATCCTTCCGTCTGGCTGAACCACTATCTGTACCGTATTCCGATGGCAGTCTGGACACTCCGCAATCAAAAAGCTTATAAAACTGCACGGAATAAATATGATATGTATATCTTTGAAGGTTTCTCCGTAAAATAGAGAATAGAAAAAAATATGAATGTTTTATGAAGTCTGTTGTCGAGAAAAATTTTTAATGTTATACTACCTCTAGTAACAAGGAAGAAACATCTTCACCCGAAGGAGCTGATTTTTATCATGAGTCATATTTTTAAAAAATTAAAGACACTGATGCATACATACAGCCATGCATGGGTATTACTATATGCTTTTATTTATTTTCCATGGTTTACTTATCTGGAACGCCATGTGACCGACAATTATTTTGTAATCCATTCGATATTCGATGACTACATCCCGTTTTGTGAATATTTCATCATTCCGTACCTGCTATGGTTTGCTTATATTGCAGTCACACTGGGATATTTGTTCTTTAATGATAAACAGGGATTTTACAAAGCCTCCGCGATCATGTTCAGCGGTATGACCATTTTTCTGATCATCTGCACGGTATTTCCGAACGGATTGAACCTGAGACCGGAAGTATTTACGCGTGATAACTTCTGTATCGAGCTGGTTAAACGGATCTATCAGACGGATACACCTACGAATGTGCTTCCAAGTCTTCATGTATACAACTCTATTTGTTGTTACATCGCAATTTCCCATTGCGAGAAGCTTCAGCACTCCAGACTGATCCAGAAAGGATCTCTTGTTTTAAGCATTCTGATCATTCTGTCAACCATGTTCCTGAAGCAACATTCCGTAGTGGATGTAGTTGCTGCATGTGTGATGGCATATTTCCTGTACACACTAATTTATGCACAGGAAGGTGCAAAGTCACCACGGCTTGCACGTCAGGTGATTTAAACACTTATAATTATTTTGTTTGACTCAAAGAAAGGACATCGCATTTCGCAAAATCGAAAAGCAATGTCCTTCTTTTATTTCACCTTCCATGCGCTAAACGCCGATGGCATGGAATATTCCTTTTGTATTTCTTCCGGATGTGCAAAGATCATCTCTTCTTTGCAGTTCTTCTCCAGTTCATCCACGATCACCTCATACGCAGTCATATGCCATTCAATATGGCTGAAAATATGCTTCGCATTCCGCAGCTTTTTCACACGGATCGGTGCAAGACCGATAGATTTACTGTAAGCAGTTACTTCGTCCATCGTAAGCTTTCCGTCCAGATTCGGGAACTCATACATACCTGCAAGCAGTCCCTTATCCGGTCGTTTCCGGATTGCCACATGATCACCATCCTTAAAAATCAAAACGGTTCTCTCCTCAATCCTGCGCGCTTTTGCCTTTTTCTTCACCGGCAGTTCATTCTGGATTCCCAGCCTTTTCGCTTCACAGATTCCCGTAAGAGGACAGATTTCACACTTTGCCTCCCCATTCGGCACACAGACAATCGCACCAAGTTCGATCAGCCCCTGGTTAAAATCCGATGCTGCATCTTCCGGGATCACCGGTTCAATCGCATTTTCTATCTTTGTCCTGACGGACGCTTTCATAATATCTTCATCGCTCGCCAGCAGTCTTGATACCACCCGGAGAACATTTCCGTCCACTGCCGGCTTTGGAATTCCATAGGCAAAAGAAGAAATTGCCCCTGCCGTATAATTTCCAATTCCTGGAAGCGCCTTGATCTCCTCATAATTTTCCGGAAATTTTCCTGCGTATTCTTCCTCGATCTTCTGCGCTGCTTTTTGCATATTGCGTACCCGGTTATAATATCCAAGCCCTTCCCAGAGCTTTAAAAGCTTATCCTCCGGTGCCTCGGCTAGATCTTTTACCGTTGGAAGCTCTGTCATGAAACGCTCAAAAAATGGCTTTACTGCTTCCACTCTCGTCTGCTGTAGCATAATTTCAGACACCCATACCCGATAGGCATTTACATGATGTCTCCATGGCAGATCCCGTTTCCGCTCTCTGTACCATTCCACAAGCAGCTCCGGTGCTTCATAGAGCTGTGGATTGGTAAGTACTACCGGAACTTCGTCCGCAATTGCAATGGAATCCTCCGTTACAAAACAGTCCTTTGCGATCACCTGAACCCCGGTTTCCGCTGCTTCTGCAAGAACATCTGCAAATTCTTTGTGAGTCCGTCTGTTTGGTGTAAAATAACGTACTCCTTTCATCTGGACCACAAAGAATACATAAGCCTCGTACCCATCCTGCACCGCTTCTTCCAGCTCTTTTAAATGCTTCACTGCCCGCTCGCTCGGTGCATCCGGAAACTTTACCACGCCTTCTTCTTCCAGCGTAACCCCTTTCACTTCTATAAACGCTTTTTTCTCTTCATATTCCACATACAGGTCAAACCTGGAATTCTTATAGGTAACTTCCGGTCTGACGATCTTAACGTCCTTGAACCATCTCCCGGCTTCAATCCATTCCTGCACCACTTTGTTTGTCACCTGGGAATCCATATTGATCAGCCGGTCAGCCTTCCTGACACTGATCAGATCCCAGCCAGTCTTACGCCCTGCACTTTCAGACTTCCGGACAAACACTTCTGCTCCCGGAACCAGAAGTTCCGCGCACCTCCCTGTGTTCTTCACATGGACCGTTTCTTCTTTTCCATTTATTTCTATTTTTGCTATAAATCGATTAGGGCGCTTTAAAAAGCGCCCCTTTTGTATTCTCTCATATATCATATTATTGCTCCCGGTTTCCGGCTATCACAAGTGGAATCTGTTCATGCTCCGCTTTTCGGATATACTCTTTGCTGATCTGCGAATCCGTAATGATCTTGTATACATCCTTAACCGGACAGATCACGGCTCAAATCCGCAACTCTTACTTTTCCATTTTCTGTTACTTTCTGTAATATATGATTCCGTCTTTCCTGTAACATTTTCCCCTCCACATAACAGGCTATCTCAGATGTACTCTGGCCGGTCCGAGTTTTTTTGTTGCCAATGTCAAAATCGGTACAAACTTGTCCCCAAAATCCGGTTTTGGTACAATCAATTCCTTTTCTGTCTCATAATAAAATCCAATTGTCTTTGGTGTTGTAACTACCTTCTGGATCTGTTCCCATTCATAAGTTTCTTTTTTATCAGCAAACTCTACCTGGATACCTTCATCATTGAAAGTCATTTCATTCGGAACGTGGTAACGTTCAATTCTTTTTACCTGCCTTTTAGAACGGTATTTCAGAAGCAATGGTGTATACACAATAAACACAACCGCTGCTACCAGATAAAAAATAATCTGCACGGGTTTTATCTTTCCCATAACCAGCATGATGATTCCCATAAAAGCAATCGCTGCTACCAGAATATTTGTCAGAAAACCTGCCAGTTTCGAATAAGTATGATATAACGTAAAGTCAAACAGGTATGTATCTGTCATCCGAACTGTAATTTTCTCTTCCACTTTCCTTTCTTTAATAGTTTTCACCCTTTCGTTCGACAACTATTCTCTATAAAACAAAAGTCCTCTTGTATTGTAACACACAAGAGGACTTCATTCCATAAACAAATTATAACATTTTTATTCTTCCGGTGCAGCTTCACCTGTAACTTTGTAGTGAGCCCATCCTTCCGGTGAGTAAATACCTTTCTGTTTCTTCTGCATGGACTCTTTACAGGACGTGCTGCATGGGATGCAGATAAATTCGACAAGCTGATACGTGACGCTAAGGCAACCTACGAAGCACAGTAACCGGACTTCTCCAGTACAAAGCAAAATATGCCTTTTCAATTCACTGAAAATACATATCCCATTAAATTCAAAAGCGGGGCAGTAAAAGGTTTGTCCTTTACTGCCCCGCTTTTCTTTTACCAATCTGTATACAGATCTATATTTCCGGATCCACTTCCGGTATCATATACTTTTCCAGCACCAAGTGACGTCTCTACAACTGTTCCTCTCGGGTAATCATCACTTGCCAAAACAATGTAACCATCGGCATCCCTGATTGTTCCGTCACTTGCTATATGGCGTCCTGGGATCGCAAGCCCTCCTCCCGGAAGTACCTTCTGAGAATAGTAAGTCTCGGTATGTCCATTATACCAGATCCTTCCCTTTGACGGGGTAAGACCGCCTGATGGGATCACATAGCCACCGCTTCCAGAATTGGAAGAATCGGAACTAGTATTATTCGATGAATTGTTGTTGGAAGGATTATTATTTCCAGAAGAACTGTTATTCCCCGCTGAACTGCTGTTCCCGGAATTATTGCCCGCAGATGTATTACTTCCGGTGGAAGCTGACGCCTGCTTTGTCTCTTCCTGTGCCTTTTTTGCCAGCTGCTCATCCGCTTTCCTCTGGGCTTCCTCCTCCTGCTTTTTCTGTGCCGCACGTGCCGCCTCAAGCTGTGCATTTACCGTGGCAAGGTCTGTCGAAGTCTCTTCTGCTTTTGCCTGCAACGCTGCCTGTTCACTGTCCAGCTGGCTTTGCAGGTCAAGCAGTTCCTGCTGCCTGCTTTTCAGTTCAGCCTCCTGCTCTTCAATACCTTCACGTACTTTCACCATATTCTCCAGCATATCCTTATCGTACTTTGTAATATTCTGGATAAAGTCTACACGGTTCAGGAACTCTCCCATACTTTTTGCTTCATATACCATAGAAAGCAGTGTGTCCGAACCATTTTCATACATGTACTTAATTCGAGTCTTCATGTTTGCATACTGTACTTCCTCGTTATTACGGGAAATCTGGAGCGATGCTTCCAAACGGAATACTTCATTATTAGACTCTTCAATTTTCACTTCTGTCTCAGCGATTTCATTGCTGATCGTAACCAGATCCTGGTTGATCCCTTCCAACTGACTCTGTAGATTACTGGTCTTATCTTCGAGGCTGTCCACCTCTTCTGCATGTACCGACATCCCCGACAGCGCGATACCGAATGCACAGATCAGAGAAAGTCCGCACTGTACGATTCGTTTTTTCTGCATTTTCATAAATGTAATCCTTTCTTGAATGTTTTGGGGTAACACTAAGATAGTATATACCATTTTAATCAAAAGAACAACCTTCTATTTTCCGGAAAGGTCTGTACACAGCCATTACTTCCCATTTTCAACATACAAAAAGCTTCTTCAGATGCCATTTTTCTCTAAGTGTATGACAGCAAAAAGGAACAGGCTTTTTGCTGATTTCAATCAGTTAAGCCTGCTCCCTTTTCAGCAGAGCCTATGCTGTCGGCTCTGCAACTGTTTTACTTTTATCTTTTTTCACTCTGTATCCAGCAGTTGTTCTGCAGATGACTGGATCAAAGATCAGGAACATCGCCGGAAGGACAGTCAGTACTACGATCACACTGATGATCGCTCCCCTTGAAAGAAGTTCACAGATAGAACCGATCATATCAACCTGTGTATAACAAGTCACACCAAATGTTGCCGCAAAAAAGCTCAATCCACTAGTAATGATCGATGGCATACTGATTCTGTGTGCAATCGCAACAGATTCTTTCTTACTCTTGCCTTTCATACGTTCTTTCTGATATCTGGTCGTCATAAGGATTGCATAATCAACGGTTGCTCCCAACTGGATTGCTCCGATAACGATACTTGCAACAAACGGAAGACTCTTGCCCTGATAGAACGGAATCGCCATATTAATCGTAATCGCAAACTCGATAACCGAAACCAGAATGATCGGAAGCGAGATGGATTTAAATATAAGCAAAATGATAATAAAGATTGCTGCGATTGAAATAACGTTAACCCTTGTCAGATCGATATCTGTTACATCCTGCAGGTCTTTCATCAGTGGTGCTTCACCGATTACCATTCCAGACTTATCATAGGATTTTACAATCTTATCAATCTGTTTGATCTGTTTGTTGACCTGCGGAGTTGCAGACTCATACTTGGTACATACAAACATCAACTCGGTATCCTTACCCTGAAGCATACTCTTTACATCATCCGGGATCATCGATTCCGGAATAGAAGATCCAACGATGGAGTTAAGTCCAAGTGTCCATTTTACACCTTTGACATCATCAATTTCACTCATCATTGCCTTTTTCTCTTTGGCATCCATGTCTTTATCTACCATAACTATATGCATTGTACTCATATCAAAGTCATCTTTCAGTTCACTGTTTGCCACATTTGATGGAAGTGACTGTGGAAGTGACTGTGCAATATTATAATAAATTTTTGTATGATTATTGCCATAAATAGCAGGAATAAGCAAGATCAGGAAAGCAACGATCCATACTTTGTAATGTTTGGTGATAAATGCTGAAACCTTATCCATGCTCTTGATCAGCGGTTTATGCTTGGTTTTTTCAATCGGTTTATCAAAGATAAGAATCATTGCCGGAAGGATTGTTACACAACAAAGCACTCCAATGATAACACCTTTTGCCATAACAATACCAAGATCTCGACCAAGTGCAAATGTCATAACACAAAGAGCTACAAATCCTGCTACTGTGGTGACAGAACTTCCTACAATGGATTTGAATGTATTAGAAATCGCATGTCCCATCGCACGGTTCTTATCTCCCGGGAAACGGCGCTTGTTCTCTTCGTAGCTATTCAGCAGGAAAATGGAGTAATCCATCGTAACCCCCAGCTGCAATACCGCCGTCAGCGCTTTTGTAATGTAACAGATCTCGCCAAGGAAAATGTTACTTCCCAGATTATATACAATCGCTACACCTATACTGATTAGGAAAAAAATCGGTACCAGGAAGGATTCTCCGGTAATTTCCAGCACCAGAAAAGAAAGAATTGCCGCAATTACAACATAAATCGGGACTTCTTTCATTGCTACATTCTTGATATCGGCTACAACACCTGTCATACCTGCAATAAAACACTGTTTGCTGGCAATCTTACGCATCTCACCGACTGCATTCATTGCTTCGTCAGATGAAGTCGTATTGTCAAATAATGCGAGCATCAGTGTCGCATCTCCGTTGTAGAAGGCTTTTCTCAAATCGGATGGAATCATCTCTACCGGCAGTGAAAGATCTGCCACATCACCATACCATAATACTTTTTCGACATGATCAACCTTATTAAACTGATCTGCCAGCTTCTGGATATCTTTCATGTCCGTATCCTCTACAACAACCATGGCGAATGCACCCATACCATATTCATCCACCATAACGTCCTGTCCTTCTACTGTTTCCAGTGATTCCGGAAGGTAACTGAGCAAGTCGTAGTTAATTCTTGTCTTCGCCATTCCAATAAATGACGGAATCAAAAGCAGTATCCCCAGTAACAAAATTATAAATCTGTGTTTTGCTATCCATTTTCCCGCTTTGACCACAATAATCATCTCCCTGTCTTTACATTTTTATTCTATAGAATATTATACAAAAAAATGACTAATGGTCAATATCAAATAGTCACAATAATTTCATAATTAAAAAATGAATTTTGGTCATTTTTAGCATGGTTAATTTTTTATTATTTTCCAAAAACTATAAACTACAAAAAAACTGCTACTAGCAGTTTTTCTTATACACAAACATAATCAGGTAGGAGGTAAATAATTATTTTATTTACCGTCCTCCCACACCACCGTACGTACGGTTCCGTATACGGCGGTTCTTTAGTTTTCACAGATTATTAGATAATAGTCGAGTATGGATGTATATCCCAGCTTGGCTATTATTTTTTTTAAAAGATTTGGTTCAAGACTTTCGTCATTTTCCAATAACCTTTTCTACTATTGGCTAGTTCCTTGGCTTTCCAATCCTCTAAACCTAGTGCTTTCAGCATTCGGTATTTCGTTTTGATTTTCTTCCACTGTTTCCAATAGACCGCTCGGATTCTCCGCCTTGCCCATTCATTCGTTTTTCGGAGGAGCTCTTTCATATCTGCGAGCCTGAAGTATTCCACCTATCCCCGCACATACTCTTGATACCTCTTTTCTCGTACTTCATTGCTAATGCCTTTGTTCCTGTCGGTATGTTCTCTTTCGACAGCCGTACCGTCCATAAAAGTCCCCTTGCGCCCTGCCGGGAGCATAACGTCCGGTGGACGTCTGCTTTGCACCGACCGAAGCAGATCATAGATCTATTTATCCAGATATCCTTGCCTGCACATATTCCAGATTTCCACAATAAGGTGTCCCCACCAGATACCATTCTCTTGCCCGATTCATCTCCATTCTGGTCTGTACCCATTCATCATCTAGCAGCACTTCCAGTCCTTCCCCCCAGTGGAAGCCTGTATCAACCCATAAGTCTGATGCTAATAATCCATATCTTCCATTGCGGCTGTTATATCCTAATCTTCCCTGTTTCGTCATTTTCTGCTCCTTTCCAGTCACTTTTATGACTCTTTTGATGTTTTATACTACGATTCACTTTTGTGACTTTGTCAATAACCTTTTGCGAATTTTATTTTTATAATCCATTCTATATTTTCATACTCTGCGAAAATCAACCTCTTTCGTGCCATTCACTTTTGTGCTAGAATAGAGCCACAAATCTTATTAATGAGGCAGCATTATGGTTGGTAAAAAAATCCGGGCATCCCGGGAATTTAGAGGATACAGTCAGATACAGTTAGCCGAGCTGTCCGGCATTAACGTAGGAACGATCAGAAAATATGAACTGGGAATCCGGAATCCAAAACCGGATCAGTTAGAAAAGATAGCAACTGCATTGGGATTAAATGTAAGTGTTTTTCTGGATTTTAATATTGAAACAGTCGGAGATGTACTCTCCCTGTTGTTTTCTATTGATGATTCAGTGAATCTCTCACTTGCCGAGACACCTGATCAGAAGGTTTCACTGACGTTCGATAATCCTACAATGCAGGACTTTTTCAGGAAATGGTGTCAATTTAAAAATGTCTATGAAAAGGAAAAAGCTGAAATATTAGCTATCGAAAATGAAGATAAAAGACAGGAAGAACTAGATAAGCTAAACGCTACCCAGGACGAATGGAAACTGCGTGCTATGGGAACTACGATAGGTTGTCATACTATCGTTAAAAAAGGTACCGAGGGCAATACTGTCAGAGTTTATGATCTAACTTAGTTTTAGTATATATAGAAAGTGTGACGAAATGGTTACTTTTAGATTAATTGAAGAAACTGGTCAATATCTTACTTATTGGTATTTTCCAAATGGTAATGAAGATGAAATGTATGGAATTATACTAATTGACAAATTAAATGAAACTGTAGAAATTCAGAAAATGGCACATGATGATTTTTCCCATATTGTTACTGTAGATGAGCAAAATGAACTCAGAAATTCTATTAATGAAACGAGAAAAGAAGAAGGACTTCCACTTTTAACCGAAGAAGAATGGCCTTCAGCAACAACTGCGCTTACAAAAACTTTTTTTGCAGATCATGCTATCAGTAAAATCATAGAAAGTTATAATTCCGGGGAAATTTTAAAAGAAGGAATGTCTGCCTGGTATTAAAAAGCGAAAATTATATATTTTGTTATCACAAACGGTTGTCAGGTCACTCTCCCGGCACCCGTTTTTCTATGCTGCTCGTTATTATCTCCCACTCTTTTATATATTCCCAGCCAACAGAAAACCCCGTAGAACCGAAGTTCTACGGGTATCTTACCTTTGG
The DNA here is from genome assembly GCF_027663865.1 of Coprococcus sp. AF99-45. Classification (NCBI taxonomy): domain Bacteria; kingdom Bacillati; phylum Bacillota; class Clostridia; order Lachnospirales; family Lachnospiraceae; genus Coprococcus; species Coprococcus sp. AF99-45. Next base: position 32,859 of record NZ_JAQDGZ010000007.1, read on the forward strand.
ACACAACGCTATGTTACGATATCAAATCTATATTCAGATTGTACTACTCGATAATTGTAGCAACACGTCCTGATCCTACAGTACGTCCACCTTCACGATATCAGACTGGTGTATTGCGGTGTGCAAATGGTGGTTTTTCGTTTGATTCGTGGGGGAAACTCCGGATTTTCCGTTGTGTCCGTATGATTTTTGGGGATTTTGTTATCATGGTGTTATCACAACACAGCTTATACTTAATTTAATTTCTGTTTATATTCCTTCAAACACGCTGCATTCATTATTTGTATTGAAAACATATTCATCATATCTACAATCTTATCATAGACTTCATTAAATCTATCTTGATCCAAATCAATGTATTCCGGTTTTTCTCCATGTGCAATTTCATTTCTCATCTTCAGTAATACTTCATCCAATAGCTTAAAATTCCCTTCATATTGAGAATAATCCAAACCTATTGTTTCCATTATTTCTATAAAAACATCTGAATTTAAATTACTTTTTGTTTTTATTACATCTTCGTATGGTATATGAGCCCTTTTATCTTCCATATTTCTAATATTCTTTATAATTTTATTATGTCTTGAAGATTTTCTAGTCTCATCAAATCCTAACAAATCATTTTTTACAGCTATTGACCAAAAATTATTCTTTAGTTCTTTATACTGTAATCTCTGATTTGCTACAAATGACAAATATGCTGTTGCAATATTTTTTATCATTCCTTCCCAATGAGCATAGAGTATTGCAATTCCAGATCTTAAAGCAGTATTTTTTGCAAATTCTTTTGCCACAAAAATATTACTTTTTATTGCCGATAATTCCTTTCTTCTCCAAGACATTTCTTTATCAACATAATCTTGTAGTTCATCTATTGTACGAATTTTCATTTCTTAAAATACTCTTTCCCCCATTCTGATAATGCTCTATAACGTGATATTACTTTTGTTCCTGGTGTTAAGTTGTCTATGTACACACCTTCTTCATACATATTTTTCACTTTTTCATTAATCCATTTTATCGGATTTTCCATTTCTAATATTGTATCTATATTTGTGTACACTCCTATTGAAATCACTTCATACGCAGACGTCAAAAATGCTCCAACAAATCTATCATCTGTTTTTCTATACTTTTTAAAAGTATTTTCTCCTAACGCTGTACTTAATAAGGCAAATGTTTTTTTAAACTTCTCAGTTATTAAATCCAAATCTAATTCTTTATTATCACATAATAGTAATATTTCCTGATCCAATAACTCTGACATTTCTCTATAACCTTTGCTTCTCTCCCACTCAATATTAAGTGCAACTAATAACCTAACAACCAATTCCATTCTAAATTGTTCATCAGCTTTTCTATCACTTATTGAAATACAATTTCTATAGCTTTCCAGTTTATCCAACTGGCAAATAAATTTATAAAATTCTCTATTTTCCATAATAATCAGGCAATTTCTAACTTCTTGATCACTTAAAAAAGCGCCACCCGTATTTAAACGCTGAAACAATTCGTACTTTGCCTTTGAGTCACTTGCTTTCTTTAATATTGTTACATCTATACGTGATCTTTTAAATTCTAACTGTTGTTCACGTGTAAACTCCAAATCCTTATTTTCTTTATTTTTCCATTTCATACCCTCAAACGAAGGCAAATCTTTAGTTCCTAATAAAGTTAATGGCTCAATTTTTTTCCCTTCATCATCTTTTAATATCCCCATAAATTGAAAAATAGTAGATAATCTTTGTACACCATCTATTACATCCCAAACTCCTTCCTCATTTTGACTCACATAAATTTGAGGAATAGGTATATTCAACATAACTGATTCAATCAATTTTGTTTTTTGATAATCAGACCATCTGTATAATCTCTGGAATTCTGGATGAACATCTATTTCTTCATCCCTATATAAATTTGCTAATTCCCCTATCGACATTTGATAAGATTCCTTATATATTTCGCTTGATTTCTTTTTAATTTCATCTTGTAACATCTATTCTCCTCCTTATCTCGGTCCCATAAATTTGTCGCCATTCAAATGTATCATATGCTCTGGCATTTCAGCTATCCATACTTCTGTATCCCATGCCAACTCTTCCGAAAACTTTTTATACGTTTTAAAATCCAAAAATGCCGTAACAAATATTTTTCCAGCGGTTACATCTTTTGTCATTTCTGTAATTTCCAGAATACGTTTTGGATCCATTGGACCTACTGAAGTCACTGACTCAATAAAATAAATCCAATTTTTGTCTTCCCTGTACAATACGACATCCGGCATTTTATCATGAAGTGTAATCTCAAAGCCCAATTTCTTCAGTTTATCTATATTTTTCACTAAATCTTTCTCTATCGTATCTCCTACATATAGACACTCTGCATTCTCAGCGAATCTCGGTGCAAACTCCTCTATAATTGCTTTCTGTAGTTCATTATGTTTCCCCGGCGAAAACTTAAAATCATCCCCATTTATTTTCACAGGCATCATCTTCATTTCCTTTTTCGATGCATAAATGTCAACTAGTCTTTCATGGTACATCATATATCTCGATGATATTTCGTTCCAGCCAACGCTTTGATAGTGTTTCAACAATTCCAATGTTTCATTAGTTAAGCGATAACGATAATTTGGACTATTCGTTGCTTTCCCATTATCTTCTACTAATGCTGCTGTTCTAAATCTGTGTAATGCTTGCTTTCTAAATGTTTCTCTACTATTTTCTGCGTAAGTGCTTCCATAATTTGAATTTGTAAACTGAATAATATCATGAATTCTAATCCACTCATTTGTTGCATTTCTCCATGACATATCTGGTTTTATTCCAGCCATCGCTAATAAAACATAACAACATATATCTGCCTGCTGTGCTTTTGGCATTCCTACAAATTTCAATATTTCGCGTGCTTCTTCAATCTTATCCACAGTACCCCTCCAATATCATATTACAATTTTTTTCTGACATATCTTTGCTTTTCATTATTTTCCTTCCCATTTCCTGAATAATATTAATATCAGGAACTGGCATTGCATTAATTTCAGTTGAATTAACCTGCGTTGAACCATTCAAAATCCGGTAATATTCATCATAAATTGTTGAATTAAACAGCACATACAAACCATACACCAAGCACTCAGACATATTTGTAAGTAGCCCATCAATAAAATTAATCTTATTTTGTGTACTTATCTTTGAATACTGTGGGAATTTTTTCGACAAATATACACCACACTGCAATCTTCTCGGTTCTTCCTTAGCTGTGAATCTCTTTACAAACAAATAGTTGTGATTATCCTGCATTAAACCCTTCTGCTCTGTCACAACATATTCATGCTCCTTTTTAATAGGAAACTGGACTACACCATCTTTTATATGTTGTGAATAAAATAAAGGTATCGCCCCCTCTTCTACATCGTCTCGTAAAATATCTCGATTTCTGAAATCAACAGTCAATCCTGTTTTCATTTTTAATCCTATATCCGGAAGCGTTTTATCCCACTGATGCAACTTCTTCAATACTGAAACTTCTTCTTCATTTGTAACCAAATATACATATAATTCTTTTCCAGAAACAACAAGATTATATGGAACTACTAATGTGGTACACTGGTCAAAATCCTTATTTGTATGCGTAGATGTAATAGTAACATTATCTGGCTGCACCTTTGTCTTTTTAACTTTTACTATAATAGTTTCCTGTAAAACATTTTCTTTATCAAATACTTTATTTCTGCTACCAAACAAATGTATATGAATGATCTTTCCTTCTGACAAAAAATATTCTCTGAATCTCTTAAAATAAGCTCCTGATGTCCATGACCTTGGAATTATATAAACCATTTCCCCAGCATCTTTTAGGTTAAATAATCCCATTGCCGCAAAAATGAAATACATATTAGGCGCTCCATAACAAACTGACGGCATTGCTGTCGCTTCCGGAGCATCCTTTGATATTTTCATATACGGGGGATTTCCAATCACTATGTCATATTTTTCCGGATTCCAATTTCCACCTAACATATGATTAAAATCGAGATACTGGCTGGTTATATAATTCTCAGTTATAATTTTTATATCTATTTTTTTACTTGAACATTTCTGCATATAAAGAAGATTTTCCTGCAACAATGGTAATACATTCTCATCGTTCTCATAACAGGTTACAATAATCTCTTTAATATCCTCTATTTTATCTAAACGTTCGATCATGGCACATGTTAAAATTCCGGATCCCGCACCAGCATCTAGTAACGTTACTGTAGTCTGCTCCGGTATAACAAATAATCCAGCCATATATCTAGCTGTTTCAATGCTCGTAAAGAACTGTCCGTATTTTTTTCTCTCTTTTTTTGGCATTTCTTCAATATATTGATTAGTTTTCTCCACAATTTGTTCTAACATCAACTTCCACCTATCTATTTTATTTCTAAACCAAAGCTACGTCTTCACGCCTTTGAACTTTTCCCCTTTTTCTCATGTTGCGATAATAACGATTTCTCGCCAACAAGTTTAAATCATCTTTATATTTTTCTACAAATCTATAAATTTCCGGAAATATATCAGGTTCTATTTGTCTGGCAGAAATAAGCAACCCTCTTAGCTTTTCAATCTCAACTATATCCTTATTCTTCAAGCAGGTTTTATACATTTCAATAATCTCATATCTTTTTTGATTTGGAACAAGCAATTTTCCTTTTTTTATTCCTACTCCTGTCACTTTCTTAAATGCATTGTTTTGATAGTAATGATCTTTTTTTGCCTTTGCATGTAAACAATAACTATTCAAAAGTTCTTCAACATCTTTTCTCAACTGTTTTGATATACCAATATTCGATGAAAAAGTCATATCATCCACATACAACGTAAACTCACATTTATATTTTCGTGCAATTTCATATATATTTTCAAACATATCACTATAAGACCAGTATACCACAAGTTGGCTCGTTGGACTTCCTGTAGGTAACGTTCCTCCACACATGACTAGATCTGTCATAATCCAAGCGATATCATCTGCCATTAAAAACTTTTCTTTAAACATACTGTATACATATTTTCTTTTTGCCGAATCATAAAATTGTGAAATATCCATTGTTTTCACATTATAATTTCTACAATGATTTCGGGCATTTGAAATATAACTATGTTTCTTTTTTCCAGATATTACCCACTCAGGTGTTTTTATCCTACTCATTAATTTACAAATTCTTTTTTGAATACTTTTTAATTCTTTTTCCGGGACCATGAAATTTCGAGTTCCAATACCATTAGATTTTGGTTCCGAAAAATGATTATATTTGTATGTATGATTTTGCTTAAAATATTTTTCATCCAGCTTTAGTATTCTAGCCAACTTTCTTCTGTTTCTCATTCTATACAATGGACTAAATTCTATAGGGTATGTTTTACTCATCTTCAAATTCCCCTACCTTTTCCAATATTTTAAGTAATTTCATTCCGGCACGAGCAATTCTTTGTTTTTTATCATTTTTTATTTCTTCACCTTCTAAAGATTCCGCAAATAGCATTAATGTTGATTTTTTCATTTCAAACACTTTCGCATATTTGTCTAAAACCTCCATCGTAGGCTGTTTTTTCCCATTTTCCAATTCTGACACATAGCTCTGTGATAATTCCAGTTTTTTTGCTAATTCTGCTGATTTATATCCATTAAATATTCTTAACAATCTTAATGCTTCACCCATTGTATCCTCTTCCATTTCTGTAAATAAAAAAATAGATTAGTTGGTATTAAGAGTAGTTATCTAATAAATATTCGATAACTGTTTTGCATACATAGATAACAAACTTACCAGCCAATCTAGCAATTGTACTTTTATGTTTCTTACAAAATGCAACAACATTCTCAATACCGGATTTGAAAAACGCTTTAACTTTTCTGCAAAACATATCTTTTGCCTCCTTTCTCATCTTTGTAAACAAAGACGCCATCCAAGAAAGGAATTATGAATAAGGTAGTTTTTCAAATCACTGACTAATCTATCATTAAAGCGTGTTCCATCCACACGCTTAAGACGTAGCAACCTCGTATCACAGTAACACATTTACTTGGCATCACAGTAGATCATCTACTCTTCCTAGACCATTACGACATTGCCCGGGTTTAATTTAAGGTCGTCCAACCTTCCAAGCATTTCTGCTCACATTACATCTTCTGGATGGATATACCTTCGTTAAAGTAGTTTCATTATACCCAACTTCTCATTTTATGTCAAGATATTTTATCGCTATTAGCGATATTTTGTATTTATTTATATAGAAATCCCTTCTCTACCATTTCTTCCGCAACATTCTTAATATTGTTCATCCTCCGCACCCATTCCATCTGATCCTGCATCTTCAGTTCTTCTGTCACGCCCCACTGTTCAGCCATCTGTTCCACCAGCATCTCGACTTTTTCTCTTGCTTCTTTATCGACCTGATTCAGATGCTCCGTCAGTTTTCCGGTCAGTACCAGATATTGATACCTGGCACTCCTGTGTTCCTTCAGAAACTGTTTTCGCATTATTCCATATTTCCCATATGTAGGTTCTTCCTCATTGATTTCCAGATCCGGCAGATAATAATCTCCATGCAATGTGTAGCTCAGTCCGTTCTTTTCATCATAAATCTGTTTCTTCATATTCTTACAACTCCATTCCTCTGTATTTTGCTTTGTTCTTTTTTATCTGTGCATTGTATTCTTCACTTCGTTCTTTCGCCCATGGTATGCGATCACTTATTTTTTTCGGCATTTGTTCTTTCTGCTTTTTCGCTTCAAGTTCCGCCTGCATCCGGATATCGTCCTGCACCAGTCGTTCTACCATATCTTTACCCAACATGCGTAAAAGTCGGTTATATCTGTCTGCAATTCCCTGCAGAATTTCTTTCTCACCGGATAATTTCTGATAATCCTTCTGAACTTCTGCCAGTTCCTTTTTAGTGTTCTCGTGCTCCTGCTTTTTCTTCTGAAACTTACTTTTCCACTTATCTCTTTCTCTGGTAAGTTCTTTAACCTGTGCAGCCATCGCACCAATTTTATTCTTCATTTCAATGAACAAGGGTTTTATTTTCTTATCCCGATAAGTTACCGCACGTTCCAATGCTGTAGCTTCCGGCAAAAATGTTTTGATCATTCCATATTCTTTTATTTCCTTACTGACATTATCCATCACTGGTTGCAGGAATTCTCTTCTGTCCTCCAGTTTTTTCAATTCCGTTTCTGCTTTCTCCGCACGTTTTTCCGCTATCTCTTTATCTTTCTGGAACTGAATTTTTTCTTCTTCCAGTAGTTTAATATCTGCCCTTGCGTCCGCAATCTGAGAAGTCAGGCCTTCATTCTCTGCTGTCAGATTTTCTTTTTCCTGTTCCAGTTCATGCACTTCCTTCTTACGTTCTTTCTTTTTGAAATTGTAAACATCCAGATGCTCTTCATGTGTACCTTTCTGCTCCCATTCAATTCCATGCTGCATTGCAATTTCTGCCAGCACTTCTTTTTCATAATTTATCCACTGGTTCAGTTCTGTATCATGCTTATTTCCACCTTGACATCCAAGACTTTTCAATGCCTGTTTCAGTGAAACTCTGGTATCCGTGCCTTTTCCCTTCCAGTTGGTGACATAAGGAACAAGGTCAAGATGCAGATGCGGAGTAGCTTCGTCCTGATGCAGATAGCAGCTAAATACCCGAAGTGTCGGATTCCGTTTCTGGAAGTCTTTCACATATTCGCCCAGTACCTTTACAGCCAGATTTCCTTCTGACGTTCCCACTGCCATATCCTCACAATTACCAATCTGGAATATCACTTCATGAAATAACTTCTCCTGTTTGCCCTGTCGGATTTTTTCATAATAATTTGCAATTTTCCGGTCCTTTCTTTTCCCGACATTATATCTCTCAACCGCATCGTCAAACAGCTCTTTATAAACTTCCTTCAGATTCTCATTCTTATAACAAATGTTCAGTTGTACTCTGTCCGGATCTACATTTTCTGCTACAAAATCCCGTCTGTTATGAGCCAGTGAACCGGCTCCGATCATGCCACTGATTGTTCGTTTCATCATAAATTTTCTCACCTCTTTTCTGTTTGAGTGCCAGATATGGCTCATGATTTTTATTTACGCCAGACATGGCGATATTTAAGAAACTTTCACCGGATACGATAATTTAGGAATCTTCTCGAACCTTAGTAGTTCGAGAAGTATCGGGGACAAGCCCCTCTTTTGTTACTTTTGTCAAAAGTAACGCAAAAGCACTTTCGACAGCGTACCGTCCATCAAAAGTCCCCTTGCGCCCTGCCGGGGGCATAACGTCCTTATGGACGTCTGTTCTGCACCGACCGAAGTGGATCATAGATCTGTTTATTCTGGTATCCTCGCCTGCACATATTCCAAATCTCCACAATAAGGCGTTCCCACCAGATACCATTCTCTTGCCAGATTCATCTCCATTCTGGTCTGTACCCATTCATCATCTACCAGCACTTCCAGTCCTTCTCCGCAGTGAAATCCTGTATCAATCCATAAGTCTGATGATAATAATCCATATCTTCCATTACTGCTGTTATATCCTAATCTTCCCTGTTTCATCATTTCCTGCTCCTTTCCAGTCTGTAAACGGAATTTGTAAACGGGGCTCAAAAGATTTTAAAAGTTAACTTTTTAAGTTTTTCCTTCAAGTTCCGTTTACATCGTTTACAATAATCTTTACTCAAACGGTATCTCCAACTGTTCCGGTACTTCCATGAATCCGTCTTTGTCTTTTTTCTCAATACCTTCTATTCGTTTCCATGACCGCTGGATGCCATATTCCTTTCCAAAACGGTGAGTACCGTGTTGTTTCCATCCTTCTATTGCATTATTCATAATATTTGCGATTTCTTTGCTTTCCCATTGTTTCATCTCACCTGTCCGATGCAGTGCATCATCAAACAAAAGCTTTGTACATACATAATCGTCTTCATAGTCATCAAGAAACGCCTGGATAATTCCTGCATTTGTATCTTCCGGCATAAATTCTTTCTGCAGTTTCTTCGCTTCTTCCTCAATCTCTTTTGTAAAACTGAGGTATACATTTCCCTGTTGATAAAGCACCATAGCCTCTGCCCATGCCTGTACAATATAAGCTCTGCTCTCTTCTTCATTGTCTAGAATATGAACTTTTGCTTTTGTTATATCTGTCATAACTGGGGCAAATCTCCTGTTTCCGGTTCTATCCAATGGAAGAAAATTTAGGTCATTCGATGTTCCACAAAATACACACTGTCGTGGTCTGTCCTCTGGATAAACCTCATAAGGAACTTTGTAAGTTTCTTTCTGTCTGCTTAGAAACGATTTTATCTGTTCAATGTTCTTTGCAGTAACAGTTGCTTTCATTTCTCCCATCTCTATAATCCAATGGTTCTGTAATTTCCGATAAATATTTTCATCATCCAGGTGATCCAGATTGTCACTGAACCAATCGTCATTTATTGCCAGATATTTAAAAAATGTAGATTTTCCGGCTCCCTGACTTCCTACCAGGCAAAGCATAATATCATACTTTATTCCTGGTTCATATATCCTGGATATTGCTGCCAGCATATGCATTTTCATCACGCCAGTCGTATAACTGTTCTTTTCAGCTCCAAGAAACCGTGGAAGTAAATTCTCAATACGTGGAACGCCATCCCACATTAGGCTCTCCAGATAATCTCGAATCGGATGATACTTATTTTCATTGGAAACAATATCTACCCCTTTTTTTATTACTCGTTCACTAGTAATCTCATAATTATCTTCCAGATACATCTTTAGATTACTATCGTCCGTATCTGTCACTGTGAGGCTCTCGCTTCTCCGTTCCCAAGGCACCTCTTTCACAATGTCCATTCTTCCAGAAAGTTCATTTCGTTTAATCGCTTTTTTCAATACCGGATCATTTTGAAGTACGGTTACACAATTTCTGATTGTCTGCTTTGTTCTTCCTTTATCCGTATGCTCCAGCATTTCATTAACATCTTCTACTGTAAGCATCTCCTCATTCACAATATCTTCTAATTCCATCAAGGACTTCTCGCTGATATTCGTTAATTCTTTCTTCAATTTTTTCAACCTCCCTTCTCTTTATCTTGAAAAACTCTACAATTTCTTCTCCCGTTCCAAACATCAGCACGTCCAGATAGTCATTTATCTTTCTTTCATTTGCCAATGCCTCCGTAAATAATTCGTGCCACTCTTCTTCCGGTTCTGGTTTGTAAAACTCTTTCCAGAATTGAATCCATTTCAGATATCTAATCAGCACGTCTGTTGCATGTTTCAACCACTGCTCCAGTTTTTCTCTGATCATCACAACTTTAGGTTTCTTTGATATCAAAGTATTCCTGCTTTGGTGCGTCCTTTTGTATTTGTTTCTGTCTTCGACTTTTATATCCAGTCCAAAATCTTCTACCAGCTTTTTTGCGGCTTCATACTGTGATATTCCAAATAACTTTGCTGTAAAATCTATTGCATCACCGCCCACTCCACATGCAAAGCAATGATACATTTTATCTGCCTTCATACTTGGGTGTCGGTCTTTATGAAACGGACAACACGCCATTCCATTTCTTTTTACTTTAATCCCGTAATGCTCCGCAGCCTGTCTCGCTGTCACACATTCTTTTAGCTGTTCAAATAATGTCACTTCTACCTCCTGCCCATCCGGGCAAGTCTCTGATGAACAGATCTCCGGGAATTGTTGTATCTTTCAATTCGTGATATACTTAATCTGCCAAGATGGTATATCAGTGAATCTGATTATCAGAGAACTTGCTCAGATATTTTGTCTGGGCTTTTTCTTTTTGTCTGTCAGTAGTCATAGCTTTTGCTCCTTACACAAATCTCCTTGTAGGAATAATGATAATTTCAAATTTGCTTCCGTCCTCTAATTCAAGAAGAATCACATAATCTGAATCTCGATCTGGTAAAATGGAACTTATCTTCAACTTCTTACTGTAGTTAATTGCATCAAATATTTTTCCGACTACTTTCTTTGTTTTCATTTACTTCTTCCTCCGTATTAACGTTTGTTGTCCAGCATCTCAGCTACTTTTTTCTGCTGTGACGGGTACAGATGCCCATAAGTGTTCAATGTCATCTGAATGTCTTTGTGCCCCAGCCTTTCCTTGATAATCAGTGGTTCTACTCCCTGATAGATTAGATATGCCACATGACTGTGCCGGATATCATGCACTCTGATTGGTTTTACACCAGTCAATGCTTCATATTTCTTGAGACGTTTCTGCAGTGTTCTCGCTACAATCGGAAACAACCTCTGATCTTCCGGAAATCCATAATGTTTTTTCGCATACTTCTGCACCTCTTCTTTAAGAAAATTAGGAATATCAATGGTACGGACTGAATTTTCTGTTTTTGGAGTATCAATCACATCTCTTTTCCTGATCCGGTTATAAGTCTTATTGATATGCAAAAGATTACCACTCATATCAAAGTCTGAAAGACTCAATGCCAGAAGTTCTGCTTTTGTCAATATAAGTCTAAAAAAAATTTGCTTTTAATTCGCAAAAAGCACCACTGTTTTCATCCAGTGATGCTCCTGCGAACAATCTTATTCCGTTTATGCTTTTTCTTCTTTGTAGAAAATGTCATCCATCTTCCAGCTTATCTCCATACGACCTGGTTCATAAATAAAGACTTTCTCAATAATCTTTGACAGCTGTATTTTGTCAAAATCCTGCAATGCTGCAATCTCATTTACTTCCATTTCTTTTTCTGTTGCTTCATCACATTTTTTCTTCGCTACTGCAATCTCATTCTCCAATTCTGCTATCTGCAAAGTGATTTCTGAAATACGGGAAGTCGTTTTTTCCAGTTCTTCCATATACCCTTCCTTGTCCAACACTTCTGAACGATAATCAGAATACAGTTTCATTTTTCTTGACGAGAGTCGCTTTTTTTCACTTTCCAGTGTTGCGATATTTTCTTCTTTCAAAATTGTTTTATGCCATTCACTTTTCTTTTTCTCAAGATTTTCCGAAATGAGTTGTGCCATATTTATGGCTGCATCCAGTACTGTTTCTTCTGCTTCTTTCCTGTCCATTTTACTTTCCGCACACCCACTAAGACCGCTGATATGTGCCTGCATACAGCGATACCCAGTCTCTCTGCTGGTAAAACCAAGTCTTCTTCCACAGGTCGGACAAAAGAAAATAGGGCAGGCTACTCCTCTTTTTGTAAGAACTCTTTTCTGGTTAGTAAATGCTTTTTCATTTGCTTTCTGGAATAATTCATCGGATATAATTGGTTCATGTGCATTTTCTACAACAATCCACTCTTCTTTATCATTGGAAACCAATTTATTGCTTCCTGTTCTTGCCACTCTCTTTTTATTCCAAATAATTTTCCCAAGATACACTTCATTTTTGAGCATATCTGAGATTGTTGTGACTGACCAGAGTTTCTTTTCTTTTTCGTTTTCTCTGTGCATTTTTATACCTTTTCTGCACATATACTCCCGGCATGTAAGCACATGGGTTTCGTTCAGATATTTTGCTATCTGTCCTTTTGTTTTCCCATCTGCCGCCATTGTGAATATCAGTTTCACTATTTCAGCCGCTTCTGGGTCTATAACCAGATGATGCTTATCTTCTGGATCTTTAATATATCCATATTTGGGAAAAGCCGGCATATATTCACCGTTTTTAGCATGTGTTTTCATAGCAGAACGAACTTTTCTGGACAAATCTCTGCTGTACATTGCATTCAGCATATTTTTTAACGCTACGCTCATTCCTCCAGTAAAACCAGAGGAATTGATACTGTCAAAGCCATCGTTAATTGAGATAATTCGAATACCAAGGACTGGCAGGATTTTTTCCAGATAATTCCCCACTTCCAGATAATCTCTTCCAAATCTTGAAAAGTCCTTTATAACAATACTTTTTATACGTCCTGTTTTTGCATCTTCCATCATCCTCTGAAAGCCAGGACGGTTAAAGTTTGTACCACTGTACCCATCGTCTACATATTCAACTACTGGACAGTTAGTAAATTCGTCCTGTTTTTTGATAAATTCGTTTATCAGCATTCTCTGTGCACTGACACTGTTACTTTCGGCTTTTATACTGCCATCTACATCATTATCCTCCGACGAAAGTCTGATATAAACAGCGATACATTCTGTTACTGGCATAACTCAGCCTCCCGTTCTTTTGCATATTTTCTTAATTCTTCCAACATATCATCATACACCAAACGTACCGTAATAGAACCGCTTTCATGTATTTCGATTTTTTCTACAAAAGCATTGACCATTTCCTTTGTCAGCGTTCTCGTATTGCGGTATTTATTGATCAATGTTTCCCATTCTTCCTCTGTGTGAAAATTTTTTTCATATCCAACCTGATGCTTTAATAAAATTTCCATGTTATTCTGGATCTCTTTTTCTGTTTCCGCATCCTGCTTTGAAAATGTTTCATACTGCTCTGCATCAATAATACGGCACACATAATCCTCAAACAATCTTTCCCGGTGTACTGCCACTTTTTCCAGTTCTTTCCGGCATTTCTTGATTTCCCTGTTAAACACATCATATTTTTTAATGCTTTCCTGTCTTTGATTCAACCGCCGAATCAAATCTACATTTTCAACATATACATTGATATGTGCACGTATCACACGCAGTACATAATCATTCACTTCCAAATCAGTGATAGAATGTGGCGTACACTTCCCGTGGAGCTTATTATTTCCACAGTAAAACCTACGATGATTGCCTTTTGTTTTCCCATATAAATACATGGTTTTTCCACAGTCTGCACATACAATTTTCTGCTTGAAAAAGTTGAAGTCTCTTACATTATTGCCATTTGATTTACGAGCTTCATTAACCCGCTTTACGATATGACCAATCTTTTCCTGTACCTCATCAAAATCCTTTCTGCTCACAAGTGCCTCATGGGTATTTTTGATAATGATCCATTCTTCTTTCTGATTCATTTTCTGTCTCTGTGCAGCCCAGGAATCATTGGTAAACTGATTATGCACACTATCACCGGCATAATATTGATTCTCAAGGATTTTGTGGACTGTTCCTCCACTCCATGTCCATGCCGCTGACTTTTCATTTGCTTTTCCTGCTTTATCCAGCTTGTAGGCTTTCGGGCAGAGATACCCATCCGCATTTAATTTCCGGGCAATCTCAGCATAAGTCATTCCATCAATAAAATACTGAAATATCTTTTTCACCACTGGTGCTGCTACTGGATCTGGAATCAGCTGATGAGGATTATCCTTGTCTTTTTCATAACCATAAGCCATCTGACCGGAAGGAAATTCGCCATTTGCCCAGCTCGTCCGGTATGAACTTCTTATTTTCTTTGCCAAATCTCTGGAATAAAACTCATTATACACGTTTGACATGCTGATCAGCAGACTTATGTCATCTCTGAACGAATCATAATGATCATTCACCGAAATAAAACGCACATTAAAGAATGGGAACACTCTTTCAATATAGCTTCCCGCCTCTACATAATTTCTTCCAAGCCTAGAAAGATCTTTAACAATAACACAGTCAATATTTCCCTCTTTGATGTCCTGCATCATCTCATTAAAACCATCTCTCTCAAAATTAGTTCCGGTTTTAGATATATCATAATATTCCTTTGCAACCACGATATCTTTCTGTTCTTTTACGAAATTATGAAGCAAAACCATCTGCGTTTCTATCGTATTTCTTTCTCTGTTTTTTTCACTCTCATAAGAAAGCCTTGCATAAAGGGCTGCATGTGAAACTTTTTCACACTGGTTTTCAGCTTCTGTAACCAAATTTTCTTTATTTCCAACATTCACATAATCTACTTTTCTTGATTTTCGAGCCATTTATACGACCTCCCTCTTTTGAATTTCTATTCTTCCGTCCATACCTGTGCTGACATCACATCCCACCGACTGTATCTGCCGTAACAGGGATTGATAACAGTCATCAAAATTAAATCTGACTTCAATATGTTTTTTGTCATATACCAATATCTGGTCAATCAGTTCAACAGCAACAGTTCTTGTAAGTTCTTGTATATTCTGATGCTCGGCAAAATAATCCAGCCAATGATATTTATCACTTTTTGATTCCAGGACTTCACTGATCTGTTGATCAATGCTTCGGACTGCTTCCTCGGCTTTTTTCCGTTTTTCTGTGTACCCGTCATGAAGCTCTTTATAATCTTCTTTTGAAATGATTCCTTCACGGAAATCCTCATATAGATAATCTCTTAACTCCCGGCATCGCACGGCTTCTTTTTCTTTTGCTTCTTTTCTAATTTCCAGTTCTTTTATATCCAATTCTTGAAATGGTACTTCATGGATAAAATCCATGATTTTTTTCATATCAAGGATATTTTCAATATGGATTTTTACCAGTTCCAATACTGTTTCTTCTAGTTTACCCATTGGTATTCTGTGTGCTGCACACGCTTTCGTAGCCGCATGTCTGGAACAGATATAGTAAGCATATACCTTTCCTCCTGCCGGAACATCCCGTTTGATCATCATTGCCCCACAGTCTCCACAAACCACAAGTCCAGATAATGGATATACCTTTTCCTCGTTCGGAGAAGTCCTTGTATCTATCCCTAATAATCTCTGCACCAGTGCAAATTCTCGTTCTGATACGATAGCCTTATGGTTTTTTTCAATTCTAACCCAATCTGTCTCCGGCTTTTTCATCAATTTTTTTACTTTATGGTTTGGTGTTGTTCTTTTTCCCTGCACCAGAGTTCCAGTGTATACTTCATTTTCAAGGATTCTTTTTACCGACATGGCGCTCCATTCTGCCTGTTCGTGTGTTTTAAAATTATCCTGAATCAGAAATATCTTTTTGTCGTCCGGTAGATTCTTCTCTGCAAATTCCAATATCGACTGATGCAACCTTGAAAAATAGATTCCTGATGCAAACCCAATCATATCATAACTGCTCAGGTCTGCATCTGGCTGTTTCACAGCATCAATCAAATCCACCTGACATTCTTCTGCGATCCTCTTTACTAATTTTTCTGTATTTCCATGATGCACAGATGCGTATACTATCGCTGTTCTCATTTTTCTTCCTTTCTGTCTGCTCCGTCAATCAGGTCATAGCTCATATCCAAAAAGTCCAATATCTTCGCTTCACTGACTGAACCATCCAGTAAAATCGTGATCCAGTGCTGTTTATTCATATGGTATCCTGGTAAAAATCCATAAGTCTGAATAATCATGCTGGTCATTTCTGGATCGCACTTTACATCCATGATTTCAACCAGATCATTTCCCTCTAATCCCAGTTTCGATTTTTCAACCGTCATGATCACTGCATACCATTTCCCATTTTTATGTCGAAGTACTGCACTGTCCGATAGTTTACTCCATAAATATTCCGGCATTGTGCCATACTGTTTCTGCACATATTCAAAAATTTCTTCTTTCTTCACAATCTATTCAACTCCTGATTTTTCTGATATCCTGCCCATAATCATACCACATTTTCGTATCCCATACTACCTGCCAAATTCTTTTGCATTTTTCCGGTTCTCCTGACTTTAACTAATAGAGGGGTAAAACAGCAAGGACAGGAAGTGAGGATACACTTCCGGAAAATCCCAATTTAGGGAACCCTGCCCTAAATTGAAAAAAGCTGAAAGCAACGATACTACTACCTTCTCAGAAAGGAGAACACGCCAATGGCTGAAAGAAAGAGAAGCAAAGAAATCCATTTCTATGTCACAGAAGAAGAACGGAAGCTTATCCGCAGAAAGATGATTGAATCAAAGACCAAAAACATGGGAGCTTATCTTCGCAAAATGGCAATCGACGGTTACATCGTCAACACAGATACCACTCCACTGAAGAAACAGTATGAGGAAATGCACAAGATTGGTGTAAATATCAACCAGATTGCAAAAAAGGTAAATACCACCGGAGATCTATATCCGGAAGAAATGCAAGAATTGAAAGAGATGGTGAAAGAATTATGGCGTATCTTAAGATCTTCCCCATTAAAGTAACAGACAAGAAAGCTCTGGACTACATCACAAATCCAGATAAAACAGAAGAAAAACTGTTAGTTTCCAGTTTTGGCTGTTCCCCGGAAACTGCAGATCTTGAATTTTCTATGACTAGAGAAATGGCAAAAAAGAATGGAATGGATAAAGGTGATAACCTGGCATTTCATCTGATCCAGTCGTTCAAACCTGGAGAAGTTGATGCCGAAACAGCCCATCGCTTAGGACAGCAATTCGCAGATGAAGTACTAAAAGGAAAATATGAGTATGTGATCAGCACCCACGTTGACAAAAATCATATTCATAACCATATCATCTTCAACGCTGCAAGCTTTGTTGATTACCACAAATATGTTTCTAATAAGCGGAGCTACCATAAGCTCTGCAGAATCAGCAATCGTATCTGTCATGAAAATGGACTTGCCACCAGTATGCCAACCGGAGAAAAAGGCAAAGGTTATAAGGAGAACATGGAATATCATCGTGGCACCAGTTGGAAAGCCAAGCTACGTGTTGCAGTTGATAAAGCAATCTGGACTTCCATCAACTATGAGGAATTTTTACAAAAAATGCAGTTAGCCGGATATGAAGTCCGACAGGGAAAACACCTGTCCTTCCGTGCACCGGAACAGAAAAACTTCACTTATATGAAATCTCTTGGAAGCTATTATTCAGAAGAAAATGTCCGCATCCGTCTGTCAAAAAATCGTAACAAAGTAAAAGCTCCAAGGCATCTGTCCAGAGAAGCTCGCCTGTATATCAATATCTCCACGTATGTTACAACCGGCGATCGAGAAGGATTTGAACGATGGGCGAAATTAAGTAATCTAAAAGTGGCAGCCCGCACCTTCAACTATCTTTCCGAAAATAACCTGCTGAATTATGAAGATTTCAAGCAGCACGTTTTCGATATTGAAAATTCTATTAAAGCAACAGATCAGCGGATTGAAGAAATCAACACTGAACTTGGGACCAAAAAACTTATTCAAAAGCATTGTGATTCTTACCGACGCTGCCGTAAAGTTATTGAAGATTGCAAATCTGTCAAAAATCCAAAAGCATACCGCACCGGGCATCAGGCAGAATACCAACTTCACGATTCATTAAAAAAAGAGCTTCAGGATCTGGGCGTTACCAGAATCCCAAGCTCTGAAAAAATCCAAAAGCAGATTGAAAATCTTGAATCGGAACAGTCTGCCGCTGTCCGGGAAAAACAAGAATTACAGAAAAAACAAAAGACACTGGATATCATTCAGCAGAATTTCACTGCACTGCTCGATGCTCCTGAGATCAGTTCAGACTTACTTCCGGCAAAAAAGGAACCTGTTTCTGTCACAAGAGAAAAATAAGATTGCACTGGCAACTCACTCATTTTCTTCCAAATCTTCCCAAGGTTTCAAATCCTTTTCCTCCCAGGTGACACCATACGGTGCACCTCCGGAGGTATAACCAGCAATACAGAAAAATCTGTCATCTTGCAAGATCTCTTCTTTGGTCAGATTATCTCTTGCTTCTTTTTTCCGTTTTGCTCGCCTCTGTTTCCTCTTTTGTTTCGCAACAGCTGCTTTTTCTTCCGGCGTTTTCCTATCTCCTTTTGCCATAAATGTTTCTAGTGTAATTCCACTCTGAATGTCTTTTAGTATACGAGTTTCATACCCTGGTTCACGTTTCTCAACAATTCTATAAAACTCTTCATATTCTGTTTTGGGAGCGATTGCTTTAACTGCTACAAATAAGCTTTTGCAAATATCATTCATTTCAGCAACATCCGGCATTCGCTGATTTTCAAGATAGAACTTCAAGTACATCTTGTATGTTTTATCTGCTATTGTACTCTTCTGTTTTTGTTTTAGATTTTTATAGCTTCTGTTATTCCTCTACATCTATACTTCCTCATCTGCCTTCTTTCTCCCGTGCCATCAAAAGCATTTTTTCAAAAGACTGAGCGAATCTTTCATTGTGAACTTCCAGAAATTTTACAACTAAATCCAACCTATATCCATTCATCGACATTCCGAATCAAGTCAATGATTTCATCCAATGAACGCTCGCTTTCCACGTATGCATCATACAACGCCTGCTTTGCCCTCTCGATTTTCCGTTCCGGATGTCGTTCATCCAACAGTGTGTAAAGCTCCTCAGCAAGAACACTGTATTCCTTATCTTTTTCCTGAAGTCTTTCAATTTTTCTGTCCAGAGCTTCTATGTAATAATCCGACCTCCGTGTCCCATAGTCTTGACTGAGATGTTTTTCGAGCATTCCGGGAAGCTTGTGCTCTTTCAATACATTTTGGATCACAATATATGTTCCGATCCGGAGGACGCAGCTCCGATAAGCTTCAGGGCGTTCCTCCGGCATAGGAGAGTCGGGAAAGATGTCAGTCAGAAAACTTTTTATTTGGGTACATCATTTCCGGATGGTTTGGATCAAGTTTTCCGATGCTGACCCGCACAGGGATCGTGTATTTCTTTTCCGGGTAATACGTGCGACCGGTTTCGAACTGAATGTATGTGAGATTTCCTTTTTTCATCCGGGTAATTTTTCCCTGTGCTTTGGAATCGGCACCGTAAAACTGTAGTACATGTGAACCTCCTTTAGTATGATATTTACACTAAGGAGGCCCACATTTCCAAGAAAAAATTCAATCAGAAAGTGCGTAAAATCAAGGAATTTGGCAAGTTTTTCCTGCTTCGTTTTTGCTTTAATGCGAAGTACACGAAGAATTCACAATTGTATGAATGGCTTTTTTTTAATCTCTATCCATTAGGCCTTGGAACACTCAAATTACCCCTATCAAATATTAACTAATAGTATTTTCTGAATATTGCGTTTTCCTGCAACTTCTTTTCGTAATCTACTGAATTCTCCAGCTTCATCCCAATCTCCAGATCAATATCTTCATGCTCGCCATTGCTCGCAAAAAAATACTTTTTCCCTGTCCGAAGGTTCTTTCGGATTGTTTCATACTGGAACCGGACTTCATAAAACGGGATAATGACCTGCATATTTAATATCTGCTTTGAATGCAGGTTCTTCACAAAATCCCTGTATTCCTGCGTTGCCGGAATTGTTCCTCCAATTGCCTCCTGAGCAAATTCACAGCAGTCGGCAAATTCATGGATATGCACGTTTTCACTCCTTTCTCCACTGTCCTTCTTTGATCATTTTCCAAAAGCACAAAAAAGGAACGTAAACACTCCTTTCTCGCTCCACATCATTTTCTTTGTTTTTTAGTTTTCATTTTGTTTCCCGCATTCCTGCTCGTTTATAATCAATCAAAGGTTGTTCTTGTCTTCCCTCCTTCCGCCAGCCTGAACATAAAAAAAACACCAAAAAACAATTCTTTGCTTTTTGATGTCAATTCTGTCTTTTCAGGCTAATTCCTGAACCAATATTACAGAAGCCCGAACAGACTTCTTCGGTGCGTTTCGCACAATCTGCTTTCAAATCCCGGATCATTTCGAGATGAAATTTCTTATTCAGGATATTCCCCGAATGAAACTGTTTACGCATTTATCACGGCACTAGATTTTGTTTTCGTCAACATTTTCAAGTACAATATATTGATATTTTTGCACTAAATGGTATTCATAGTACTACAAAAGATATAGCAGCAATAGCTTAATATCCAGCATTGCTAACGGTTCCGGGGTGCATTCATATTTTTGAACAATTCTTTTAATTTTTTGAAAGCTCTCTTCAGATAAATCATGTTCCATCTTACAAACCTCCTTTTGCGCCAGTTTATCATCAATTCCGGCTGAAACCAATAACTCATAAGAGAAGCAATGTTTTTCATAAATTTCTTTCGCACATTCACTTCCTTTTTGAGTCAGACTAAGAATACCCTTGTCATCTTTTTGAACCATTTTCTCATCAATCAAAATTTTTACCATATTCGTAACACTTGGTTTACTGTATCCGAGAAAATCTGCAAGATTGATTGAACGTACCTCTGATAACTTTTTTGTAATAGATATAAAGCTTCTAAGTAATCTTCTGCTGATTCATGTAATGCCATTAAGCACCTCCTATCTTTTGCCTGACTAATTTTTTTGATAAATTTCCTTTGAAAAACTATCTTACTGCACCGGAACACAATATCTCTTATTTTGTTGCAACAGCAAAATGCAGTGAAAAACTATTATTATCCCTTATTTTTTTGTATGCAATTAATACATTAATTCATTTAAGTGTCTTTAATGTATTCTTTTATCACTTCAAATATCTCTTTGTTTATTACTATATCCTTTTCGTTTTCAATCCTTGTAGGATAATGACCTCTATTCTTTTCCAACAAAAATTCAGCCTGGTTATTGATAATATCTTTCCGTAAACTATATAACGAATTATTTACTTCGACTTGATCATCTTTAGCCCCCTGTATAATTAACACAGGTTTTTGATATTTATTAACGCCATCTTTTCCACTAAGTAATGCATACTTACCAAATTGAATCTTTTCAAATACAGCTATCCAAAACTGTAATAAATATGCAAAACATTTCATGTTTTTTTGCATACACATTCTCACAAATTTATTTGGAACATCAAAGGCCGATATTATAATTGCCTTATTCAAATTTTCTTTCTGTATATTCAACAATGCCGCCACAGCATATGCACCTGTACTATGCCCAAATGCGATAATTTTATCTAGTCCTTGTTTTTTTAAATATAGTACAGCATTTTGGGCATCTATAATAAACTGTGCAAATCCCTTTATATTTTCTCCTTCACTTTCACCACATCCTGTCATATCATAAGAAAATACAAGGTATCCACAGTTTACCAGTTCACATATTTCTGGCATATAAGCATTATACGTAACTCCATACCCATTCACAAGCAAAACAACCTTATTATTAACTTTATTTTGATTAATTCCATAGAAATATCCTGTTAATTTATTTTTTCCCGAATAAAATTCTATTTTTTTTCTTCTGGGAATATCTGATTTTTTATCCGCTTCACAAATATCTATTCTCTTTCCAAACTGCATACGATACATTATGAACGTAAGCAAAAAACTCAAAGCAAGAATAATAAATGCCAATAAGATAATAATAATTATTATTTTCATGATAACCTCTTACTAATATTTAGGTATGCCGTTTCATTAGGAAAGCAAATTTTTCATTATTATAATTATAATTTTTTGCTTTCCTAAAATACCAACGACATATTAAATTAATCCAAACTTAACACCGCACTCTGCAAGCAGTCATAATCCATAAACAAACAATGTGCAGAATACTCCTTGCATCTCAAGAACACAAATTGCACAACAATGTTTATAAATGACTTTTTTTAATCTCAATACATTATGCCAGAAAACACACAAAACCTCAAATCACTCCTATCAAATATTAACCAATGGTATTTTCTGAATATTGCATTTTCCTGCAACTTCTTTTCGTAATCTACTGAATTCTCCAACCTTCAGCCTGCTCACGAATACTAATAAAATCTCGATAGGTTCCTTTTTGTTTCAGTAATTCTTTATGAGTTCCTTTCTGCACTACCGTTCCTCCATCAATAACGAGAATCTGATCCGCATTTTCAATCGTTGCTAACCTATGGGCAATCGTTATGATTGTTTTACCATGTGTTAGAGCAGAAATAGCTTCCTGAATCAAATGCTCGTTCTCTGGATCAATACTGGCTGTTGCCTCATCCAAAATAACAATTGAAGCATCTTTTAACATGGCTCTTGCAATCGAAATCCGCTGCTTTTCGCCGCCAGAGAGGGACGAACCACCCTCACCAATTACGGTATCATACCCATTTGGCAGGGCCATGATAAAATCATGGCAGCGCGCTTTTTTTGCGGCAGCAATGATCTGTTCCTCCGTAGCATCTGGGCTGCCGAATTTAATATTGTTGCGAATCGTATCCCGAAACAGATACACATTCTGGAACACCATACTGATGTTCTTTAACAGACTATCGCAGGTAAATTCACGAATATCTGTTCCACCCAAAGTAATTGTTCCGGCATTAACATCATAAAAGCGGGCGATCAGACTACATAGGGTAGATTTTCCGCTTCCAGAGGGGCCTACAATCGCTGTTGTGGTATTCTGAGGAATCCTGAAATTTACATCATGCAGCACAATCCTTTTATCATAACCAAAGGACACATCCTGAAAGGCGATGTCATAAGAAGTCGGCGTAATATCTTTTCCGTTCTGGTCAATATAATCTGCATTTTCCAGAGATTCCAGCTTGTTCATAGCTGAATCTATAAGCCCCAACATGTGCGCCGCATCGTTAACGTTTTCCACACTTCCAAAAACCACGAAAGAAAACAGGACAAACATCAGGAAATAGGCAAGGCTCATTTGCCCTTCAAGAGCCTGCCATGCACAGATGAATACAATTCCCATCGATGCCAGTTTCAAGGCAAACAGATGCAAACAATTAAATGGCGTATAGCCTTTTTCTACTCTGATATGAATATCTTTCAAATCTTTATTTGCGTTGCGGAAACTCTCAATAGAAGCGCCTTCCTGTCCGAAAGATTTGACAATGGGCAGGCCCCGAATATATTCAATCGCAGCGCCGGACATATCCTCCATCGCACGATGTGTTATAACGGCTGTCTTTTCGCTGTGCCTACTGATTCCATGCAAAGCTAATGCAGAAAGTACAACACCTACGGTCGAAATGACTGCCGCGACACGACTAAAGAAAATGAAACAAAGGAGAATCGCGATAAACTTTGCATAACCATTGATGATAATATCCACCATCTTCATTCCCTGTAATTCAAGCGTGGATAGTTCCGTAGTAACACCTGTTAGTATATCCCCGACACTGTTCTGCGAAAAATAGCCCAAAGGAACCCTTTTCAGCACATCACCCAAATGAATTCGCTGCTGGGAAGCCACTTCATAACCGATACTTTCCTGCAAAACTGCCCGAAGATAAGAGAGCAGAAAGTTAAGCGCAATCGAACCTATGATGAGCAAAAGCATCTGCCAGATCAAGGATGACTCTATCATACTGCCTGCCCAATATGCCGCTATTGCTTTATCCAGAGCATAAGCGGCACCCATTGTGGGGATCGCAGTGGATAAGCTGCTGAAAAAGGAAAAGACGGAACCAAGATAGAGGCGCCTCTTATATTTTCCAGACCATCGAATAATCCGTTTCATGGACTTAAACATTGGAAGCCACCTCCTTTTTTTCACTCACAGACCAGTTCTTTGCCCCGATATGTGCTTTCCACATCTCCGCATAAAGCGTACAGCGTTCCAATAATTCTTGCTGTTTTCCGCAATCTACTATCTGGCCTTTCTTCAAGACAATAATCTGATCTGCGTTCTGAATGGTAGAAAGACGATGGGCAATTACAAGCAGGGTCTTGCCTTTTGACAACGCCATAATAGACTTCTGGATTTTATCCTCGTTCTGTGGGTCAGTAAATGCTGTGGCCTCGTCCAGAATAACAATCGGAGCATTTTTAAGAATTGCTCTTGCAATCGCAATCCGCTGTTTTTCACCGCCAGACAACCGCTTTCCGGCATCGCCGGCAGGCGTATCATATCCTTTATCCAGACGAACAATAAATTCATCACAGCAGGCTGCTTTTGCTGCCGCATATACTTCTTCATCCGTAGCATTCGGATCTCCGAGACGAATATTTTCCTTTAAGGAACAGTTAAACAGAAAATTATCCTGCGTCACAAAACTGACCAACTCGGAAAGCTGACGTATGGACAGTTCTTTGATATTTTTCCCGCCTATGGTAATGCTGCCGCCTGTCACATCCCAAAATCTCGCAATCAGACGGGCAACAGTTGATTTACCGCCGCCAGACGGCCCTACAAGTGCTGTAAAACTACCCTCTGGCATTTTCAGGCATACATTACGCAACACTTCATTTTGTTCAGAACCGTCATATGAGAAAGTGACATGATCCAAAACAATATCATTATGAGGAATTGACACTGCTTTTCCCGAATCTGGCAGCACAGGCAGGTTCAAAAGCTCATTTGCTGCTTCCACCGCATATTCCATAGACTTTGCTTCATTAATGAAAGTAGTTGCTTTCATTAATGGTCCAACAATGCTGAGAGAAAGGATAATCCCCATTGCAAGCTCCGCAGGGGAGATATTTCCATTTTGAACCAGCAAAAGACCGACAGGAAGAACCCCTAGGAGCGTTGTCGGCATAATTGCCATCATCAAGTTCATGGTTTTCCATGTACTCTTAAACCATGCCAGAGTAAAGTCCTTGAATGACTGGACAGCACCAACAAATTTTTCATAAGAGCTTGTGCTTTGGTTAAAAGCCTTTACAACCTCGATACCTTCCACATACTCGATAATGATACTGTTGACATGGTTATTTGCCTCCATATAAGCGGCATACTGGCTATTATAATTCCTCATCAGGAAAAACATAGGAATCATAGCCAGTATCGGAGCAATCAATACCGCCAATCCCATGCGCCAGTCGATGACCAGCATCCAGATAAAAATTGCAATAGGGAGCAGAAGGTTAGAGGTCAATTCTGGGATCATGTGCGCCAAAGGCGGCTCTAAATCCTCAACTTTATCCATGATTATGTTTTTCAGATAGCCGATTCGCCGCCCCATCACCTCGCCAAGAGGAGCTTTCATCAGTCGATCCGCAATTTTCAGACGGATTCCTTCCAAAATAGTATAGGCTGAAATATGCGCCAGGATCGTAGAAGTTCCATAGCAGAAAACCCGTATCAAATAGCCTGCCGTCCCAACCATGCACCAAATCAGAATACAATTTAATGTTACAGTTCGGTTGATAAATGCCAGCAGGATTTCATATACAGCCCAAAAAGGAATAAACCCTCCGGCAACACTCAAGATAGCACATAACACTGAGAGGGTCATTTTCCCTTTGCATGGCTCGGCAAAGGAAAACAGAATTTTAACCCAGTTATCTTTTTGTTGTTCCATTACAATCACCTTCCTTCTTTTTAGCCAGCAAAGAAAAAGGATGGGTAGTCCTTGCTAACCATCCTCATTGTAACAGTATTCGATTCTTCTTTCCTCTCCAAAACGGCATTTATGCACCATTTAGAAAAAAGATTTTCGGTACTCCATAGGCGTTTGTCCCATCACCTGACGAAAGGCCGTTGCAAATTTACTGGGACTTTCATATCCGACAGCTCCGGCAATTTCTGCAATCCCCTTTTTGGAATCCTGCCTGAGCATTGTAGCAGCGATATTCATTCGATAACGGCGAAGATAAGAATACATGGAATCTCCGTAAACCTCTTTGAAACAGTTTTTCATGCCCGTCAATGAAATCTGGAACCGTTCAGCCAATTCATCCATTGTATAATGCTCTTGCAAATCCGTTGTAATCAGGTCGTGGATTGCTTTTATTTTCTCTACCTGCCCTTTATAAAAATAAGGACGTTCCTCTTTGGACTCGGAAATTTGCAAAGCGTCCAGATACAAAAGTAGTTCCAGTGCCTTTACTTTATAGTAGTCTCCTTTGATTTGCTGCGGGACAAAGTAAAGTTCTGAAAAAATATGTTCAATTCCCGGCTCATTATGAATAACAAACGGTTTCTTGTCGTTACAATACTTCTTTTGAAGTTCATATAAATCAACCGAAAACCCGCCAAAAAAATCTCTGAGGGCTGGCACAGCAATTTCCAAATCAAACCCGAGCGTCATCCCGTGGTAATGGCAAAGCGGAAAGCAAACTCGTCCCGAATGGAAACGCCTGTTATCAACTCGCATTTCATGCTCCTGTAAATAGCCATAAGCATGATTGCCAATTTCGTTTTCGATTCGTCCCTCCCGGCAATGGTCGATATAGAGAAGCGAACTGCCTGTACTACTCTGAAAATGAGAAACGCATTCTTTTAGGTGCATATCACTATACATCACAAAAGCGCCATCAAAAATTTTGTGAGCTGTCATTGTCCCTTCGCCGCTTTCGTCAAAAATTTGCAGGACAACACAATCCTCAGTTTCAATGACATTTTTTACATTTGATCCGCAATTTATTTTACCATCAAACAGTTTGATTTCCGCCGCCCCCTTCCAGTATAAAGAAGTTTAATAGCCGTTCTCGTCCTTCCATATCCCAGAGGGAATAGCTTTCTTCCAGCATTCCGTTTTCCAGATGAATCACATGATTGCAGCATCTAAGTATAAATTCCGGGTCGTGGGTCACAATCATAACTGTTTTTCCTGAATTAGCAAGCTCTTTGACCGAATCGGCTACCTGTCTCATATGAAAAAGATCAAGCCCGCTGGTAGGTTCATCAAATAAAATCAGAGGACGTTCAGAAGCAATTGCTGATGCAATAGCTACACGTTGTTTTTGTCCTCCTGACAGTCCCATCGGATGACAGTTCTTGTACGGGAGTAAATCCATTTCATTCAGAATGGCTTCTGCCCTTGCTATATTTTCAGGAGAATCGTCCGAATCCTTTTCCGGCATACTCAGTAAAACTTCTTCTAAAACACTCTCAGTAAAAAGCTGGTGGTTCACATCCTGCATAACCATATAGCATATTTTCAGACGCTTTTTACCTGCATAGGATATGCCGTCTTTTTCAAGAATTCCTTTACATCGTTTTTCCAATCCACACAAGCAACGGGATAGTGTTGTTTTTCCCGCTCCATTATGCCCGATGACCGCCGTTACATTTCCAGCAGGAATCTCAACTTCTTCCAAGCGAAGCGTTTCCGGCTGATTTTTGTACGCAAAACGGAAATGGTTAAGTTTCCACATTCCCCGTCCTTGATGCAGACCGACAGGATCAATGTCTGCAAAGTCACACAAACCCAGTGGCCTTAATCCCATTTTAGCCTTTTCTGATGCCGGAATCAACTGAAATTCCGACAAATTATAGTCCCCTTGTATTTCTCCATTGCTTAAATAGATAATCCTGTCAGCTAAATCATAAAGATAATAAAGCCGATGCTCCGCAATGATGATAGTTTTTCCCTGTGCTTTTAGTATTTTCAACAATTCCTGAAAGTCAGCTATGGAATAGGCATCAAGATTGGAAGATGGTTCGTCCAAAACAAAAATATCCGGTTCCACAGCAGCGGCAGAACCACAAGCGATTTTTTGCTTTTCTCCGCCCGACAGGGAAAAAACACTTCTATCCAACAGTTTTATAAGATTTAACTGCTTGGAAACGCGCTCCACCCGTTCCAGTATATCTTCCTCGGCTAGCCCATGATTTTCACATCCAAAAGCAATTTCACTGGTCGTGTCCACATTAAAAAACTGAGAACGTGGATTCTGAAAAACAGAACCCACTTTTTTTGATATATCAAATAACGACAGGCTACTCATATCTTTGCCATCGAGTATGACTCTACCTTCCAGCTTGCCATCGTAATAGTGCGGAATCAGGCCATTAAACAAACGAGTTAATGTAGTTTTGCCGCATCCTGATGTTCCGCAGAGCAACACGAAATCTCCATCATTAATAGACAGGTCTATATTTTTCAGCGTTCCATGTACTTCACGTTCTCCGTCGATACTTTCATTTGAAGGGTAGGAAAAAGAAACTTTTTTACATTCAATCATAATCCTACCTCCCTGCAATCATTGTTGCAATCGGAATAGCAAAAGCCACTGCACACAATAACAAGAAAAGAATATCCTGCACATGAAAACCGATTTCGCAGATATTTGTTCTCTTAACCGGTCCGCCCAATCCTCTCGTCAGGGCTGCAGCACTTAATTCTTCCCCAATCTTAACAGAACACATAATTACAGGAACAAGCCTATATTCCAACATTGCACCTGCTTTGCCTCCGCCGAAGCGAATCCCTCGCATTTTCATAGCATCGCCTATCGCATTATATTCCTCAACAACTGTTGGGAAAAAGCGGAATATAACAGACATTGGAATAATAATTTGCTCCGGCAAATGCAGCTTCTTCATGGCAGCAACAAATTCACTGACGGTGGTTGTTTTGACTGTAATGTATCCCATCATAATTCCCGGAACAAACCTCATTAAAAAGCCACAAACTGCAGCAACAAAAAAACTTGGCAGTCCTGACAAGTACGGGAGTGACAGTATTTGCAGTAGATAGCTGCCACCGTACAAGGCAAAATAGATACATGACCCCTTCCATGCCCCTTCGGTCAGCATCAATATCAGAGGAACTGCCGACAAAACAGGAGCGAACTGTCTGGAATTTACACCAATGCCTCCACTTAAAACAAAGACGGAAATTGTGATAAGCAAAGCGAGTTTCGTCCGGGGGTCTAACAGTATTCCTCTGCCGCTTTTCTGACTTGCTAATAACTCCTGACGCATTATGCAATACCTGCCCTTTTGAAGTGTTTCTTAAAAATCTTCTGTCCGATGATACCGCCAATCACGCCGCAGACAAAACCGGCAATCAAAAGAAGCGGAAGTGTATATGCACTGATATACCCCATAATCGCATCGGCATATTCCTGACTATAGCCAGTAATCAAATCTTGGTAATAGCTGTCCCTTGTTACAACAATAGGAATATAATTACCAATAATCCACATCGAGAAAACCCCATGAGAAATGATCCCTTTCTTTGCGCTCTTATAATCGCCGGACTTCAAGATTAGATCAGCCAGAACACCAAAAACAAAACCGGTAATAATACTCCAATATCCCATACCTGTGAGCAGCATCAAAATACCACAGATCAAACCGGTCAGAGACACCATTCCAAACTTTTGGATTTTAGAATAGTACAGCATCATAACAATGCCGGCAATAAGCGGCGCAATCGCAATCAGCAGTGGCAAAAAAATAGGGATAAAACCCAACATAGCAACGGCCATAAATACCACGAAATAAATTGCAGTAAAGATTCCAACGTTAATAAGGTCTTTTCCTTGTAGTTTCTTCATTATAACATCCTCCTTCTTTTGGTTAGCCAGTTCTAACCTTCTTCAACGTAATATAACAGATATGATAATATTTTTCTACTCCAAAAAGGCATTTTAAATCCAAATAGATTTTTTTCTGATTCATTTGAATATTATTTTTGAAATAGAATTCTTTTGTTTAAAGTTTAACTATATTCTGTTTTATTTCTCCCGGAAGACTCTCTATAAATTTTTGAATACCTTCTATTTCATCTAAATTATATGCCTTTCCTTTTGAAATTTCATCGTTTAGGCACCATTCTGCCACCAACGCACAAACATACCCCGATGTACAATTAATGACTACATCGCATTGCGAACAGAACATTTCAACTTGTTTCGGAATAAATACATCCATCTGTATAATTTCTATATTCTCTGTTGAAAATTCTTCTTTCAAACACTGAAGTTTATATTGATTACGTGCCCCTATAAGTAAAGCATACCCTTTCCCTTGTAACGCAGATAACACAGATGATCCTACCAAACCTGTTGCTCCAAGAATTCCTATATTCTTCTTCATCCTCTTATATTCCTCTCTATAATTATTTGTGCTAGCAATGTGGCATTTTCCTCACTATGAATGCATGTAACATGATTTCCCGGAACATTTATCACTTCAAATTCCCCAAGACATATATCGTTCCACATTTCTAAATTTTGGTTTTTATCTGCAAAAAAATATTTTTGTTCTTCACATGCTGATAAATAACAAATATCCCCACTATAAAAAGGTAATTCTACATTTGCACCTTTAAATCCATGCTGATAAATTTCAAATGTTGCTTCTAGCAGTTCAGCACTCACGTTAATGCAAGTTTTTTTCTCAATGGCTTTTGCGTAGGCTTCAAATCTTTTTTCTTTTGTACTATTAACAAATTCCCAAAGACCACTATTGTTTTTCATTTTGCTATCTTTCTCTATAATGTTAAAGAAAGTATTTTGAGGGATATTACCATTATTTCTTTTCCTCACTTCTGTAATAAATTCCATTACCTTAAAGTCATCGACATCTTCCAGAACCTCCGAAAGCATTAATTGATAGTTAGGCAAAAAGATCACTTCATCTATAAATTCATCCTCTACTTTCCCGGAAACAGGATAACTATCTATAACAAACAGATTATTTACTTCGATTCCTTTCTCCAGCAATTTTACAGCTACATTTAATGCAAGAATACCTCCAAGACAATATCCAATAAGATTAATATTTTTATAGTGAAGTTGCTCTATTTTCCGAACATACTCGTCTGTAATTCTATCAACTAATTCATGATATTGTATTGAATAATACCATTCTACATCTTCTACATTTATAAATAGAAAATCTCCCAAATCCTCTTTTCGTAATTCCTTTTCTACAAAGCGATAACAATTAGTTGTTCCTAATGCCGTATGGAAAAAAATATATACTGTATCCTTCGCAGTTTTCTCTATAATTCTAAAATCATCAGTTCGTACATTCTCAGATGTTAGAATGTTCTGCTTGCTCTTTACAAAGGTTGTTATTGCTTCCCCCGTAGGATTATTCAATATTTGGCGTAGAATCTCATCAAAAGTGACGGATGTTTTAGTTTGCTCTATAATTTCTTTTACTCTGCCCGCAATCTGTGCCATTAATAAAGAATCTGCCCCTAATTCAAATAGATTATCATCTGGATATAATGCATCAACCTTTAAGACACTGATTAAAATCGAATAAATTTCTTTGTCTATTAAATTTTCTAATTCCCATCTTTTATGTTGAATCTTATCATCCCTTTTATCAATAAAGAGTTTCCGAATTGCCTGTCTATCGACTTTACCATTTGAAGTACATGGTATTTCATCAATAAATTGCAAAAAAAACGGTATCATATACTGAGGTAAGTATCGCTTCAATGCTTCCCGTACACTCTTTTCATCTTTTTTTTCATCTTCTTTTGGAACAATTACCGCAACCAACTTTGGTTCATTATTCCAATCTACTGTTGTTACACAACAGTTTTTCCCCGAGCAGCAATCCATAATTGCATTTTCTATTTCCCCGGTATCAATTCTATGCCCCGAAATTTTTATTTGGGAATCTTTGCGTCCTAAAAACTCAATCTCTCCGTTCCTTAAATATCTGCCGAAATCCCCGGTTTTATATATTCGTTTATTATTTAACCAAAAAAAGCTACTTTGTGTTTTAGAAACATCTCCCAAATACTCTTTTGCTAACCCTTTTCCTGTTATATATAGTTCTCCTTGTACCATATCTGGGCATGGTTTCATATTTGCATCCAGCACTTCAAAACCTTGGTTACTTAAAGGAACACCGTACGGTATGCTACTATTATATGATTCACCCATTTTGCACTCGTGATAAATAGACCATATGCTAGCTTCCGTAGCCCCTCCTAGTGAATATATTCGAACGTCTTTTAAGAATCTGCAAATTTTTTCTGGCAACTTTACTGGTATCCAATCACCTGACAACAATATTTTGTTAATTGACAATTTTTCTCCTTTATAGAATCGTTCAAGATAGTCTACAAACATTTCCATAAAGGCGGGCACAGAATTCCAAACTGTGATATTCCACTTCTCTACCAACATAAGCCAATAAGACGGATCTTTATATCTAACTTTTTCTGGTATTACTATTGTTCCACCTGTAGCTAACATTCCAAAAATATCATAAACAGAAAGATCAAAATGTAATTGTGAGAGCGCCAGAATACTGTCTTTATCTTTTACCTGAAATCTTTCATTTATATCTATAATCGTATTTACAACAGCTTGCTGCTCGATAACTACCCCTTTAGGTTCACCTGTGGATCCAGACGTAAAAATCACATATGCCACATCATCAAAGTTGTCATTAACAATCTCATCATAACTCTTTTTTAAAATGACACTGTCTTTGTCAATCCATTTATATTTTTCTCTATATTTATGAGTTTCTTCTTTTTCTCCAATTAAGCATTTGATTTTTGCTATCTC
Source organism: Coprococcus sp. AF99-45 (assembly GCF_027663865.1). Taxonomy (NCBI): domain Bacteria; kingdom Bacillati; phylum Bacillota; class Clostridia; order Lachnospirales; family Lachnospiraceae; genus Coprococcus; species Coprococcus sp. AF99-45. Next base: position 65,738 of record NZ_JAQDGZ010000007.1, read on the forward strand.
CAGTATTTTATCTGCACGAATTTCTGGTTGGTCATTGTCTATCGGAACAAATGCTGCTCCAATCAACAAAGTTCCCAAAACACTCGCAATCTGAAAAAAACTCTTATTCAATTTGATTCCAACATAGTCACCTGCTTTACAACTGCATTTCTGCAATTCATCTGCTATTCCATATGCAGTCCACAATAGTTCTTCATATGTATGTTCTCCACATTCATCCACGACTGCTGTTTTTTTCGGCATTTCTAAAGCACTCTTCAGAAATAGGTTCTGCAGAGTATCCATCTTTATCTCTTTAAAAGTACTATTTACATTCTTTCTTTGATCCATTTGCTTTTCAGGTAATTCTACATTTGCTTGTTGATTCCAAAATTCAACGGATTCCGAAATTTTTTTCAAATATGTTAAAAAGGTACAAAATATATCTTGAATAACTCCTTCTTCAAAAATACCGTTTCGGATATCCCAATTAATAAATAAACCTTCTTCATTATCCATAACTTGACAATCTAAGAAAGCCTGCGGCGTCTGACTGATTCCATTATTATTAACTTTCCCAACCATCCCATCGTTTTTTATCAATCCAATAGAACTTGTAAAAATAATAGGAAAGAAAAGCATCGGATTCTTTCTTCTCTTTCGCAAATCGCGAATCACTTCGATCCCAGAATATGAACTATGATCCAAATCTTCAAAAATTTGTTTATTTACATTTTTTACAAAATCAGCAAATATTATTTTCTCACTTAAATCAATTTCTAAAACATCTACACTAGTAAAGTCTCCAATAGTATTGTAAATACCCGTATATTTGTTATTTCTTATGAGTGTAGTTAGATTTAATGAAAATTTTTTGTTTACACTCCAGCGTTCAATACACAAAGCAAATATAGAAAGCACAGTCGCTGTAGGCGTCACACTATTTTGACTTGAAAAAAACTTTATTTTTTCCCAGTCTTCAGCCGATAATTTCCTTGCCATACGAATAAATTTATTACTTTTTTCAGCATTCGATCGCATCGGGAGAACTGGCGCTTCAGGAATTATATCCAGTCTATTTTTCCAATACTCTTTATCTCTACGATATCGACTACTGTTTTTCATTCCCATCTCATTAAGTACATAATTTCGAAATGAAATAGCACACTTTTCATCCCCGTTACCCTTATTGTAGTATATTGTCTCAAATTCTATTAATAATGTCCAAATACTTGCCCAGTCTGCAATCAAAAAATCAAACGATAAATGCAATGTAGTTTTTTCTTTGTCTTCGGTTACACCAATATCAAACATAGGCCACGTTTCAGTATTATAGTATTTATCAGACCATTTGCTGCGTATTTCTTCACATTTTGTAGATATATATATGGGATATTCTGCCACATCTCTTAATACTTCTTGAGTCCCATCTTCTAAAACAATAGCTCTCAACATATCATGCTTATCAATTAACTGATTCCAAATCTTTTGTACTTTTACAGAATCCAAGGCCGGATAATCCAGTTCTAAATATAGATGACTTGCCACATCCCCATACTCGAAAGAATTTTTTCGCCCTAACAAATAAGCCATTTGAATATCCGTCAGTGGAAATTTATCGAAACGCTCCCTTTCTTCTTCAAAATAACTTATAATTTCCTTTTTGTTATAAATCAAAATATTTTTTATATCATCATCTAATTTCCCATCCTTTTTTAAATAACGTATTTTCCCACCTTCAGTCCAAATACCAATTCCTTGTTCCCGCATATTTTGAATCAATTTACTTACTTCCACTATATTTATCCTCCAACTGGCAACTTAATACAAATACCTTTTGATTATACACGCACAGTTCAGAATCAATAGTTGGCAAACTTTTTTCGACAGCAAATCCAACTTTCTGAAACAGTTCGTGCCATTGATATAATTTTAAAAAAGTTTCATTTTTTTCGGCTCTTGCATCATCTGGCTCTTGCATCATAAAAGCTTGGGATATTAACATTTGAACAGATTCACCAATTGCTTCTACGATAATTACCTTTCCATCTTTTTTTAAAACTTTTTTGATGTTTTTTAAAGTAACTTCTATATTTATTGCGTTATTCAGCACACCTACTGCAATTACTATATCTACGCTATCCTCCTTTATTTTATCGCTAACAAAATCATTATTAATATCTATTTTTAAATATTCAATAAACCGAATTCCTGAGAATAACTCTTTAGCACGATTTACAAAAAAATCTGAAATATCAGAAAAAAAATATTCTTCTACACTAAGAAATTTTATTTTTTCGATAATAGGCTTGGCTGTTGAAGCCGTTCCTCCTCCTAATTCCAACAGTCTACATCCTTCACGCAGTTCACATTCACTTTTAACATAATCCGAAATCATTTGATTATAATAACTTGAAATTGGTGTCTTTGAATACAAATCATCCGCTACATACATCTGACCTTCCGGAAACAATAGTAATGTAGGATTTAATTCCCCTTTCATGATATAGTTAAGTTTTAAAGCATTATTCTTAAAATATTCATATGTGGATATAGTTCCTAAATTTGCATTTTCCCAAACGTTTTTACCATCCACCCAAATTTTTTCAAGTTCTGAATAATGCATTTTTTTCTCAAAATAATATTCTTTTTCTTCATTTCTTATATAGCTATTAGAGTTAAGCACATGAAGCCAACGATGTATTATGGGAACAAAATCAGCTTTCACTCCTATTCGTTCTATCAGTTCATCACTCGTATATCCTTTATTTACTTCTTTGATATTCTGCTGCAAATAATAATACATTGTTTTTAGACACATATTATTAAATACTGCCATACCACCAAGCAAGGCACTGTTTTTTTCAAACAAAGAGGTACTTTCTCTCAAAAGTTTTTCTGACGGATAGTAACTATAAAAACTCCCCGAAACAATCTCAGGATATCCCAGTCCTTTCATTAAAAGTTGCCAAGCATGACTATTATTCAAAATCCTTTGTATATATTGAATAGTTGGTTCTGTCGGTTCCACTACAGTTTTTTCTATATCCTTTGCAATTGCACAAGGCCATTCATCCTTAAAAATCATTTTTTGTTTCTTCTCGCTACTATATAATATAAATGAATTCTGTTCATCCATATTTAAAGGTGAATGGAATTCTAATCGCCCTGGTATAATATTTTCATCCGGGAAATGAATTCTAGGATTCCAAATAACAGGACCATCAGGATCAAACAATGTCAATTGTCCACCTGCAAATCCAACACTAATCCGAAACAGCATATGTAAAAATCCATCTATATTTTCTTTTTCGATTTCATTATGTGCTCTGAAACTTATTGGAATATCTCCAATCTTTACAGTTTCCGTCTGAAAGGGCACATGACCGCATATACTTCCCACATTCTCCCATGGGCGAAGTGTCTGAAGCACTTCGCCCAAAATACTAATTACTGGATAGGAAACCTGAGTCGCTAAATCAACATTAATATATGCTATTTTTTCTGTCTTACTAACTATATGGACATTACGTATAAAATTTTGAACTGCAGGTAGGTTCAAATACAAGTTACCAACCCCAAAATACACTTTTTGATTTTGCGCAATCTTATAGCATTCCCCCAATTCTTTATAATGAACTGGCTGCTCCAACAGAACATTTATTCCTTTTCTCAATAATTGTTTTGCTATATTAGCGCCTTCGCCTCCTAGTGCCCCTGTTTTCACAGCAACACAAGCAACATCTACCCTTTCTTCTACTTCATCTAATGAAGTATATAGAGGAATATTATAATATCTTGCGCATTCATAACTCCTATCACTTCCTTTGGCTAATAAACCTACTATCTTTATTCCTTCCATTCGCTTTAGCGCTTCAAGATAAAATTGTCCAAACCGACTACCATAAACAATAATATTCTTCATATAGTTTTTACGCCCTCCTATTATATTTCGCCATCATCCTCCATATAATTGTTTGAGTCCATCTCCTGCTGAATTCGTGCTGCAAATTCTGAAATAGTTGGTGCTTCAAAAAGCCAACTAATTTTAGGCTCTATACCTAACTCTTCCTTTAAAGCGTTTACAAGTCTGATAGCTTTTAAAGAGTCTCCTCCGTTTTGGAAAAAATTTGAATCCTTATCCAAAATATCTTTTTCAAGTATAGTTTGCCACACTGAAGCAACACTTTTTTCAAAATTTGTCATATTTATATCTGCTTGTTTCTCATCTTTTTCATCAAAATCCGTTTGCTTTATAGAATTGAGTAATTTATTTCTATTTACTTTTCCATTGGCAGACAACGGAATTTTGACAACTTCATATATTCTCTTAGGAATCATATATTCTGGAACAATATTTTTTAGCCTCTCAATAATCTCTGCTTCACTTATAAAATTCACTTCTTCATGATTCCTTGCTATAAATATCGTTTCTCCAGTTCCACATTTCGCATTTTCGGCGGTTAATCTAAAACTCATAATGTTATCGAATCCAGCATTTTTCAACAACTCCTTCCACTTATCAACTGACAAAAGCGGCATACATGTACCCTTGCGAAGATCTTGTATCATTGAGAATCCTTTTTCTAATAACGCTACTGAATTTAGAATCAATCTATTAGGAATGGTATATTCCTTAAATAAAAGAATGCCACCAGATTTTAGCATTTCTTTGAAATTGGATAATGTCAATTCAATATCATAGCTTCTATGAAGTGTATTGTCTGCTACTATTATGTCCATTTTATGGCGAAGTTCTCCAATATAAAGATAAGGTTCCTTAAAATCATAAGTTATACTTTTCAGTCTGTTCACATCTCCAGCTATCTCTAATGCCTTATCTATATACTCGCTTGATTCATCCAAGTAATAGAATTCTCCACCATTTCCTAGCACATCCATATATCTTTTGGTATTACTTCTCATCCTACTCCCAATTTCCAAAACAGAAGAGTCAGTTCCCGTAATCTGTAAACTCATTTTATATAATGAAAACAACACATCTTTCATCGTTTTATCGAGTGGGCTAATTTCTTCCAAAACTACTGGTAATGCTTTAAATTCCCCCTTGCTTATTATTTCTACGTCAGCATATTTGTTGCGTAAAATGGTAATTGTTGCTGGTATATTCTCTTTCAATTCCTTATAAAGTTTTAATACCCTTTCCTTTTCTTGGCATTCTTGCATTTCCCTGTATAAATCATACTCGAATTCATCTCTTCGACAAATTGTAACGCCTAAATTTGTCTTAACCATCATTCCTTCATCTATTAAAATATCTATCCATTTCTTTACAAGATTTTGGAATTCAAGATTAACGTTGAGAAGTTCTGCAAATTCTCTTGATGTATATTCGCAGTTTTCCTTTACACCCATTTCTATAAATGTTTGAAATATTATCATTGCGGATATTTTTTCTAAGGATTTTCCATAAGAATTTATAAATATCTCTTCCTCATTCTTTACAACTTCTTTTTTTAGTTCATTTATTCCATTTTCCCAAAATATATCCTCATCAATTTTGACATATTTCATTTTATCGAAACAAATAAAGGCTATTAAGTATTTTTTGTTTATTACCTCTACTATTGACTCTTTGATTTGGGGAATACTATTCAACGCATTTTCAAGTTCTCCTAATTCAATACGATGTCCACCTATTTTCACCTGATTATCCAATCTCCCAAGAAATTCAATATTACCATCATTCCAATACCGTCCCATATCTCCGGTACAATACAGCCGTTCTCCAGTTCTATCTAAGACAACAAATTTTTCCTTTGTTTTTTCTTTATCGTTTAAATATCCCTGTGCAATGCCATCTCCGGCAATATAAAGTGTTCCCGGTACCCAGTCAGGGCAATCTTCCATATTCTGATCCAGAACATAATACTTCTGGTTTGCAAGCGGTTTCCCATACGGAATACTCTTCCAATCTTCCGGCACAACCTCTGGAATCTCGAAATGATTAGACCAGATACTGCCTTCTGTTGCTCCTCCAAGAGCAACAATCTCAACATTCTGGAACAGATTACGGATTCTCCCCGGAAGTGAAACAGGAACCCAGTCACCACTCATCATTACTAACCGCAGCGATTGTGAAGTTACCTGCCTTTGATATTCCTCATATTCTGCCAGCATTTCTACAAAAGCTGGCACGCTGTTCCATACGGTAATATTCTCATGATTCAACCAGTGAATCCAATGCACTGGATCTTTTCCATATTCCGGATTCGGAAGAACCAATTTCCCACCTGCGCCTAAAATGCCAAAAACATCATAAACAGACAGGTCAAAATGAAGATTGGAGATTCCAAACGCCGTATCCTGTTCTGTAATCTGATAGCGTGCATTGATATCCAGTATCGTATTCACTGCATTATGGTGAGTAATCATTACTCCTTTCGGCATCCCGGTTGTTCCCGACGTATAGATCACATATGCAAGATCTTCCGGTTTATTTCCCTGTATTTTGATTTCAGTGCTGTTTTTCAGACCGGACACAGAAAGACAATTCCATTCCCGCAGCCATTCCGCATCCCCATCATCCGCCTGATTCTGCACAAGAATGATTCTTGTCCCGCTGTCACGGAGAATCTTTTCAACTCGTTCTCTTGGATTGTGGACATCTATCGGGAGATATGCGGCTCCGGCAAACAGGATTCCATACACAGCAACCACCTGCTGCCATCCTTTTTCCATAAATACAGCTACCGTCTCTTCTTTTTTTATTCCCATGCTCTGTAACTGCTCGGAAATATATAATGCTTCTTCTTTTATTTCCCGATATGTCATTCTCCTGCTGCACGTTACCAGCGCCTCCTTATCCGGAAATTTGTCTGCCGCCTCCAAGAATAATCCATCCAACGTTTTCTCTTCAAATTCAGCCGCCGTTTCATTCGCCTGACGCCGTTTTTCTGAAATTTCCGCTGTTACCAGACTTGCCGTTTTTTCCTGCATGATCTCCGGATGAACTGCTAGCGTATGAAGCAGGCCGGTATATGCCCGGAACATCTCATCCAGCATTCCCGGATAAAATAATTCGTCCACGGAATCCCAAAACAGGCATAAACAGCCATCCATTTCAACCACCTGATGATCCAGCCACACCTGCGGCGTCTGTGAAATGTTATAGTTCAGTTTTCCAAGCCACTTTCCTTCATGCCACTGCTCCACGCCAAGACCACTGGTAAACACTACCGGCATAATAGCGCCCCGCATATTTCCAGTCTTTTTCTTTAATTCGCGCTCCAGTTCAACCGCGCCATAAGCTGTATGCTCCAGATCTTCTGTAAGCTGCTTCTGAATTGCCTTTGTCCTTTCCGCAAAATTATTCCCTGCATTCTTTATCTCCAGCAATGTCAGTGTTGTAAAATCTCCAACCAGATTGTTCACTTCCGGATGCAATTGTTTCCGGTCAAACTGCGTCAGATTAAGTGTAAAATCCTTATTACTGCTCCACAAGCGGAGAGTCTCAGCATAAGCACTCATCAAAAGAACAGAAGGCGTTACCTCCAGTCTTCCCGCCGCGTCTTTTACAGACTGCCATTCTTTCTGTGACAGTTTTGCGCTCCGGCGACAGAAACGCTGCTCTGTAATCTGGCTTTCGTTCTTTGCAAGCGGCAGATCCGGTGCGTCCGCAAAAGTCTCCACCCGGTCTTCCCAATATTTTTTATCTTTCTCATAAGCAGAGGTAGACTTTATCTGCTCCAGTCCCAGCACGTAATCCCGGAAAGACAAAGTAATCGACATTTCCGCTTTCCCATTTCGATATACTTCTGCCCACTCATCTAAGAGATGGAACATACTCCAGCCGTCAAAGATAATATTGTCAAAACTGATATGGATTCTATGCTTCTGGTCCTCTATTTTAGTGATTCGCACATCAAACAGAGGCCATTCATCTGTCTGAATTACCTGATGAGACATCTCTGCCCGTTTTTCATCCAATGCCTTTTCTTTTTCTGTCACTTCCAATTGTCGGATATCCGTCACGTCAATATGATACTGGGGAGTATTCTCCAGTATGCGCTGCATACCATCCGGCTGGATAATAACACGCATCATCCCATGCCTCTGTATCAACAGATTCCATGCCGTCTCTGCGCACTCAGTATCAAGGCCGTCTGCATCCAGTTCAAAATAACAGTGTGTTGCAACATTTCCCAATTCATACAATCCGCTTCTGCCAAGCCAGTAAGCATACTGCACATCGGTTAATGGGAACGAATGATATGCTTCCTCCAGATTCGGTTTGATCTGCAGTGTATCTTCTTCTTTCTGTTCGGACTGTTCAATAGCTTTTGCCAGAGATTTTACGGTCAGATTTTCAAAAATCGTACTGATCGTTATTTTGCAGCCGAAGGTTTTCTGTACTTCCGAGATCAACCTTGTGGCAATCAGCGAGTCTCCCCCAAGGCTAAAATAATTATCTTCAATTCCGATATTTTCATATCCAAATAATTGTTTCCAGATATCTAAAAGCTTTTCTTCTGTTTCTGTCGTTGCCTTTGAAAATCGGATAACCGCAGTTTCTTCTTTAAAATCTTCCCGCAATTGCTTCCTGTTAATCTTCCCATTGGACAATGTTGGGAGCTGCTCCATGAAATGATAGTTCTGTGGAACCATATACTCCGGCAGTTTTTCTGACAGATATTCCCTTAGTGCTCCATTATGATAGGACAGGACAGACGCCTGCTGTCTGCTGCAGCATATACATCTTCCATATCTCTCTGTCACAGCACAGTCTTCGCCCAATCCTGCCTCTGATAAACATTCTCTCCACAGCAGGCAATCCGGGGTAACCAGCCCTGCTTCTTTTCTCTTGTCCCGAATATCCGCAAAACCATTTTCCAAAAAAGCCGCTGTAAGTTCCTGAAGGTATGTCCTTACCACAAGGTCAGTCATCAGCAATATTCCGTTTGGCTTCAGTAATTCCGCTACTTTCTTTACCGCATCCGCAGCATCAATATTTCTATGTAAAGCATTTACCGATATCACAACGTCATAACTATGCAAGGACATCTGCTGCTTATCCATGCCTTCTTCCAGATTCAGCATCTCAAACTCGACTCTCTCATATCCCGCAAGTTCTTTCTCTGCTTCCTGCAGAAAATATTTTGAAGAATCCGCATATGTATAAGCCACGCTTACATCTTCCAGTGCATTCAAAAACTGTCTTGTAATTGCAGTGTCCCTTGTACCAATTTCTATAATCTGGAGTGGCTCTTTCCTGCGTTCTTCTGCCAGAAGCCTTAATCCCCGCACCAGTCTTTCCACTGTTTCCTCGCAGCCCGGAATCCTCCGAAGCAGCATATTCGGAGCCAAAGCCGGCTCTTTCTGGTAGAATACGTCTAGCGGAACTTCATTCCCGGTAACCATATGCTTCAGATACGGCTTCAGTTTCTTAAAATACGTTTCCGCATCTCCAGCTTTTTCCGGTACAGCCACTTCCTTCCCGGTACGCGATAGTCTGCCGTCCTCTTCTTTCAGGATTCCTTCCTTCTTTAAAATTTCCAACCATCTTGCCACAGTATTTTTCTGTATTTCCGTAATATTCCCTTTTTCAAAAATTTCCTTCTGCGAAAGAACTTCCTTCTCTGATACAAAAACGCCTAACTCTATGAGTGTCTCCAACATAAGCTGTACACATCTCTGGTCTGCATAGGCAAGGAAATTTTTGTATTCCGTCTTCCGTTCCTGCTGCATCTGCCAATTGCTGACATCATCCTTCAGTTCTTTCCAGCCTGCGCCAAAGATATCTGTGCCGTACAAATATGTTGTAACTTTAGAATCTTCCTGCAGCGGCGCTCCGATATAAGCAGCCAGTGTTTTATTGTTATGACCGTCACTGACTGTATCAACAACTGCATGAGCCACACCCGGAAACTCCTGAATCGTATGTTCAATTTCTCCCAATTCAATCCTGTGTCCGCGAATCTTTACCTGATGGTCTTTTCTTCCCAAAAATTCAATTGTCCCATCGTTCCAGATTCTTCCGAGATCGCCGGTCCGATACCATCTTCCATACTGATCTTTGACAAATTTCTGCTCCGTAAGCGCAGAATCTCCCCTATATCCTTTTGCCACGCCAAAACCGCCGATCCAGAGTTCGCCTTCTGCCCAGTAAGGGCAATCCCTTCCATACTCATCCACAACACGATATGCCTGATACCTAAGTGGCCTTCCATAAGGAATAGATTTCCAGTTTTCCGGCATTGGCAGGGTAACATTCTGATAATTAGACCAGATGCTTGCTTCCGTGGCTCCTCCCATAGCGACAAACTGGCAATCCTCTGTCCATGCCACAACCCTCTCCGGGAGGTCCATCCCAATCCAGTCTCCGGAAAGCATAACCGCCCTAATCGGCAGTTTCTGTTTCATGGATTCCGCCCGTATCAAAAGCATTTCCAGAAGCACCGGCACTGAATTCCAAACGGTAATCTGGTATTTCAACACCTGTTCCAGCCAGTAATCTGCATTCCTTCTTTCCTGCTCCGGAAGCAATACCAATGTTCCTCCTGCGCCTAAAATTCCAAAAACATCATATACCGACAAGTCAAAATCCATAGCCGAAACAGCCAACGCCCGATCCGCACTTGTCACATGGTATTTTTCATTAATATCCTGAACCGTATTCCATGCGCTTTCATGTGCAATCTCTACGCCCTTTGGAACACCTGTAGAGCCTGACGTCATGATGATATAGGCACTGTCCTTCGGCGACACCTCCGGCAGTTTCACATTTTCCTGTCCCTCTTCCATACCTTCCATCACAAGGATTTCCGTATCTTCCGGCCAATCCAGTTTTTCGGATAATTCCCGATTCGTGACCACATAGCGGACTTCCGTTTTCTCATGAATTAACGCTCTCCGGTCTTTAGGCTGGCTCAAGCTGACCGGAAGGTATGAATTTCCGGAAAGCAAAATTCCTAATGCCGCCTCAATCTGTTCTATCCCTCGCGGCAGGGTAAGTGCAATCGGGACGCCCTTAATATCCTTTTCTGAAATTCCTGCCGCCACTGCTGTTGACCGTGTTTTTAATTCCCCATAGGATACCGACCTTCCGCTTCCCGCATCAATAAGCGCAATATCTTCCGGGCAAACTTCCGCATGGTTCATAACAGCCCAATGCAGGCATTCCGAACGCTCCGGCACTCCTGTATGCGCTGTATCTTCAACTTCTCTTTTTCTTTTTTCCGGAAACACATCAAATCTCTGATTCCAGTCCTTCTTTCCCAATTCATGCAGAAGAATCTCAAAACTCTCCAACATATCCGGGATCATATTCTCCGGGAATAACTCATCCACGCTGTCCCATGTAAGCTGTACGCCATTTTCATCTTCATAACTCTGAAAATCATTCCACACCTGCGGCGTCTGGGAAATCATATAGGAAAACTGCCCCAGTTCTTTCCGGAACGTATCATTTACCAACGGCGTTCCCAGATTGCAGGCAAAAACAACCGGAGCCACTGCCGATGCGTCCCCACACATCTGCGCAATGTCTCTCTGTACTTGCACGCCGGAATATGCCGTATACTTCATATCCTCATGAAGCTGCTTCTGAATCCTGTCCAACAATTCCGCAAAAGTCGGATTTTCTTCGCAGTTAATCTCCAGCAATAACAGAGTAGTAAAATCTGCTATTACTTCCTCTAACCCCTGCTGCTCTGTTTTCCGGTTAAAAAACGGAATGTTAATAAGGAAACAATGATTCCTGCTCCATCGTTCCAGAACCACCGCATATGCAGTAAGAAGAACCATTGCCGGAGTTGTCTGGTATTTTTTTGCCCGCATTTGCAAATGATCCCATTCTTCCTTTTCGATTCTCACAATCCTGCGGTTGAACACCGTTTTTTCCACTTCTTGCGGACGTTTTGCCAATGGAAGGTCAGGGCCTTTTGGCAAATGCTCTAAACGATTCTTCCAGTATTTTTCTGCGTTTTTCCGTTCCTCCCCTTCTTCCTGTTTCTGCCGTTCCAGATAGGAAGCAAAATTCCACCCTTTTGATTCTTTCGGCAGGTTTTCCCCTCGGTAAGCAGATGCCAAATCCCTCAATAATATCTGCAGACTCTGTACATCAGCAACCAGAAGCGCCATGTCCACATGAAGGCGTGCCTTATTTTCAGGAAAAAGCGCAAGCTCTATTCCTGCTACTTCGCCTTCCTCAATCTTTAACTTCCGATGGGATAAACGTTCTCTGACAGATACTGCCATTGCCTCTGCTTCCTCAGATGACATCCGGGAAAAATCATGAACCTTTATTTTTTCACAATACGGCTTATCCAGGATTTTCTGTGTTCCATCATCCAAAAAGCAGGCGCGCAGCATAGGATGATGATACTGCAGTACATTCCATGCTTTTTCCAGACGCTCCGGTTCTATGTTTTCCCCATCAAACTCCAAATATGCGTGACAGTCTATCCCTCCAAGATACTGTTCTTCATCCCTGCCAACCCAATATGCATACTGTACGTCTGTTAAAGGAAACGGCTGTTTCATATCCTTTTCCGGCGTTATCTTAGATTCTTGCGCCCGTTTTTTGCCTGCTTTTTTCTTCATGCTGCCCTGGATTAACGCCCACCAGCCTTCAAAGGTGGGATTTTCCATCAATGAACCGAAAGAAACCTTAACCCCCTGTTTTCTCCACTGGTTTACCAGACGCATGATCGTCAGGGATGAAAGCCCAAGCTCCAACAGATTTTCGGAATCTCCAAAATCTCTGGCTACCGGCAGTTTTTGTTTGATCTGTTCCTTTATCTCTATATATTCCATGCTACTGTCTCCTTCTACTTTTCCTGAGCCATCCGTTCTAATGCTTTCTTATCTATTTTCCCTACGCTGGTCAGCGGCCATGTTTCAACCCGTTCTATCTGATCTGGCATTTTATACGCCGCAACGCCTATTTCCCGCAGAAACCTGTGGATTTCCTGTAAATCGATCCCGGCTTCATCATCGGTTACAAGGAATGCGCATATCCGATTTCCAAGGGTTTCATCCGGAACGCCGACAACGGCTGCCTCTTTGATCTCCAGATGCCTGCAAAGGTAAGCTTCAATCTCCGAAGGCATGATCTTTTCTCCGGCGCGGTTAATCTGCTCTTTGATCCTCCCACCCAAACGCAGTCTTCCGTCTTTCGTCCACATAGCCTTATCGCCCGTCCGATAAAATCCGTCCGGCGTAAAGCTCTTTTTATTCGCTTCCTCCGCCATATAATAACCATCAATCGTATACGGGCCTCTGGATAATAATTCCCCAAAGACTCCTTCCGGTACGGTCTTATCCTCTTCATCCACAATCTTCACTTCATCCGCAGGAGACACCGGAGTTCCCTGGCATCTTGCGATCAGGGAATCTTCATCTTCCGGACTGGTAAAGGACAGCAGCCCCTCCGCCGTACCAAATACCTGCATCAGTTTGCAAGGCCATTCTTCAATGATCTTATCTGCAAGGGAATCTTCCAGCATTGCGCCGCCCACCTGCAAAATTCGCAGGCTGGATATATCATAATCTTCATCCCATTCCAACATTTCCATGCACACAGTAACCATAGCAGGAACCAATGCGGTAATCGTAACGCCTTCCTCTGTAATTGCGTCAAGAATATCGTCCGGGCTGGTCGCAGACGCAAGCACAACTTTTCCTCCCACATCCAGCGTACCTAAAAGCCCCGGGCAGCATAACGGAAAATTATGGGCTACCGGAAGAGACGTCAGATAAACGTCGCTGCTATCCAGGCGGCATCTTTTCGCGGACATACGGGCATTATACATATAATCCGTATGGGTGCGCGGAATCAGTTTCGGAACCCCTGTCGTCCCGCCGGACAGCAAAAGAACCGCCGTTTCATACCCATCCACAGCCGGAAATGCTCTATTTTCTCCACACGTTTCCGCAATCATTCCACTGATATCCCCGGATTCGCTATCTACAAATATATGCCGGATATATGAATATTTCTTTTTCATCGCATTTGCCATCGGCACATATGAAAATCCCAGATATTTCTCCGCCACAATATAAGCGGCCGGCTTTGCCAGTTCAATAATTCCTTCCAGTTCCGCCTCCCTGTGGGCCGGCAGCATCATGATCGGCACCGCCCCGATCTTGGAAAGTGCAAAAAACACGACCACAAAAGAAATCCTGTTCGGAAGCTGTACAAGCACTTTGTCTCCCTTTAAAATCCCTTTACGCAGAAAAGCTGCCGCAAGACAATCTGCTTTTTGCTTTAATTCCATATAACTGATCTCCTCTTCGCTGTCCGTGACCGCAGTTCTTTCTCCATATTTTTCCGCCCACTTATCAAGCTGTTCTCCAAAACTACATCTCTCCCAACCTTCCAGATACTCATATTTGCTCATATCTTTCTTATAACCCATTTGATTTATCTCCTTTCTTATGCACCGCCACATACGCAGCATATCCTTTGATCCTGACCGGATACAGGAACCAGCCCTGATCATTCCTGCCTTTTTCTATAATTTCCCCGTTTCTGACAGAGAAGAAATCCATTCCTCTTCCTAATCCAATACCGAGCGCTTTTACATACGCTTCTTTGGCCGCCCAGTACTGGAAAAACAAAGCCGATCCTTCCTTTATTACATCTTCCGCTTCTTCTTCCGTATAAAAATTCCCGGCTATCTCCCAGTAATCCGGACATCCCGCCATTTCCTGCACATCCACTCCGATGTCCATTCCAACAGCGAATCCCGCCAGTATGAATTCTCCCGAATGCGAAATATTAAAATCTACGGTCTGCTTTCCTGCAATCTTTTTATGATAAGGCTTGCCCCGTTCACTGACAGAAAAATCAATCGTTTCCACATCTAAATATCTTTTCAAGAGAAGCCGCACGACAACCTTCCCGGCTATATAACGCATCCTGTCTTCCGAAAAGCGGAATCTTCCGACCTGCTCCGATTCCTGCCCACTCAGGATATACTCATGGTTCACCCAGAAATCTGTCATTTCCGGCCAGCAGATGCACCATATATGTATCTCATTTTCACGGATACAAAGTTTGCCTGCCGCCAGAAATTCCTTCGCTCCATACCGTTTAATCTCCATCTTTTATTCCCGGCAGGCGCCTTATAACTTCACTTATTACTTCGTCTTCGTAATCCCGCAAATAAAAATGTCCTCCCGGAAATATCCGGTAGCTAAAATCATTATCCGTATACTTTCCCCATTCGCAGATTGCGCTCTCATCCGCTTCGCCATCCTTTTCTCCGCCAAATGCAGCGATAGGCGCATGCAGTACTATTCCCGTCTTGTCATAATATGTTTCATCCATGGTAAAATCTGCCCGTAGCATAGGCAGAAAGAAATCCAATAATTCCTGATTCTCCAGTATCTCTTTTGGCGTCCCCTCAAATCTTCCCAGTTCCCTCTTAAACTCTTCATCCGGAAGATGATAGATCGGCTTCGGCTCCGGAATACTGGGAATCCGGCTACCGGAAATAAACAGACAGCTCGCTGTATATCCGACCGCTTCCAATCTCTTTTCCAGCTCATAGGCAATCTTACCGCCCATACTGTGCCCCCATAAGGCATACGGTCCATCCACAACCTCTCTTACTGCCTCTTCCAGATCATCTAACATAACCGGCATATCTACATACGGCTTCTCCATGATCCGTTCTTCCCTTCCCGGAAGCTGAACCAGACATACCGTTACTTTTCCCTGCATCTTTTTCGCCCACTGGTTATAAGCAGAAGCGCCGCCCCCCGCAAACGGCAGACAAAACAAAGTTATTTTCTCTTTGTTAATATTTTCTGTATTTTTTATCAACTTCAAATTCACTTTTATGTTCCTCTTGCATCATGTTCTTTTTTATTCTGTTTATTATCATTTTGTGATATGCTTTTCCCAAGCATTTCTTATTCCTATCCAAGATTAGTTAGCTCTAACTCTTTGTCAAAAAAAATTTTTGATCCATCCCAATATTAAACCGGACGCCAAAACAATATGTGCTACCATAATCCCGTTTACGACCAGGAAATATCCGGTTACAGAAAAAACACCTGCTATCGCGCATTCAATAATTAAAATTGCCCTCGCGCGCATACCATAAACTTTCTTTTCTTTCTCATCCAGTTTCTTACTGCTGGCATCCACCGGTGCCATAACAAATATGACTCCAACTGCAGCAAGCCATATGATCCGTATTTGCCACATCACAGCCGAACCACACGCCAGATACTGACCGCACAGAAGGACAAGGATACTAGAAACAACCATGCAGCTCCCTGCTTTTTCTAAATGAATCCCTCCGGCATACTGCCTTAGAACAGTAAAGGGCAATAAAAAGACTAGCATCTCCAGCCAATTCCCCGTTACAATGCCAAGTATGACAATGATAAGGTATATCGCCACCCTGCCCAGCAGTACGCCGTAAGCATATTCATACAGCCTGCGGTCTTTCTCTTCAAGAATCCCGTTCCTGTTTTGCACTTCAAAAAGCCAGCCGGTAGTTTTTTTCCACACTAGAATTTCCTCATTTTCTTAACTTCTTCCGGCTCTTCTTCCTGATAGTACAGCCAGTTGCACGCCAGATTTGCCGTATATGCCGTCAGGCAGAGTGCAAGACAGTTTACAACTCCAAGTACTTTGATACCCAAGCTTTTTCTGATTGTTTTTTTCATAGTTACATGCCTCCATTTTTTTCCGATAGTTTACACAAAAATCGCCCTTTTTTCAATTACCGTGGCAAAAACGGTAACTTTTTGGGCGATTTTTGCACATCTTTATTTTATTGTAAAGATCAGCTTAACAGAGAACTCCTGTTCTCCGACCTCCACTCTCATAATTCCAGCATACTTTTTAACCAGTTTTCCAACCGTATGCAGTCCGATCCCGTGACTGTCTGCATCTCTTTTGGTGCTTATGTACCGGTCCTTGTCCTTTAACAGTGGAACAACATACCCGTTGCAAAATTCCATAACAAGGAAATGTTCCTCATTTCCCATATACATCCTGCATTCCACATATCGGCCATCTTTTGTCTTTTCTGCCGCTTCCAGTGCGTTATCCAAAAGATTACCTACGATTGAGATCATATCCAGTTCTTCCAGAAAGTCCAGCCTGAGATCATTACCCAGGGTAATCTTATAGGAAATATTCTTAGATTCCGCAAGGAATTTCCTTTCGCACAGGATGCTGTTCAAGATCGGGTGTTCGCAATACACACCTTTTTGAAGGCTCTGAATCCGGACACCTAAATGTTCCATAATCTCCTTAACCTCTTGATTTTCTCCTTCTTCCATCAAACCGGCTACTGTACAAATAAATTTATTTATATCGTGTAAGAATGCCCTGTTATCCTCATTGACCTTATTCATATACTGTAAATTAGCAATCTCCGCCCTGCTTTTCTGGTAAAGCCGGTCCATCTTCTTCACTTCTTCTGATTTCTCTACAAACCGGTCAAACACTGAGAAAATGAAGATATTCGTCAATAGCAGCAGCGAAGCTCCTACCGGAACCATAACCCTGTTCATTCCTTCAAAAGAAATATTTGAATAAAACACACATCCTAATATAATGATCGTAGCGGTTGGCAGCATGAGCAGCACAGTAAAAGTTTTATTCTCAATCGTCAGATAATTCCTTTTTCTCGTTACCTGATTAATGCATTTAATAAACAGAAATGTCATGGTACTCATCAGTAGTAGCGCTAATGTTTTTTCTATTTCCGTCCCAAAACCCTCAGATGCACCAGTCACGCCATACGCATTCGTAAGCGTTGCAAAGAGAAATTCAGGAATAATTGCCAGCACATAATAGCAGCATACTATAACCAGCTTCTTCCATATATTTCCCCGGAACACAACCATTGACACAATCATATACGTTACCGGAATCATTACCATATTAAATATTGAGGATTCCAAGTGGTTGATTCCGAGCATTATCAGCGCTACGACAAAATATATGAGAAATTTTCCCCAAAAGTTTTCTCTTCTGTATGGAAGCATGTTCTTTTCCAGATCTTCCAACAGATACATTTGAAGAAGGCAGATCAAAAAATCTCTTACTATCATACCATGCCGTTCCTTTCCCCAAGAAACATGATCAGAGCGTCAGCAAACTGACCTTTTCTCGACCTTGAAACATTCAATTGGATTCCCATCTGTAGCAGCGCCACATTCTTTTCCAATCCTTCCACTTTCGCCAGATTTACAATATAACTGTTATGTGCATACTCAAATCCCCTTCCGGCCAGACGTTCATATAAATCGCCTAAAGATTCCTTACAATGCATCTCATCTATCTCCCCCTGCCTAGCAACGTATATAGAGCAACCCCTTTTCGCCAGACAGATATATAAAATGTCTTCCGTATAGATACGAATTACTCTTCCCGCTGATGTAACCGTCACGGAAGAATCTCCACAGTGCAATTTTACTTTTGATAAAATTGCAGGGATTTCCCTTTTTAGACTTCTGTCATGCAAGTCTTTCATAATATACCGGAACGGCTGCCCAATATTGATGCTGTCTGAAGTCGGTTCAAAGTATCCGGAGCAGAACACCAATATCGCTGCCCTATTGTATTCCCTCAGCTTCAGTACCGATTTATTCCCATCCAATCCGGGCATACGCATATCCATAAAGACCAAATCATGCAAAATATCAGCATTTTTCAGTAGTTCCTTTCCTGACTCGTATTCATAAAACCGTATCTCGCTCTTAGGAAGAATCCCTTCCGTTTCTATAACCTTCTCTATTTTCTCCCTGTAATTTTTATCATCATCGCAAATTGCTATTTTATACATCTATGTCCTCCTAAGTTAGTTTCCCCTAACCCTTTTTCATAAAAAATCCATCCTGCAGAATCTGAATCCTATGAGCATTTACTCTTCCTATAGTTCGGGTTCCAAATCTGCAAAGATGGGATCAGCAAAAAATTCCTGTATTGTGACATCCAATCCATCGCATATCTTTTTTATTGTAACTACGCCAGCATTCTTACTCTGACCATACAAAATATTCTTTAATGTTGAAGGAGGAACGCCAGAACATACCGCCGCCTCATTCACTGTGATATCTTTCTGATTAATCAGATCGTTTAAACGATATATGACCGCTGTTTTTATATCCACGGTATCGACCACCTTTTTTTCTTCTATTTTATATAAATCGGCTTTAAAAGGTCGCCCATATATAGTCTTTTTGATCTATGTACGATATTTTTTTAACAGTTTTTCTTATTCTAGCAGAAATCCGCTAAATTTCTATATTTTATTAGATACATGAAACCCTGTGAGAACATTTCTGATCCTACGCAGGGTTTTCCACTTTGTTATAAAATTTTTATATTTTGCAGTATGCTGGATCGGAGTTATCATTCAACTTTCCTTCTGCTGCCGATTGTAAAAACATATTTTTACGAATAAATATTCAGCAGTTCTTCCGGAGAAAGCAGTGTAATCCAAAAGGAAAGAAAATCCTTTTTATTCCTTGTCACACTCGCATCACACTGATTCGCCTTCGTACAAGTTGCAAGCAGGCAGTCTTCAAAATCAGATACTCTCTGCAAATAAGCAGGCAGCACATCTTCGTTCGTCACTGTCAGCACTTTTGCTATGTCCAAAACGGAGCCAAGTGCCTTTCTATAAATTTATACCGTTCTTACATCCCGATCAGCTCCTCTCTCCAGCTCATCTTTTCCCTGCTTTTCTTGGATTTTTCTCTTATTGATTTCCAGTCGTTCATGAATAGATGGCTTCTTTGCCTTCGTAGTTGCTTTATTCTTTTCTGTTTGCATACTCGAAACTACCTTTTTCACAGCTTTGTCATTATCCCCTTTTGTCACATTCGCTGCTCTTGACGCTTCTACTCTGCTGTCCTGCTTTTCTGCAACCTGCCGTTCCTGCTTTTCCTGCACACTTTTTTCTTCCAGACTGCAAAAGCTCTGCAAATATGGCAGCACATGGTTCTGCATATCGGTCAGATCTTCCATACACTTCTGAAACTCTTCATTTCCCTTGTTTTTCAGATAACCAATCCAGCTTTCATCCGTAAGTTTCAGTTCATTTTGGAGTTTCAGCTGACTTAAAATACCGCCATTTCCTGTTCCAATATCTATTTTCCCTTTGAAATGTTGCAGCATTTTATCGCCTTTTTCCGCATAATATATAGTAAAAAACATCTGGGCTGTTACCATCGGCTCATCCGTCCTCGGATTACGGTCTGCGTACCATTCCTTATCCTTCTGTGCAGTACGGGAATCCAGATCTGAGAGCTTCTGACAGCGTGGTTCCATCAGCTCTCGCTTTTCACAGTAATTCACATACACCATCGGCTCTGTTTCTTTGGATATATCTGGTTCGTAGGATTTCAGCCGTTCCAGCAAAACACCTGCCCACACGGACTGCTCACAGTCTTCTTCAATCACATCCTTCAGAAAGGAAATATAAGAACCAACATTTCCACTTTGCAGATCCAGCATGACTTCCTGTATGGTATCCTGCCCTGGCTCTACATGGTCCCGATAGTCATACGGATCGAAGTCTTCCGCAATCTCATCCAATGCTGCTGCCAGTTCTTCTGTTGTCATTTTTTTCGGATACATTGCCTCACGCACATCCTGAATCGGGATATATTTATAATCAGGCAATGCTTTATGAATCTTCTCCAAACCTTCACGCACCACCGGCTGATCTTTTAAAAACCGCACATTATCCAAGAAGTCGCCGTGTATCGTTGTTCCCATTACAATCAACAGTTCTGTTTCATCAAACAAGCTATCCTCCGGATCACGATAAATAATCCCCATTCCACTGCCTTTATAAGCGTTTTCCGGATCTTCTCTGTACTTCTCATAGATTGCTGCGATTTCTTTCACATCTGTGCTTTTCTCATAAGCTCCCATATCATGAATTTCATCACATTCTGCAGCATAATATTCAAGATAAGCTTCTTTCTTAGGCGGCATATTATTGAGTACATTATCAATCATGTTATAATTGGCCTCTTCCAGTTCCTCCACCTTTGCCAATGGCTTATATTCGCCCTGGCTTTTCTGAATCTCTGCCATTACAGCTTCATCCATTTCTTCTACTTTTTCCATCAACTGATCATAATCCCCACGGATACGTTCTCCCGTCCAGCCTTCGTCTTCCAAAAGTTCCTCCGCCGCTTCTTCAATAGAAATTTCATCATTCTCATAAATGCCACCATCCATCAAGCGGAAATCTTCATCGTAAAAGGAATAATCATATCCTTCTTCTGTTCTCTGAATAGCAAAATATCGTTCTCCTACCTCATATGCCAGTTCACTAAGAACCTGTTCTTCCAGATTCAGGAAAGAATCCAGCTGTTCAAAACTGATACTGTCTACAAAATGAGCAGTTACCTTTTTCCCGTCATTCAGAACTATGATATCACTGACAGACAGGGAATGCCCACGGAAGTCTTCCGGTCTGTCAATGTTGAACTTTTCAAAAATATCATCCAGTGACATATTTCCTGATAATTCACCAACATAGACCAGCTTATAATCTTCTTTTTTTATCTGCATACCATGACTTTCAATAAAACTCATATTCATAAATGCATAGTTTTCTCCCGGTAAATCATCCCGAATCTGATAAATTCCAAATGTCCTTCTTGTTCCTAACAACAGATTTGCTTCTTTCAAAGATTGAATCTGTGGATATTTCTGCATTTCCCATTCCAGGTTACGGAAACGCTCCAGTTCTGTCATAGACATCTGATAATGCTCCGGTCCTCGTTCAATTTCCATGCGTTCTGTGACATACATAGGTGATGAAAAATTAGTGATCAGATAGATATCTGCTCCTGCATCGTATAATTTCAGTGCTTCTTCCTGCTCAATGACACTCATAGGCTCCTGAAATGCTCCTAAATTTTCTTCTGCATAATCTAGGTTGTTATCTTTTATCCGTTCCCACATCTGCGATTCCATTCCAAACAAACCGTCATGTGCCTGTATCATTTCTTTACTCGCATATTCACCTTTACTGCCAGCACTGCCAAGACAATAAATCTTAGAACCCATTCTGTGATAATCCAAAGCTGCTTCTTTTCTAAGTGGCACCATATCTTCTTCCATATATCCATAGTCACGTAATTCCAGCTTACCTATGGTTGGATCTGGCAGTTCCTGAATATCCATTCTTGCGTCATCCAGCAAATCCTCTACACCTTCTGAATCTGCCTGGCTCACTGCATCTGCCAGATTTCTTACCAAAGCCCTAACTTTCTCTTTCTCGCCGATCAGATTCGCATATTCAAAAAGCTGTTCTTTTACATCTGTTGATATTTCTATACCTCTACTCTCTGCCTGATTGATCTGTTCCTGCGTATATTCCTGCATTTTCTGCGTTTCTCTACCTATTATCCTGTTTCTTGCCATATAAGTTCCTCCTGTATTCTGAAAAATGGCATAACCCACAGAACATACTTTCTGTCAGATTATGCCATCTTCCTTGTTTTCTTATTCCAGACCAAAGTCCCGTTTTCTGTTATCCTTGCCAGTTTCACTTTCCCGCTGACTCTTTTCTTTATAAATCTGCAGTTTTTCATGGATAGAACCACGTGCCGGTCTTTCTTCTTTCTCATCTGATTCAGATACCTCTGCTTCTGCATCTTCCCGTTCATCCATATTGAGCAATGCATTTAACTCTGACAGTCGCTCCAGTTTCTGGTTCAACTCCTCTTCTTTTGGAAATGGCTTTCCAACCTCTTCTTTTGCATTTGCAAGCTGTTCATATACTGTTTCCAGTCTTTGTTGTGCTTCTGAAAGCTTCTCCGGATAACTGTCCAACAGATTGTTGATACGGGTAATATTTCCAAGTGCATCTGCTCCAAGATGAACTTTCGAGACAGCCTCATGTTTGACAGATAGTATAAATTCTTTACTCCATCCATCAAACTGAATCCTCATATTGAATCCCTGATAGTTTCCGATATCCATCGCAGCATCTACAGTTTTAATATCTTTACATACCGCCAGAAGTGCTGCTCCTGCCTCTTTCTTTTCTGTGAACACTTTGCCACCAATCTCCATAGTAAACTGCTCTGGATCTGTGCTTTTATGCTCAGAATAATGAGCGATGTCTGCCTTGTAGCTGTCAATGATTTCCGTCAGTTTTGCAATCTGTTGTGGAAGATTCCTTACAATATCATCTTCCAGGCGGTACTGGTTATTCATGTGGTTGGCTTTTAAAAGCTTTAATTTTGCCACATCAACATCCAATGCCATCTTCTCTTTTACTGCTGGATTTCCGGTTGCAAGAGCTTTGACCTCTGCATAGGAAAGTGCCGCTTCGTCCACATCTTCACAGCTTCGCACAGGTGCTTTACTGGTCATAATCTGAGAAATGAATTTCTGCTTGTTCTCAATCAACTGCCACATGTAGCTGTCAAATGTGGATTCTGTTACATATCGGAAGATATGAACCTTTTTATGATGATTTCCCTGGCGGATAATACGCCCTGCTCTCTGTTCCAAGTCAGATGGTTTCCAACCAATATCCAGATGATGCAACGCAATCAGACGATCCTGCACATTGGTCCCGGCACCCATCTTTGCTGTTGAGCCAATCAAAAAACGAACCTGCCCGGATTTCACTTTTCCAAACAGCTCCGTCTTCTTTGCTTCTGTATTTGCATCATGAATAAAAGCAATCTCTTTTTCCGGTACACCTTTTTCCATCAATTTCTGCTTCAAGTCATCATAAACATTGAAGCTGCCATCGCCTTTCGGGGTACTCAAGTCACAGAAAATCAATTGTGCAGATTTCTGTGCTGCCGTGCCTTTCCAGATCTCATAACTTTTCTCTGCACAGACTGATATTTTGCTTTCTGGATTATCTGGCAATAATTCGTTCACCAAACGCTGATCCAATGCCAATTTTCTTCCATCATTGGTGATTTTCAGCATATTATCAACCGAGGCATCTACCCCTCCGTTTCTGACAACTTCTGCACGTTCTCCCAGATTTTCTACGATTTCTTTCTGCTGTTCCGTTGGTTTCAGCACCACTGTTTCATATTCCGCTTCCGGCACAGGAAGCTCTAACTGATCGGAAGTCTTGATATCTGCAATCTCCTTAAACATATTCATCAGTTCCGGAATATTATAAAATCTTGCAAATCTTGACTTTGCACGGTAGCCTGTTCCTTCCGGTGCAAGCTCAATGCTGGTGACTACCTCGCCAAAGGTGGAGGCCCAGGAATCAAACAATCCAAGTCCCATATTTTGCAATTTACTGTTCTGCAGATACCTCTGCATAACATATAATTCCGTCATACTATTGCTAATCGGTGTTCCTGTAGCAAAGGTAATGCCTTTTCCTCCGGTAATCTCATCCAGATACTGACATTTATTGAACATATCTGCGGATTTCTGTGCTTCGTTCTGTGCAATTCCGGCTACATTTCTCATTTTTGTATAAAGAAATGCGTTTTTATAACTGTGTGCTTCATCTACATATAAATGATCCACTCCCAGTTCTTCAAACGTAACTACCTGATCTTTTTTCTCTTTCTGATTCAGTTTCTCCAGCCTTGTCTGCAATGTTTTTCTTGTCTTTTCAATCTGTTTGACGGTATAACGTCCACCATCCTGTTCATACCTTGCACTCTGGATTGCCATTTCCAGATCATCAATCTGCCTCTGAAGCATGGCTTCCTGTTTCTCATCAGAGATTGGAATACGCTCAAACTGGGAATGGCCAATAATAACAGCATCGTAATTTCCCATAGCGATTCTAGCACAAAACTTCTTTCGGTTTGCCGGTTCAAAGTCTTTCTTGGTTGCTACCAAAATATTTGCTCCTGGATATAACTGCAGGAACTCCGCTCCCCACTGCTCTGTCAAATGGTTTGGCACAACAAAGAGATTCTTTTGTGATAATCCCAGACGTTTGCTCTCCATTGCCGCCGCTACCATTTCGTAAGTCTTCCCAGCTCCTACTACATGTGCCAGAAGCACATTATCACCGTATAACTGATGTGCGACTGCATTTTTCTGATGCGGACGAAGCTCTATTTCCGGATTCATTCCTGGAAAACTCAAGTGACTACCATCATATTCACGGGGTCGGATACTATTGAAACGCTCATTGTACACGCTTACCAGCCTTTCTCTCCTCTGCTGATCCTTAAAAATCCAATCTTGGAATGCAGCCTTCAAGGCATCCTGCTTTTGTGATGCCAACATAGTTTCTTTTTTATTCAAAACTCGCACTTCATCCCCATTGTCATTTACGACTTTATCATAGATTCTAACATCTTTTAGATTCAAGGTATCTTCCAGAATCCGGTAGGCATTTGCTCTCTCCGTTCCATACGTTGCATAGGCAAACGCATTTCTTGGACTGTCGGCGTTTTTTCCTGTAATCCTCCACTCACCATTTACCTCAGAGAATTTTATCTGTATTTCCTTCTGTGCAAGATACCTCGGCGTATGAAGCAGTTCCACCATAAAA
This sequence comes from Coprococcus sp. AF99-45, assembly GCF_027663865.1. NCBI lineage: Bacteria > Bacillati > Bacillota > Clostridia > Lachnospirales > Lachnospiraceae > Coprococcus > Coprococcus sp. AF99-45. Next base: position 91,180 of record NZ_JAQDGZ010000007.1, read on the forward strand.
TCCTGATAATCCGAAGGTTCAATCCAGGTGGCTCCAATACGCACTTCAATCTCCGACGCTTCCAGATCTCTTGGCTGAACTGCCTCCAATGCACGCACATTCGGTGTGAATTCCGGATGATTCTCTGCAAAAGTTCTCGCTGTATTTAATTTATCTCTGACGTTTCCAGACAGATATTCATCTCCGCTTTCCCACTGGTCTGTCAGTGGATTTTTGAAGATAACTCCAACCAGCTCTTCTGTGATTTTCTCTTCGGTCTTTCCGGTCAACTGTGCCATATATGGAAGATCTACTTTAGCCTTTTCATTTAGGGACAGAGCAAGTGCTTCTGTGGCTGTCTCCACACTTGTCACAGCGACCGCCTTTTTAATGGTTCGTTTGGTGAACATGTCCGCTTTCCGCTTCAATGTTCCATCTTCATTCAAGTCTTCCAGGGAACACAGCAGACAATAAGAAGAGTCATCAGAAAATGCACGTTTGTTAGCATTACTTCCAATAACTCCATACTTTGCTGTGTAGGTATCATACACCTGATTCAGTTTTTTCTGCTGTTTCTGGATTTCTTCGTCTGTGACAAATTCTTCCATCTGCATGGCGATCAGTTCACGAACGGTATCACGGATTGCAACCATGCCTTTTACACGTTCTGCAGTGGCTGCAGGCATTTTCACCTGATTCATCAAAGAATTGACACGGTAATATACCTGATCATCTACCACCGTATAGCTGTAATTTCGGACATTCGGATCTGCCGGAATACTCTCTGGCATCTCATCCAGTTCTGCCTCTATATCTACTGCCGCTACCATGCTTCCCCTGATGTGTTTTACAGCTTCTTGTAACTGTAATTCCAGATCAGCTCCTTCCATTGGAGCACAGGTTGTTTCCATACCATACGGACCGGACACTTCTTTCATCTCACCCAGAATCATTTCCGGATGCTGAACAAAATACTGATTGACTGTAATGCCATTGACATCACTATCCAGATTTATCCATTCCGGCATTTCTTTCGTAAGGCTTTCCCTCTTCTGGAAAAACAGGATATCAGCACTGACTTCTGTTCCTGCATTTGCCTTAAAAGCTGTGTTCGGCAGTCGGATTGCGCCCAGCAGGTCTGCACGCTCTGCCAGATATTTCCGAACTTCCGGTGATGCTTTATCCATGGTTCCCTTTGTTGTGATCAGCGCAGCCACGCCGCCTGGACGTAACTGATCTATAGTCTTGGCAAGAAAGTAATCATGAATCATGAAATTGTAGCGATCATACTGACGGTCATTGACCTTGTATGCACCAAATGGCACATTTCCAATCGCCACATCAAAAAAATCATTAGGATAATCTGTCTTCTCAAAACCTTTAATCTGAATATTGGCATCTGGATAGAGCAACTTTGCAATTCTACCACTGATGCTGTCCAGTTCCACACCATAGAGTTTGGACTGGTTTAGATTCTCCGGAAGCATTCCAAAGAAGTTACCAACTCCCATAGACGGCTCCAGAATATTTCCTTTTGTAAATCCCAGATTCTCCAACACCTGATACATACTTTCAATCACAATCGGCTGTGTATAATGAGCATTTAAGGTGGAAGCTCTGGCTGCAGCATATTCCTCTGGTGTAAGAACCGTCTTTAATTCCAAATATTCTGTCTCCCATGCAGCTTTTGTCTCATCAAATGCATCTGCAAGACCTCCCCAGCCAACGTACCTGGATAAGATTTCCTGTTCTTCCGGTGTTGCATTGCGATTCTCATCCTCACATTTCTTTAACAACTGGATAGCCATGATATTGGCACGGAACTTTTCTTTTGCTGTACCCTGTCCAAGCTCATCATCTGTGATGCGGAAGTTCGTTGCTGGAATCGTTTCTGATATTCCGTTAATCTCTTCCAAAGATTCTTTTTCTTCCGATACCTCAACTTCTCCAGATAATTCTTTTTCTTTTTTATCATAATCTGTCCACACACGTTGAGAAATAGCAGTAAAATACGAGGACTCTTCCTCCATAATTTCTTCCCTGATTTCCCGTAATTCATCTAAAGTATCCGCATTTACAGTTTTGTTGTGATAATGACAATAAAGTACTTCTTGTCCGAGTTTTACATCCAGACGTTCCAATTCTTGTGTTGACATTCGATTCCAAATATCATCTTTTTCCGTATGAATCGTGAAACCTTCTCCATCATCATGATATTCTAATGTGTATTGAAGTCGATTCGCTTCTCCCTTAACTTTGCAATCAAAATCGTGGATTTTTGTTCTGGTACCAGACATATATTCTGAATCAACTAATCGCAAATCAGTTATATCTTCCGCTGTCAAAGTATCCTGCTCCAGCTGTTCTCCTAACATCTGCTGTGCTTCTTCCAAATCTGCCAGTCTTTGTGCTTCCTGTCGTTCTTCGTACTTTTCCATTTCTTCCGGTGACAAATAATCATCTGTGCGGATTAACTGGCGAACACGTTCTGCAACCTTGTTCCACTTTAATAAAACTTCTACCTCTGGACTGCCAATTTTCCCTTTTGCAAGTTTTAATCCTTTTGCATCATGGGATGCGTCGGAAGCATCTGCTCCTGGTATTCCGGGTGAGGAACCACCTGTTCCATACTCATTTTTCAGGAACTCAGCTGCATCTTTCATATCATGATGTTCCATGAAATACTCATAGATTCGGTTACGTCCTCCTGCAGTAATGCCGCCTCTTCTTAACACTGCGTCAATTTCATCCTGTGTGATAAAGGATAGTGCCGGACGTTCGACCGTAAATTTCTGGTCTACCCAGGAACGCTCTCTCTGAAGATCCTGAAAGCGTTGGAAATATTCCGGATTATGCTGAATCTCCCAGCGGTGATAATCTCCCGGATTCTCATCCATATATTTCTGCAGCCATTCAAAACGATAGACAATCGCATCTGCTTCCTCTTGATCTGTCCATGCTCCACTCACTACATCCTGCCAGTCTGAATATGATTGTTTCTTTTCCCAGTTTCTGCAAGTATCCCGAAAATGAAGTGCAAGAAGATTGGTCATTTCTTCCTGCTCCTGTTCAATGGCATTATTGGAAATCAAATTATCCACGTAATTTCCATCCTCATACATATCCCGAATTCTGTTCGCTGCTTCTTCCCACGTAACCATGCGGTCAAAGTTTCTTCTGGCAGAGTCCCCTCGCCGGATACGGATACCATCATTGTCATACCAGATACTGATTTTCTGACCATCTATGGTAAATCCTTTGCCACCAGTTCCATATTCATCTTTCAGAAAACTCCGCATTTCTTCATTATCCAGACCTTCAATCAGTCTTGCTGTAATATGAAACAGTGTATTTTTCTGTCCGCTTCCCGTGCGGAGAATATCATTTACCACTTCATCGGAAATAAGAAAAGCGGCTGGCTGTTCCAATGCAGCTGCCGCTTTCCTTATTTCTCCTAACTGTTCCTCTTCTGTCGGGAACAGACTTAACTGTAAATAATCTCCTGAATCACCAGCTCCTCTGCCTGTGTCTTGATCTGGTTCATGTGTCTGGTCCATGCCATCCCGTCTGCCATTTTGTCCGGTGCCGGATCTTTCTCCAGAAGTTCGTTCATCAGGTTGTCTACTCTCTGTCTTGCCTGGCTGTCGATCTCCATCAGATGACTGTCCAGACGGTTCTGCAGTGTCAGAATGTTGAACCTGGCTACCTTGTGGTTTCTCAGATACTCTTTCCGCATCATTCCGTACTTGCCGATGGTTCCTCTCGTCTCTTCCAGGCTGATATCTGGAATCTGATACTCTCCGTTCTGGCTGTAACTGATCTCTCTCATAGTCTGTTTCCTCCTTTTTTTCTTCTCTATCTTCTGTGTTATCTGTATTACTTTCACGAATTAACGTGTTAAATTCATTATAAGCTACTTCTTTTTCTTTTGCAACCGTTTTCAGGTCATTTTCCAGATCATTCAGAACATATCGTCCAATCTGCATCAGAACTGGTCTGCTGATCTCATTGACTGCACTTCCCAGATGTCCTAATACTTTCAGCTGATTGAAGTCCGTAATATGCCGAAAATCCTCTGCATCCAAATATTCCTGTACATCCAGTCCACACCGCTTTAGTAATACATACCAGACACTATTGGTCATCAGTTCCCGAAATTCGACTTCCTGATTCTGTTCGTCCAGTTCTTCCAGAAATGTCCCTGTTACATCCAGTCTCAGTTCTTCCAATGCATCTGGAATCCATTCTTGCATACTCTCCTTCGCTGCCTGATGCAGACTTTCAGCAAGTCCTCCTTGTGTATCTTCCAGTGATAGTTGCTCCTGCAGATAATCTGCCACCAGCTGTTCTCCTTCCACCGGAAGATTCCATAACTGTGGATCTTTTCCCAGATTCCGCACCTTATAAGTGTCCTGCACATCAAATACATACCGAAGTTTTGTTTTCGGTCCGGAAGTGTTGTCAATCAAGGCAATCCCCTTGGATCCCTTTTTGATCCAGCGGTACATCTTCTGATTCCATATTTCCATGGATGCTACGGCAGTTGCTTCCGGTCGCTGTGCATAAATTAAAAGCTGTTCTGGAAAAGTGTATTTGTACAATCTGGAGGCAGTATTTAGGAACCGCATCCATTCCTGCGGACTGGCAGCCACATCTTTTGCCACCTCTTCCGTCAGCTGTTCCATTGCATATAATTTATTTGCCATGTGCTACTCCTTTTCATAAAATCAGGGACTGCTTAGTACAGTCCCCTTAAAATCATCGTTGTTTCTCTTTATAATGCTGCGGCAAGATCTTTTGACTTATTCTTTGGCACTTTGTCTGCCTCTTTTGCCTTGATCTCTGCCTTGGCTTTTTCCAGTCTTCCATGGATTCCACCTTTTACTTCCGCTTTTTCGGCTGCTTTTTCTTTCTCCAGACGAGCTTCCCTACGCTCAGCATTTTCCATTACTGCGGTCTTTTTATCACAGAACTGAACCTTATCCGAAAGCTGTTCCTGTCTTTCCACCTGTGTCTCATTGACTTCCTGTACCATCGCATTTAATTCCGGAACCTGAAAAATGCCGTTATCAGGGAGAATCAGCACTTCATGAATGGAAGATGGGATGACAAAGTAATCACTTCCCAGGCATTCCCCAATCTGTTTACGAATATCTTCCTGCAGTAACAGGGAAGCTCCATTCATCTTAGCTTTGTTTGTCAGACAGAACATTGGGTTTTCCATGGCTTCCATATCCATTTTTTCATTCAGCAGGTTTTCTGGTTCTTCACCAAAAATCATAGATTTGATAATCTGCGTCATATCCACCAGTTGCACGCCTCTGTTCCTATCTGCCATCATCGCATCTGCCTGAATCTGTTCGACAGATACTCCCCATTCATTCATCAGAGAGATTGTTACCGGAATACTGCTGATTCCTTCTCCACTTTCCTCCAGATTTACTGCATAATAAGCTCCAAAATCTCCGTGTTCTGTGACTACTTTATCTGCCAGACGATCGGTATTCCATTCTTTGTCACAAATTCTCACCTGTAATTTGTCCTTCATCTTTTCATAATCCAGAATATCTGGAACTCCCATATCAAAAAATTCTGCCTTGCCCTGTGCCTCAATACGCATATCAGCTACATCCCCAACACAAGAATCTACATCTTTTCCATTGATATATTCCTGATAAAGGGAATCCAGATAGACTGTCGGTACGATTCTCTGATCTCCATTCGGAATCGTAATACCTGTCAGCTTCAAACCATTGTTTTTTTCTACTTCCTGAAGTTTAATTTCTGCGTCCTTATAAGACTCTGGCAGATACTCCTTTACATTGTCTTTGACATATTCATAAAATTCTTTTCTGTTCATCATACGCTTTTACCCCTTTCTGATCATGTGATGGTTCATTCTTTTTCTGCTGACCATCTGCTCGGATTTCTTCTGATAAGCCATCATTCTCTTTAAAGTTTTCTCCTGGTTTTTTCGTGCTTCCTGTCTTTTTTCCATTGCTTTCATCATAGTTTTCTGTTCCTTTCTGTGATATTTTTGTATGAAAAAGGGAGCCTCACATAGAAGCTCCCAATCATAACCGTTGGTTTTAGTTTCCTTATTTCCTTTTCCTGCTGATATAAAGTCCTGCCATACCTCCTGTGGAGATTACAAGAAGCAGGATCGGCAGCCAGATATTCGTGCTGTCACCTGTTTTCGGTGCGTTTGATACCTTTGTCTCTTCATGGGATTGTGGTGTGTTCGGTGTTTCTGGAACTTCCGGTTTCTCATTTGTCAGATTAAAGGTAACTTCTACAACCGGTGTACTGTCATCTGCATAGGCAAATGTCACTTCATGCTTGTTCTGATCCAGTGTGTATCCGTCCAGTGTCTTTGTTTCCACCAGATAATACTTAATAGCGGTATCATATTTGCCGTTCTTAAATGTGGCAATCTCATACAGCTTACTTTCTGCATGACCGGCAGCATCTGTCTTTAAGGTTTCCAGAACTTTTCCTTTGCTGTCACGAAGTTCAAATTCTACCCCTTTCAGCGGTTCTCCTGATGATTTATCTGTCTTATTGAGAATCACTTTTCCCTTGGCAGTGTCATCTTTCATAGCTACTTTCTGGATTTCTCCAGTATCCTTTACTTCAAAACTAACATCCGATGTCAGAAGATATCCTTTCGGTGCCTGCTCTTCACGTAAGGTATATTTACCGATTGGAAGTTTTTCGATATAGTGTGCTTCCTCTGTGGAAGTCCAGCTCTCTACTACCTGATCATTCTTATCGAGAATCGTCAGTTTCGCACCTGGAATCTCAGTTTCTCCTGTGATATCCGTCTTACTGATCTGCACTTTTGTCACATCATCTTTCATCTCTACTTTCTGAATCTCGGCTGTATTTTCTACTGTAAAGGTAATACTTTCTGCAGTGACATATCCATCTGCCGGTTTTGTCTCTGTCATGGTGTATTCCTTACTAACAACCAGTTCTTTGATCACATGGGATTCTTCCGTAGAAGTCCATTCATCCACTGTATTGCCATCTGAATCCGTCACTTTCAGGTGTGCACCTGGAAGTTCTTTACCTGTTGTCAGGTCTGTTTTGGTCAGCTCCACTGTGGTTGGCTGATTCTCAAAAGTAAAGTCGTAGCTTACTTCTGCCTGGTCTTCTCCGGCATATTCAAAGGTAAATTCCTGTATTTCTTCTGTTGTAACAAATCCGTCCGGCGCAAAGATCTCTTTCACATAGTATTTTCCGTCTACCGGAAGATTTGCCGTAAAAGTAATCTGTCCTTTTTCATCCGTTACCCGCTGCTCGATCAGACTATCTTTCTCAAGGAGTACCTCGCCCTTTGCATTTTTGATATCTTCACTGGTATAAAGACCAAAGACACCACCTGCAAGAACACGTTCTGTATCTTTTTCTTTCTTCAGAACCGTAACCTTTACTTTCTGACGGGCATTCTGCCATTTCTCATCATAAGTGATGACTGGTGTGTCCTGATCACGGTAGGAAAGGTCAACATATCTCGGCTCTTTGTCCAGCACATAACCGTGAGCTGTTTTTACTTCCTTCACATAGTATTTTCCAGCCGGGAGATCTCCCATCTGTGCAATACCATTGGAATCTGTGGTAATGGTTCCTACTTTTTCATCTGCTTTGAAATAATCTTCACTGACACCATCTGCCGCTTTGATATCTTCCGCAGCAAATACATCGAACGTCACATCTGTAAGGCTTCCGGTTACATACTCAAAAAGATGCTCCACGGTACCTTTTACATGATCCAAAAGTGTCACCTTATCCAGAAACTCTCCATTTTTGTTGATGATCAGAAGTCCTGTTGGAACTTCATCTTTCATCTCTACTTTCTGAATCTCGGCAGTATCTTCCAGTGTGAACTTCACATCCGTCGTTTTCAGATATCCATACGGTGCCATTTCCTCTCGAAGGGTGTATTCTTCACCCACAGTCAGTCGTTTGATCACATGTGGCTGATCTTTTACAGAAGTCCACTGATCCACAACATTTCCTTCTTTATCAAGAACGGTGAGTTTTGCCCCATCCAGTTCCACACCTGTTGTTACATCAGATTTTGTGATTTCAACTGTTGTCGGCTGGTTCTTTTTCACTGTTTTCAGTTTTACTGTCTTCACATCCTGCCCCTGGTAAGAAGCATCCAGATTCAGAACTTCATCAGAGGATACAAATCCCGCCGGTGCTTTTAACTCTTTCACATAATACTGTCCAAGCGGCAGATCCAGCGTACATGCTGCAAGACCATCGTTATCAGAAGTCATTTTCTGCAGAAGTGTATCTGCCTTTACAATGATCTCACCTTTCTCATTCTTCAGATCTTCTGTGTTATAGATGCCAAAGACAGCTCCTGCTACGGTTGCACCATTTTCTGCATCCTGTTTTTCTACCTGGATTGCAACTTTCTGGCGGTCATCGCCAACCATCACTTCCTGTTCGATCACAGGTGTATCCTGATCCGCATAGACAAATGAGACATCCGATCTGTCATGGTTCAGGACGAATCCTTCCGGTGCAGTCTTTTCTACCACATAGTAAGAACCAAGCGGCAGGTTATCAGCAACTGCTTTTCCGTCTTCCCCGGTCGTTACCGTTGTTACCAGTGCATCTTTTGCATAGATCAGCTGTCTGTTCCCGTTTTCATCTTTCTGATAATCCGGTGTATAGATATTTTCAGCTGCATAGACATGAAATGATGCACCCTTCAGGTATCTTTCTTCATAAACAAAATCCTTTTTAAATCCGGTCAGCATCTCACCTTTTTTATAGATCGTCAACTTTCCTTTTACCGGATGGTTCTCATAGTCTACCGTAATAATGGCATCTCCGCTCTCAGAATCCATCTGGTATGCTGTATTTGCATCCACCGCAATCTCTACATAGTTCTTATTGATTGTGTACCCTTCCGGTGCGTTGACTTCCTCAATCCGGTAATGTCCGATCTTCAGATTCTTCGGCATGATCAGATATCCCTGGCTGTCCGTAAAATAGGACTTATGAGTGGTTGTCACTGGGTAAGTTGTTACCTGCTCCACATACTTCTTGTTGTCCAGGTCATATACCTTAAATTCTGTTCCGGCAATCAATACGGATTTCTTTGTTTCATCATCTTTTTTCACGATTTTCAGTTTTGCCTTAAACTCTTCATCCAGAAGCACTCGCCAGATCTGCGGCTCGTTTGGATGATGTTCTGTGATATTCACTTCAAAATCATCGACTGGCTTGTAATTGTGCGGTGTTGTAGTTTCACGCACGATATAGCTTCCAAATGGTAATGGAATACTGCAGGCATACCCTTTTTCATCTGTAAAAATCTCAGTTGCTCCATTTTCTCCACTCACTACTGGTTTGGCAGAATCAAAATCATAGCTTCCATCTGCTTTCTTTGTAAGGGGAGATTTCAGATAAACTGTAAATCCGGCTCCGGATAACAGATCTGCATCCGTCTTTCCATTGTTGGCTGCTTTGATGATCTGGAATGGCTGCTTGATGACCTGCTCACTGGAAGTGCACTCTCTTTTTACTTCTGCTGTCATATCTCCTTCATAACTGCACGTAAGATCATGCTCTTCTGCATCTGCCAGGTATCCGGTCGGCGGAGTAATCTCTTTGACATAATATTTGCCAAGATATAGGCCATTTACAGAAGCCTGTCCTTTGTCATCTGTTGTAAGAGAAGCTACCTGCTCTCCTGCTTTATAAATAGTTCCAGTTGCTCCATCCGGGTGCACAATATCTTCACGAGCATACAGTCCATAAACTGCACCTTTCAGTGTGGCATCTCCCTGCGGTACTGCTTTTCCTGTCTCTTTATCCACTTTATAAAGATTGATCTTTGCTGTCACACGGTCATTGCTGAAGGTATGGGCAAAAGATACGGTTGCTTCTTTATCATTGGTGTAAGAAAACTTGAACGTATACACATCTTCTGTATTTCTTACATAACCTTCCGGTGCCTGATCTTCCTTTACAGAATAGGAATATCCAATCGGAAGATCTACTGTGAATTTTGCAGTTCCATCTGCTCCAGTAGTTGCTTTCTCAATCAGTGTTCCTTTTTTCACAACAACGGTTCCGTCTGCATTTCTAATATCATCGGATGCATACAGTGCAAAAATACCGCCATTCAGTGGTTTCTTTGTATCTTTATCCTGTTTTACTACGGAAACGTCTGCTTTCTGTCTTTCGTTGTTAAAAGTCACATCTGCAAATACAACTTCTTTATTCTGTCCGGCATAAGTCAGAGTCACTGGCTTTTCTTCGCTGCCGTTATAGAAATTGTCCGGTGCTTTTGCTTCTTTCACCACATAGCTTCCAAGATGCAGGTTCTTCAGTGTAACAGAACCATTCTCTCCCGTAGTCAGATTATCTTTTACCAGGTCACCTTTGCTGTACACTTTTGTGCCATAAGCAGTTACGATATCTGCCCCGGCATACACGTTATACACTGCATTTTTCTGTCTGCGGTTTTCATACTGGAATACCGTTCCATTTTCACTGACATCTGCTCCGGTAAGAACCTGTCCTTCTTTGTAAATGGTAAGCTCTGCAAGCTGTTCTTTATTTTCTACAGTCACAGAGGAAGTCTTACTTGCTACCAGTTTTACATTTGTTGCCGTTGCATTTACTACATATCCCTGTGGTGCTGTGATCTCTTTCAGATAAACGGTATCCTGTGTCTTGATGATCGTAACAGAAGATTTTCCATTCTTATCTGTTGCCGGCATCTGAGTGATCAGCTTTGTACAAGCCTCATCGCTGTATACACCGAATACTGCACCTGCAAGATTGACATCCGCTGTATCGTCTTTCTTTACGATTTCGATCGTAGCCTGTTCAATCCAGGACACCTTTAAGCTTACATATTTTTCATCAGCGACACCTTCTCCAAACACAAATGCCAGATCCTGAACACTTGCATTCGTAGTCAGTTTATATGCTGAATAATCTTTTGTAATACTACCTTTCATTTTTGCAGAAAAAGTAGCACTTACATCTTTTGTCTGTGTCAGAGGTGCTGAAAGATAAAACGTAGTTCCTCCTCCAATTGTTACGCTTGAACCTGCCGCACTTACATTTCCAGTAGATACATTATGGAGCTTTACACCCTTTGGTAAGTCCATTGTAATTTTCTGCTGGGAAGATGCATTGAACTTAATGTTCTCCGTTCTCTGAACATTTCCATCTACATAAGCTTTTACATTCGGTTTTGAAAATGACATCGCTACATCTGGTATTTCCGGCTTATTCACACAATAATTATAGAGTTCTTTTGCCAAAGCCTCGCCTGTAGCATTTGTTCCATAGAATGCATCACTGCTTCCATTGGCATACGATGCAGCCATGTGAATAATGATGAATCTTTTTCCTTCTGAGAAATCCGTGTGTTTATTCGCAAAAAAATTTTCGCTCCCTGCGGCATCTGTACCGTAATAACACACTTTTGCTAACGCCTGATTGTCCCCGATCTTTGTGATTGTATAATTTCCAGATCCTGGTCCTGGTTTTGCTGGCTGTACACAATACGCAGTTGCTCTGACGCTTCCGTAGCTGATATAGTACGGCTCTGTCAGATAGGTTCCAAGATTATAATCTGCATATCTATACAGAGGTCCTTTTTCAATCGTTACCTGCTGTGTAGTTCTTGCTGAATAAGCCGAAACTGCTTCAAATGTTGCAATCTCTCCCTCTTCCATAGAATCAAGATCCACCCCTTCGTCTCCTGCCTGTTCCAAAACATCGTGAAGCTCTAACCCTGATTCTTCATCATAGGTATCCTGATTCTGTGCCTGCTCTACTAAATCATCAAATTCATCAGCATCCATATCGGTAATCTCCGAGTCTGCTTCGGAATCCTCCGCTTCTTCTGTCTGCTGTTCACTGCCAGCTGTTTCGGATTCGGTTACCGCTTCACTCCCTGCAGTTTCTGTCTGCACTTCTGTTTCTTTCTCACGCACAATCAGCTTTCGGCTGATCTGATACTTCGGATGCTCCTGATTTACCGGTTCCACATAATAGACCGCTTTGTAAGTGTCCGCATGATCTGTCGTAAAATCCTCATCCTTGTCGTTCTTTGCTTCCTCGAATGTGACTTTGACCTTGTTATCATCCTTGATTTCCAGTCCTGTGTAGTCTGATTTCACATCAAATACACTGCCTGTTTCGATTTCATAATCTTTGGCAGTCACCACCTCATCTTCATCCAGAAGGTCTTTCACTTCCTCATAAAGTGGCGGTTTTTCCTCTGGCTGGATCTCCGCTGCATATGCAGTCATCGGAGATAACACTGTACTAAGCATTGTCATGCCTGCCAGCAATCCAGATACTACTTTTCTAAAATTACCTTTTTTCTTCATGCTAAGGTCCTCTCTTTCATAATATTTGTATGAAAACAGACAGTCCTTAGACTGCCTGCAATACACCACTTATCGTTGTGGAAAAATCAGATTGAACTGCACATTCCCCTCGCCGGGATCAACCATTTCCACAGTTGCTTCATACTGTCTCCCTGTTTTTCTTGATACCAGATCTTTATAATGGATTTTTCCTTTAGACAGGAACTTCTTTGCTACCGCCTTATCCATCTTTTTTCCCTGGCTTGCAAGGAATTTATCATTCTTCCACAAGGTAAAAGCACAGTTCCGATCAGAACAGTAAAAGTTTACTTTTCCTTCCCTGACATCAGCTCCACAACGGGGACATTTGCCAATGACTTCTCCTTTTGCTTTTCCCTGAAACTGCTCTTTCTTTTCTTCTGAAATACCCTGATATCTGGCAACCAGTTCCTGCATCAGCTCTGTAATCCCATTTAGGAATTCATCTGCTGTCTCTGTATTCTGGGCAATGTGATTCAATGCCATTTCCCACTCTGCCGTCATCTTCGGAGATTTAATCTCATCCGGCAGAACCGTAATCAGCACATTGCCATCATCTGTCGGCACCAGATTTTTCTTTTCCCTTTTCACAAAACCAGACTGAATCAGTTTTTCAATGATTGCTGCCCTTGTTGCTGGAGTACCTAGTCCTTTCTTTTCTGTATCTTCGGTCAGTTCTTCATTCCCTGCACGTTCCATCGCAGAAAGCAGGGTATCTTCTGTGTACTGTTTCGGTGGCTGTGTAAAATGCTCCGATACAAAAGAATCACAGGGACCATAATGCTTGCCTGCCCAGATATCCAGCTCCGGCTCTTCTTTCTCACTCTTTACGCCAAAGAACTGTTTCATTTTATTTTCGATTGCCTTGAATCCTTCCTGCTTTGTTTTCTTTGCCGTGAGATAAAACGTATGATAATTACAGGTAATCTGGCTTTTATGACTCTCATAAATATAAGGATCTGCGGTTGCTGTCAGTACCCTGGCACTGATCAGGTACAAAATCTTGCAGTTTCGTTCTTTCAGTTTACCTATATCTGCCTTTGCTACTTCCATGGTCGGGATAATCGCATGGTGATCAGATACTTTCTTTGAATTTAATACCTTACTCACGTCCGGCTGATATTCCAGGCTTTCAGCATAAGGCATTTCCCCAAGTAACATCTGAATCAGAGTTTCTGTGCTTTCTCCCATCTCATCTGTCAGATACTGGCTGTCTGTTCTCGGATAAGTGACAAGCTTCTGCTCATACATCTCCTGCACGGCATCCAATGTCTGCTGTGCGGTATAGCCAAACATTCTGTTAGCTTCCCTCTGCAGGGTGGTCAGATCATAAAGCTTCGGAGGGCGGACTGTTTTCTCTTTCACATCATCCTTTTCCACTTCGCACATCCGCTCCATGCAGTCCGCAGCCACTTTATCTGCATCCTCTTTTTTCTGAAAATGCTCTGTAACTGCATCCATATCATCAAACTTGATATGAGCCATATAATATTTTTCTTTGGTAAATTCCTTGATCTTCTGATTTCGATCCACGATCATGGCAAGTGTTGGTGTCTGCACTCTTCCGACTTTCAGATTCTGGTTATACAGAACGGAAAAAAGACGGCTCGCATTGATTCCCACCAACCAGTCTGCCTTTGCCCTGCAAAGTGCTGACTGATAGAGACTGTCATAACACGAACCGTCTTTTAATGACGCAAATCCATCTTTAATTGCCTGTTCTTCCATGGAAGAAATCCAGAGCCGCTTCATCGGCTTTTTACATCCTGCCTGCTCATACACCAGACGAAAGATTAACTCTCCTTCACGTCCTGCATCAGTAGCACAGATCACTTCATCTACTTTAGAATCTCTCATCAGTTTCTTTAAGATTCCAAATTGCTTTTTCGTGCCTTCCAATACCTTGTGTTTCCAACACTCCGGCACAATCGGCAGATCTTCATATCTCCATTTTTTATATTTTTCATCGTATTCCGATGCATCGCATAATCCAACCAGATGTCCTACGCACCAGGAAACGATATAACCGTTTCCCTCCACGTAGCCATCTTTTCTTGTTCTGGCTCCAAGCACGGAAGCCAGTGCCATCGCAACCGATGGCTTTTCTGCAATCACTAATTTCATTTACTCCTACTCCTCTTCTTCATCTTCCAGTACATCATCATTGAAATCTTCATCTCTCAGGATTTCCGGTTCTGCACTTTCTTCCTGCTCATCTGCATCGTCTACTTCCCGTTTTTCTGACTCTGAATCTTCGGATTCATCTTCATCCTCTTCCATCTCATCCTCGTCATCATATTCATGCTTTGGTTTATAGACTTTGAAGTAATATCCTCCTGCCGCAGCTCCGACTGCTACCAGCGCAATCAGAAGATACGTTCCAAATGGGCTTTTATCTTCTGGCATCTGGATTTCATCCTCCACCTTATCTTTCTCATCTGTCTCTGTCGTTTCCGGTTTTTCTTCCTCTGCTTTTTTCTCTGGTTCTGCATAAACCGTATCCACTTCCGGAAGTGTCACTGAATCAGAAAGTGTGAAGTTCATCAGATCTTTCTCACTGACTTCTGTAAGGAAATACACATTATCCTGAGATTTTGAATTGTCAATAATCAAATAGAAAATCTTACCACTCTTCGTTGAAATGGTATAAAACTCTTTTGTGCCTTCCGTAGCTGTTTTGGTAACGGCTTCTGCCGTCTCGCCTTCTTTATTAAGCTGTTCCTCAATACCTGTTACTGTCCGATCATCCACGGTCCCTTTTGCATCTGTCGGCTCAGAAGCCTGTGCATCCTGCGGAAGCGGAGAAGTCGTTGTTTTCTCAGTCCCCGTTGCATCTGCACTGGTCGTAGTTGCCATTGCACCATTGCTGTCCCTGGAAGATTTCTGTTTTTCTGCCTGCTTCTTTGCCCATTCATAGTAAGGATTCTGCAACACATACTTTTCAGAAGTATTTCCAGCACCATCTGTTACCGTAATCTCAATCTGTTTTGTAGTAAAATCTTTCTGTGTCAGTTGCACTCTCAGCATTCCATCCTTCAAGTCTGTATAAGTGGTGCCATTGACGGTTACCGCAGTAATCCCGGATACTGTATCATTCCCCTGAATCGTCAGCACACCATCTGTCAGGGAAGCAGAGAGTGTCGGCTTTTCCGTGTCATAACACTTAATAGAGCGATTCTGCTCATAGACCTTCCCCTCACCATCTGTCACACGCACATACACTGTCTGGTTTCCAGTGATCGTGATACTTCCGCTTCCGGTTACATCCTGCCAGCTTCCATCTTTTCCTGCTTTTGCTTCAATCTTTGCTATTGAGAAACCTTCCGGCATATGGCTGGCATCTACCGTAACAGCAATGGTTGTTTCACCCTGTTTCCAGCCATCCGGTTTCTCAATCGTAATCGCAGGTGTGGTATTCTCAGCTGCATAAGCAGTCTGTGTCTGGAGCAAAGGTGTTGTCAGGCAAAGAAATGTCGTTGCTGCAAGCAAGCTCTTTTTTACCCTGCTTTTAGTAATTGTTCTCTTCTTCTGTTTCATTTTTTCCAGATTCATCATCGGCTTTTGTTTCCTCCTTCTGTATTTCTACCCTGCCGGGCAATTCATTTTTCATTCTCTTTTTGAAAGCTTCCAATTCCGGAATACTCATATCCATTGCACGGATAATTTTTACAATTTCCAGATTTTCTGCTTCTGTTTTTGCAATCTCCGCAGCCTTGAAACGCTTTAAGTCTGCTTCATATCTGGCTTTGGATGCTTCCATTTTTTCCTTGGCTTTCTCATAATCTGCCGTTGCTTTTTCAAGACTTTTCATCGCTTCTCCTTTCCGGACGGCTGATGCAGCCGCCCTTTTTTCTTACCATCGTCCAAATCCATAGAAATGGCTCTGCCAGTATGGAGAATTGATGGACGTATACTGCACCGGATGTCCACAATGGATCATCTGACCATTGCCTACATAGATTCCGATATGCGTTACCGGCTCCCCTGCGTCGTAAGTTCCAGTAAAGAAAATCAAATCTCCCGGCTGTGCCTCCGACTGGGATACTGGTGTACAAATGTTGTACAGTCCCTGTGCAGTCAATCTTCCTGTATTCCTTACACCAGAGTTTGTCAGGCAGTAACTTACAAATCCAGAACAATCAAATCCACTTGGAGAATATCCACCCCACACATACGGTGTTCCCAGATATCTCGCTGCTTCGTTCAACAAACGCTGTGCCGCTTCACTGGTGTATTCATTGCCGCCAAAGCCTGTCCCTTCTCCAGTTTCCAGATAAAAGATCGGGTTTAAGCGCTCTCCATTTTTCAGAAGTTCAATATGAAGATGGCTTCCTGTAGAATTTCCAGTATTTCCTACAAGACCAATCTCATCACCTTTCGTGACGGATGCACCTGCAGATACACTCCGGCTGCTTAAATGTGCATACCGCAGTTCATAGCCTTTACTGTCCTTAATCACAACATAATTGCCATAGCTATCGTTATAAGCAGAAGTTGTAACCGTTCCGGTCAGCCCTGCCATTACTTTCGTTCCCTCCGGTGCTCCGATATCCATACCATTATGAAGCTGATTGGCTCCTGAAATTGGATGAATCCTGTATCCATAATAGCTGGTCACACTGGAATACCAGTTAAAATCAACCGGTGTTGCAAACATCTGCAAGTTGCCTTTTGTATCGTTGTAGGCACTGAACAGTTCTTTCTGGAAAAATCCCAGCCTGTCCTGACAGATTGACATCAGGTTTCCACTATTTAAGGTGACATTCAGCACATCTACATCTCTTGTCCTGGTCACTTCCACTTCCTGGCTTCCATTATCATCTGCCAGATAACATTCCCAGGTCTTATGCCCATGTGCGGATGCCGCCGCATGATTATCATAGTAAACGTCAAACTGTACACCGTATCTTGCGAAAGCTCCGGTATCTTCTACCGTATATTCGACACCATTCATGACCACCTTTGTTCCCATTGGAACAAACGGATTGGAAGCATCTACCGCTAAGGTATGATTAGCAGTTGGGTATACTCCACTGGCAGTCGGGCCTCCGCTCCAAATACCACAACAGATTGGACAGTTACAATATCCGCTTGTTACAACCTGTCCCAACGATTCTCCAACTCTTACTGTTGCTGTCTCTGTCACAGTCTCATTGACTGCTTCAGTAGTCAGATGATATTGCTCTGCAAACAATGCATCCAGTTCAGGCTTGACCTGTTCAAAAGTAAACTCCTCATACTTTGCTGACAGATAACTGATCAGGATAAACGGATCATGCTCAATAGGCCCGATGTTATATCGGTATTCCTCATGTCCCGGTTCTTCAGACTCCATGTTGTTAATCCGCTCCTGCAGATTAGCTTCCAACTGTGTATAATACAGTTCCGCTTCCCGGATTGCCTGATCCGATGACAGATAACTGGTTCCCGTGTAAGTGATCACATTTTGTAAAAACACTGCAGAGCATGACGTGACATTCGTTATAATCAGAAACATCAATCCGATCAGAACTGCCACACTGATATACACCTTCCGGTTTTCTTTAAAGAAGTTGGTGACTTTGCCGCCAATCTTCTTGATATAATCAATCGTACCTTTTGTAGCTGTTCCTACTGTCTGTTCACTTCGTTTTGCTTTGGCATAATCCCGTTTGATCTGTTGCTTCTGAATCTGTTTTTTTAGCTTCTTCTGCTCCTGACGGGCTGCCGCCTGTGTCTGTTTCTCTGCCTGTCTCTCCAGTCTGCTTCTCTTTCTGGAAGCCCTCTGTTTCCTTTGTCTGGCACTTCTCTGTTCCAGCCGGTAAATACCTTCACAGCCTTCTTCCAACTTATGGGCACCTTCTACTGCCGCATTATCGTCTTCATTTTTACTGATCTCACGGTGCAATGCTGCGGAAGTTGCACTTCCTGCTTTCTTAACAACAAAAGCTTTTTCTGTTTTCACAGATTCCCCTTCGCCAAACTTCAGGCGGGATTTCTTCTTTCCAGAACCCTCTCCTTCATTTGCCTGATAAACCTGTGCCTTCTTGGAATGCTGCTTTGCTTCCTTTTTCTTTCTTGGTTCCTCATAAGAAAACTTTTTGGCTTTTTCCTTCTGTTTCTGATGACGGAAATTGACTCCATCCGTATCCATCTGGTTCAATTTCTCCATATCTTTGTCATTTTTCACAGAAGCACCAGTCTCTTCATAAGCAAATTTCAGACGCTGTTTCTGCTTTGGTTTCTTACTTCCACCATTCTTCTTACTCCGGCTGTCTCCTCTGTTTTCTGAAAGATCCGCACGTTTTTCTTTCAGTCTCCCTGACTGGCTGGCTTCGGATTTTTCCGCAAATCTTGATTCTTTTCTGTTCACAGCACGGATTCTTTTCCGGTTTTGTTGCTTTCTATTTTGTCCAAAATC
The DNA here is from genome assembly GCF_027663865.1 of Coprococcus sp. AF99-45. Taxonomy (NCBI): domain Bacteria; kingdom Bacillati; phylum Bacillota; class Clostridia; order Lachnospirales; family Lachnospiraceae; genus Coprococcus; species Coprococcus sp. AF99-45. The sequence goes on from NZ_JAQDGZ010000007.1 coordinate 109,957, forward strand.
CTCACTTTGGTTCTCCGTTCGCATCAGTTCCGGTGCATCCCTGGATTTTTGCACAGAGGGACGGATATTTTTCCCACTTCGCTTAGACTGGCGGGGAGACTTATCCACAAGGTTTTCTGCTTTTTCCCCCTGTTTTATTCCCATCTGCACATCACTGACACGGTTACTGACACGAACAGAAGATTTATCCGTCAGGTTTTCTTCCACCAGACCATCTTTGGTCATCTTCTGGACTTTCTTATCCCTGACTTTCATTCTCTGTTCTGCCACTACTTACTCCTCCTTTTTCGGATACCCTTTCCCTGCCTGTAATAAACAGAGAAAAGCGATGCCAAATACAGCACCGCCACTAAAAGTTAATACATATGAAATTGCACGTAACATTGTCTTCTCCTTTGATTTAACCTGCTTCGGAAGTTTCCTCTAAGCGGGTTGTCATGATTTTATAGAGGGAATTCTTCGGGAATCTGTCTACGAACGGGATAATGACATTTCCATAGAACAGAAGTCCTTCCCCCTCATTACTGTTGGTTACATAGGACAGCTGGGTTGGTGAGATATTCAGCTGTTTTGCAAGAATCTGCCTGTCTCCGGAAGCCTGGTTCAGCATATAAATAAAATCTGAATTTTCAAATATATTCTCTATTTCCCTGGAAGACAATAAATCCTTAATATTCTGGGTGATGCCCGTTGGGATACCACCCCATTTACGGAATCGCTTCCAAATCTCCACGCTGTAGGCTGCAGTCTGCTCTTCCTTCAAAAGAAGATGGAACTCATCCACATAGTATCTGGTGGACTTATGGGCAGAACGGTTCATCGTTACCCTGTTCCAGACCTGATCCTGGATTACGAGCATCCCAATCTTTTTCAGCTGTTTTCCCAATTCTTTGATGTCAAAGCAGACAATGCGGTTATTGATATCCACGTTTGTCTGATGGTTAAATACATTCAAAGAGCCTGTAACATAGATCTCTAATGAAGTAGCCAGCCGCTGTGCTTCCGGCTCTTCCTGTTTTCTCAGAAGGTTGTATAAGTCCTCCAGGATTGGCATCTTCTCCGGTATTGGATTGGCAAGGTATTCCTGATATACTAACCGCACACAACGGTCAATAATCGTTTTTTCTACCGGTTCCAGTCCGTTCTTTCCACCAACGATCAGTTCACACAAAGACAGAATAAAATCTGCTTTTAATGACAGCGGATTGTCTTCCTCGGAATAATTCAAGTTCAGATCCATCGGATTGATATACTGGTCAGATACCGGCGAAACCCGAACCACCTGCCCATGCAGTGCCTGCACAAGTGCCGAATACTCGGCTTCTGGATCACAGACGATGATATCATCTTCTGTAATCAGGAAACAGTTCGTGATTTCTCTCTTTGCTGAGAACGACTTCCCGGAACCTGGTGTACCAAGAATCAGTCCATTTGGGTTCTTCAGACGTTTCCGGTCAACCATGATCATGTTGTTGGATAACGCATTCAGTCCATAATAAAGAGCTTCCCCTTCCTGAAACAGTTCCTGTGTCGTAAATGGCACAAAAATTGCGGTTGATGATGTGGTAAGCCCTCTCTGAATTTCAATTCGATTGACTCCAAGCGGAATACAGGACATAAGTGCTGATTCCTGCTGATAATCCAGCTGTTTTAAGGAACAATTATATTTCTGTGCAATCCCCTGCACCTGGAAAATATTATTATCCAGTTTCTGACGCTTCTTTGCGGTATTCATAACCAGAACCGTTACAAGGAACATTCTCTCATTTCTGGACTGCAGATCTTCCAGCAGGTTCTTCGCTTCTTCGCCATAAGTCACAAGGTCCGATGGAAGAACGTCCATATCATAACCGGAACGTACCGCTCGTTTCTGCTCTTCGATCTTCATCTTATCCAAATCTGAAATCTTGCTCTTGATCATCTTGATCGCTGAACTCTGGTCAATAGACTGGATATGGATGTTGACATTAATACTGTCATCTACATCCAGAAAATCTGCAAGCATCCGATCTGTCAGCTCTGGTGCAAGAATCTGCAGATAACTTACACTTCCCATCGTTCTTCCCATCAAAAATGTCTGATTCTTGGAAAAGTTAAAGGAAGTCGGTGCAATAAAATCTTTGGTCTTTAATCCGGTTTCCGGAAGCATCTTATACTGGAACTTAAATGGTTCGATCCGATCCTGGTTGAACACATGATACAGAATCTCCAGCCTTTCCAGACCATTTAGTGAATGTGCCTGTGCACCCAGAATCTTAAAATTATTTAAGATATCTGTTTCAATTCTTTCAAGCCTCGGTCTTGCCACCTTCAGGCTTTCTGCTTCGATTCCAAAAGTGATATACTTCGTCTTTACCAGACCATTATTTCCCTTGGAAAGCTGATTTTTCAGCATAGTACGGTACTCTTCACGAATGGCATTAAAGTCATCCGTCTGATCCGGAATGTCAATGCTTTTCTCAAATTCTGCCACATCCACCTGCTGATTGATAAAGGACAGCTGCACACTGATGGAAGAATCAAAGTAATTTAAGAAATCACAGTAATTCTCAAATATCGTGGTCTTATCCTCATTTAAAGCAAGCTGATAATTGATGTCATAAAACTGAATTGTCTTGGAGAAAAAGGTCTTTGTCACCTGGCAGATACCATCCTGCAGCATACGAATATACGGAATACTCTGCTGTGCAGTTGTAGGAATGTTTTTCTGTTTCCTGCGGTCCCGTTCCTGTTTCTTCCTACGCTTTTCCTGTTCTCTTTCTTTTCTGCTTTTTTTGTTTTTTCTTTCCTGACGGTTTCTTTTTTCCGCCAGGGACAGACGCTCCTGCTGAGCCTCCTGCTTTGTCTTTTTTGCCATCCGGCACACCCTCCTTTTTTGCAAGGGTGGAAATCTCCTGATAAAAATTTTCTGTCTTATATGGTCTTACTGCCGGACAGATAAACTTCTGTCGAATGATATTTGCCACCACTTTTTCAAAGGGAAGCCCGTCTTTTTCATACATTGCCATGAAGAAAAACGGAAGCATGACCGTTACCATCAAAATGGCAGCGATACTGGAACCGATTGGTTTTCTCATGAACAGATAAAACGGAATTCCCACAACTGCGGCAAGTGAAAAGAAAATCAGCTGCCGCTTTGTCAGATTTAACGCTACTTTTGTTTTGACCTTGGTAAGGTCTTTTGGTACTGGTACATACGCCATGGTATGTGCTCCTTTCCTGCCCGTTAGTGGGCATTGAATATCGATTTGCTAAGGCTTCCGGTCTTGAATAATGAAAATGCAAGAATCACGGTATAAGCCGCTACTGAAAACATTGCTGCATGAAGGTCACTGGATATGGTCATTGCATTTACTAAAACTGCATAAATTCCCACACAGACCATCATGAAGAATCCCTGAAATGCCAGTGCGAACAAGCCTTTTAAATAGTTGTTTCCGATATTGCCCCATTCCTTATTGGTCATGGTGGCAAACGGAATTGGTGCTATGGAAGTATAAAGGTAAATTTCTATCATTCTTCCGTACAAAATAACGGTTATGATGATTGACAGAATCCGCATGGTAATACTGATCAGCAGCGTTTCCATGGATAGCAGGAACAAATCCCCTAACTCCATATCCTCCAGGGCATCCACAATCCGTGTAATTGCTTCTGTTGCATCCACCGCAGTGTTTCCTGATATCACCCCGGCGGCATTGTTGACCACATGTTGGCCAACGTCAAAGACCGCCATCGTGATATTGAACGTATTTGTCACCAGATAAATGGCTACATACGCTTTAAAGATCCAGAGGAAAATGTTATAAGTCTCAAATTCATGGAAATTGTTTTTCTGTGTTACCATCGTGATCAATTCATAGCACAGGACAAAGGTGATGATCAGTCCCGCAATGGGGACGATCACCGTTTGAGATAAATTCTGAATCAGATTAAAAATCCCTGCATTCCATCCCTGCGGTGTCTGTCCCACCTGCCCGGCTATGGTTCCCACCTGCTCATTGACAGACGTGAACATGTTATCCAAACTTGACTTGATAAGCCCGATCAGGATATCCTTTATCGCTTCCGTAATTCTCTCAATGATGGTGTTCATCTACTACTCCTCTTAAGAGAACAATGTTGCCAGCTGTGGAATCAGGGTAGTTCCCAGCAGCATGATTCCGGCACCAGCCATCAGCTGTTTGATGCCCTGGCTCTTAGCGCCGGGATTGTCATTCCCATATCCTTCCAGAAGGTTTACGACACCCCACACGCCAAGACCTGCACCGATTGCGACTACAAGAGTTTTTAAAGTTGTAATTGCACTGCTAAAAAACGCCATATACATTCACCAAAACTGACTTTTTTCAGGTGTTTACGGGAATGAAAAAACACCGACTAAAAAGCCGGCGCACCTAATGTCAGTTATTCCTTTCCTCATTATTTTTCGTTCATTCCCAAGGTTACTCCGACAGTTCTACATGAATTACTTCCACCTCTTCTTCAGATTTCGGTGTGTACTGCGGATTTAACTCTTTCTCAACTTTGTATCGGTTCTTCTCGTTTTCATCTGCAAGAAGCCGATAGTTTTTGTGTTTCGTGATATCATATTTGTCCGAGAAAAATGGTCTGGCACCACGGATCTGCAGGATACATTTTCCTCCATCCATGACTGCAATCTCATCTTCTGTCATCAGCTGTTTGCCTGTTTTCTGGTAATTCAATCCAAAAGACTTCTGATTACTCCTCGTCTCCGAAGTGTTATACAGGTCAATGGTTTCCTTACCCAGAAGCTCACTCATTTCCTTTAATGTGGTCTTCTCTTTCCCACCAAGGAATAAAGTCGTATCACAGTTGCCCAGAATGGTATCTGCACTATCCTTATACATTGCCTTTAACTGACTCTGTGACTGCAAAATAATAGAAGCAGAGATTTCCCTGCTTCGGATAGTTGCGATCAGCTTGTCAAACTGAGGAATTTGTCCGATGTTGGCAAACTCATCAGCGATGACACGCACATGCACCGGAAGTCTTCCACCATATTCATCATCTGCCTTATCGCAAAGCAGATTGAAAAGCTGTGACTGCAACATCGCAATCACAAAGTTGAATGTGGTATCCGTATCGGACATAATCAGAAACAAGGCTGTTTTCCTGTCTCCGATCTTATCCAGCTCCATTTCATCGTAAGACATGATCTCACGAAGCTCTGCGATATCAAATGGGGCAAGTCTGGCACCACAGGAAATCAAAATCGACTTCGCCGTTTTGCCGGCGGCCATTTTGTATTTTTTATACTGTCTGACCGCAAAGTGCTGCGGATCTCTTTCTTCCAGTTCCTGGAACATCATATCCACTGGATTCTGGTAAGTTTCATCCTCTTCACGGGTTTCGCTTTCATTCAAAAGATCCAGAAGAGTATTCAGATTCTTTTCCTCTTCATCACCTTCATACCAGATAAAAGCAATCAGTGCTGTATACAGCAATTTCTCTGCTTTCACCCAAAAATCTTCGGAAGCTTTTTCCCCTTCGCCTTTGGTATTTACAATGATTGTTGTCACCAGCTTCAGGATATCTTTTTCAGACCGTATATAAGCAAATGGATTGTAATGAAGGGATTTAGAAAAATTGATCGTATTCAAAACCTTAATCACATAAGGCTCATATACCACTTTCCTGGATTTATCTTTGATGACATTTCCATCTTTATCCCTCTTCGGCGGTCCCTTTGCTAACATCTTCCCGCACTCCTCGATCAGAGTGCCTTTGGGATCTGTAATGACCATGGAACAGTTCATCTGCATGACCGATGGTTTTACGAAAAAACGTGTCTTACCGGAACCACTGCCGCCGATAACTACAATATTTTTATTTCTTGCATATTTCGGTTGCTTCGGTCTGCTCTCCATCGTCAGTGCTTCTGTTGCTGTCAGTGGAATGTTCATCCATGGATCATCTGACATATAAGGCTTGATATCCTCTGCAGTTCCCCATCTGGCTGAACCATACTCGATTCCTTTCCGGAGTTTCTTTGCATCTGACTGTTTCTGCCAAACCAATAGTTTCAAAATAACTGCGACAGTAACTCCAACCAATAGGTCTCTCAGGTCAAAACTTAGCAGAATTCCTGTAAAGATCCGATCTGCATGTTCCATCGCATATAACAGTTTGTTCCCTATATCTTCTCCGGGACTTCTCCTGTATAAGCAGGAGGCCCGGTCCGCATAAAAAGCGGTCAGAACATAGGGAAGATTCGTAAGAACCAGTTTCTTTTTATCCAGGGCGGACAGCCTGACCCCAGCCTTATTCTTCCACTTCTGCATCAGCTTATTGCCGTGTTGTTTCATCATCGGCTCTGCTCCTGATGCCGGTTCTTTACTTTGTCCTTCGATTTCTTTGGCATCATTGCCCGGTAAGCTGCAAGACGCTTATGAATGGAAGGCTTATTCGCTTTTTGAATCTGTTTCTGGGAAAACTCACGGAAAGCAGCATTGAGGGCATCCTGATCACGTCCCTTGAAAAATACCAGATAAACCGGAGGCTCTTTGCTCTTGTCTTTTTTCAGAGCATAATTGATCCCGTATTTTCTGGCATACCGTTCAAAGGACTTGATATTTTTGTCCGTGATCTCGATATTGACCATCCCGGCATTCTGTTTTGCCAGCTCTTTTACCGTGACCTTTCCCTGTTTTGGCTGATTTTTCTGTGCTTTCTTCTCTACTGATTTCTGCTTCTGATGACGCAGATACGCAACAAGAACCTTTTTCAACAGGTCTGCCGTAATCTTAGTAGTCCGAATACAGAACGTGACCGTTTTCTGAGTTACCTCTTCCTGCATGACTTTTCCCTCCTTTCAGCGATTCAACTGCTGTCCAGATCTGTAATCATGGCAATCACCCCCTTTAATGAAAAAAGACAGATTAACCGGTAATCAGGTTCTGCACCTGTACGAGTTTTTCTGTCCCTTCTTCTTTTCTCTTATCTTCTCCACCACAATAGATGGGAACACACATTTCAAGTATTCTGCTATAAATACGCTGATGAGCAGTATCTAAATCTGTAGATTTCATTTCATTCAGTCCCAGATTCGTTGTTACGATCAGCGGAAGCATTTTACAATAACGGCTGTCTATCACATTATAGACCTGCTCCAAAGCAAACTCGGAATTTCGTTCTATTCCCAAGTCATCAATAATCAGCAGCGGATAATCCACAAGATTTTGTATAATCTGGTTCTTATCTGCCTGATAGCTGGTCATTTCATTTAGGATCCTGGAAAAATTTGTCATCATGACACGTTCTCCCTGTTCCAAAAGTGCATTTGCAATACAACCTGCAAAGAAACTTTTCCCGGTTCCAACAGGTCCCATCAAAAGCAGTCCTACATTTTTTCTCTTCATATCTGTCCAGTTTTCTACATACTGCCTGGCAATTAGTATCTTCTGGTTGCTTCCGTTGTCATTTTCAAATTTCCATTCCCAGAATCTTCTTTCCCGAAGTCCGACGGATTTTCTCTGATAAAGCTGCCGCTGTGCTTCTTCCCACTGCATCTTCTCATCTAGTTCCTGCCTGGCTTTTACCTCGCATTCGCACAAACAGGACACTACATGCTCAAATCCCATCAGACTGACCTTCATCTGTTTTCTTTTTCTACAGATACCACAATGAAGGCACCCATCTTCGTCCACATAATCTTCAACCACTTTATTTTTCATTAAAGGCTTTCTCCTTCCTGAAATTCATATTTGTCCATTCCTGCCCTGGTTCCATCCCTTTCTGCCCAAAGACAGATTGTTGCAAAATGGTTCTGATATTCTTTTCCACTGGATTTCATATAAACAGAAAGATGATCAATCCGTTTCTGGTAATCCCATGGAAATAGCGTCATCAGCTCCTGCAGTTCAGCTTCCGACAGAACAACATTTTTAAATCTACCATACTGACTGAATTTTTCTTCCAAAGTGGGAGTATTGCCCTTACTCTTATCAGTATGATTCTTTTCAGTCTTATTTATCTTAGTATTACTTCCATCCAGATTCTTGCAGTCCGGACTTCTATTTTTTTGCGTTCCGGACTTCCAGTTTCTTGCAATCCGGATTTCCAATTCCTTGCAGTCTGGATTTCCAGTTTCTGGCGTTCCAGAAGCAAAGTATCTTACTGGCTTTCCTCTGCTCCGTTTCACAAAATTTTTCACGTATATGACAGAAGGACGATTATTCCCCTGCCGATACCGTTCGATCAATCCAATGCCATGCACACTGTCAAGCTCATAAAGAAGCTTTGTCACTGTCGTATGCGACATTCGCAACAGCTCCTGTAATTCTGCGATTGTGTAAATGATATAGACATAACCATCACTGTCGATCCAGCCATTTTTCTTGGATAGGCTGATTCGATCAAGCAGAATTCCGTAAAGGAGCTTTGCGTCTGTGGACAGGCTTGCAAACTCTTTTTCTGTGAACAGAGCTTTGGGTATCCGAAAAAAAGAAAACTGGTCAGATTCTTCTGCTCTGAAGTATTCAAAATCTGCCATAAATTATTTCCTATTCTTCTATATTATTGAAGTCATACCCTGCTGCACTTCCTGTACCATGACATAATTCATCAAGCACATAATTGAATGCATTCATCGCTTCTTCCAAATAGATTTCCCTAGCCTCTTTATCACACGCATACATATCGGCAATAAATCCTTCATCATTTCCTATTGCGTGTACCAGAGTCTCCAGAACTTTCATAAATTTCTTTTTTGAACACTTTTTATTCTGCCTGTTCACATATTTCTGAATATCCAGTACTCTATCAGCATTTTCCTCATTCTCTTCAAGAATTCCGAACGCCAGATCCATGCCAAATTCATAGCCATCGCAGGAAATCTGATCAACAGCAAGCTGTCCCAGCTCATCTCGATAATTTCTTTCTTCCATTGAAGTCAGTGGTGTCTCATATTCATACAGATATCCCATATCTGCAATTGTTTCCAGAATATCTCTGGATGCTGCCACCATCTTGTCCATGATAATTTCTCTTTCTTCCATCGGCATATTTGCCATAATGCTGTCTAATGTCATCATTGATTCTTCCTCCATCTCATTTTCATAAATATCGTTGATATAAAAGTGGTTTGCCTTTCCATTGTTCGGAATGATACGCACCAGATTTCCAACCTCCACCAGTTCCTGTACTGCCTGATCTACCCCATATCTGGTTGTATTCAGGTCTTTCTTCATTTCACTTTTTGGATAAATTACATACAAATCCCCCTTACCATCTACCCAACCATTCTGCACCGCAAATTTCAAACGATCCAGAAATAAGCTGTATAAAATCTTTGCTGTATTTGACAGATTTTTGTATTTTTCCATCTGGAACAGCACCTTCGGCACCTGCAGACAATCTACCGGCATATACTCCATCTTACTCATTGATTGTTTCCTCCTTCTGTTTGTACAGCACTTCGGCTGAATTAATATTGATTTCCAACATCCCTACAAATACCTGATAGTACAGAAGGCATATCTGTTCATCCTCTCTTGCCAGATACAATCCTTCCAGTTCATCGGACGGATGTTTCATTCCATATACTGCCTGACAAATATCATGGATTTTCTCACATTCCACACTTCTAAGATGCTGCTCCAAGGTGTGGTTAAATCTCTGCCAGTCCTCCAGTTTCTGATTTACTGACATCATGCACTGGAACAGTTCCGCTGCTTCACATGCTGCTGACAGCACTACATTTTTGTTATTGATACTTCCATCGGCATTTTTCATATGCCCTACCATATACGCCTGATCTACTGAAACCATCTTTTATCCTCCTCTATCTAAACGGCATTTCTTCTTCCATGCCCTCTGGGATCTCTAAGAACCCTTCCGCATCTTCTGGAAACGGTGGTCTGTCAACCATTTTTGCACTTGCGAATTCAATCCGGTTTGCATACACTTCGGTGGTATAAATCTTTTTCCCGGTATCCTTATCTTCATAATTACCTGTGACAATCTCGCCTTCCACCATGACCTTCGTGCCCTGCATCAGATAATCTCTGGCAAATTCTGCTTTCTTTGCAAAAGCCTTTACCGGAATGAAACTGACTTCATCGGAATAATTTCTTCTGACTGCCAGAACAAACTTGGCAATCTTATGAAGTCCTTTTTCATTCTCCACTTCGTTGTATCCGGGATTTCTTACCAATCGCCCGGAAATAACTGTTGTATTCATTGGCTTAACCCTCCTATGCTTTCATTGATTTGTAACAGATGCCGATACATGGTCCACATTTTCCATAGGCACATCCGTAACATTCATCTTTTTCCAACTCTTCTTGCTTCATTTCATCGGCAAACATTCCTAACAGTGTTGTATAAATCTTTTTCATTGCAAGGAACTTTTCTTCTGCTTTTTCCATCTTCTCTTTGTAAAATGGGATCAGTTCACGAAGAACTGGATGGAAACGTTCATTTTCATCATCCCAGGCACAGGTTTTCATCATACAACGTGGCTGTTTCTCATAATTGCCCAGATAATACGGGCAGAACGTACAGCCTCTTTCTTTAACAATTTCCACCGGAATTACTGGCATCTGACTTTTGATTTCCTTAGTTACATGCTTACTTTCAATTCGCTCTCTCATCTTAAAAATCCTCCAAGAATATATATTTGCAAAAGGGACTTCCCCTGAGTTGCCTGGTTTTAAGCACAAAAAAAGAGGCAGACTTACGATTTTTGTTTTCGCAAGCCTGCCTCTTATCAATCTAATATTCTATTTTCCAATGACATACCGTATAAACACGTATATCGCTCTAATCACATACACTGGAATCATGATACTTCCAATCAATGCTCCAATGATGACACTTAATGCAGCCATCCCAAGTGTTGCTGTGGTATCCATTCCTCTCGGAATCAGAATCAACCGCATTTTATGTATTCCAAATGGAAGTCCGGCAATAAATACCCACCAGAACCAATCCGTCTGTCCACTGACCTTCATAATTGTTTTTGTCATCCAAAACCAGAATACCATAAATGCCAGTGGCAGAATCGATTTTTTAATTACATCTTCAATCGTCATCTTTTTTCTCCCTCTGTCTGATTCCTTCCGCCACCTCCCGATTAAGGTTTGCCAGTATTTCTCTAACCACAGGAGAATCCAATCGAAAGGTTTCCAGATCTTTCTCCGTAAGCTCCCTTCCGTTCGCATCATATCTTCGTACAATTTTTAAAGCCATACTTTCACTTCCTTCCTGCTGATAATCCTAATGTTTTCAACAAATGTTTAAACTTCTCTCTTTTTATCCGTTTAACACGTATCTTTTCTATCTTTTTCAGATAGACTTGTATTCTACTTGCCATATCTTCATTGCTCATTCTTTACCCTCTCTTTCTGCCCACGATGCCAGAAGCATAAATATAATTTCTTCCATCTGAGTCTTTGTATATGTATCTGGAAAATATTGTTTCAATTTCTTCGCCGGAATCTGCACCTGAACTTTTTCAGTACTTTCATTCATGCAAATCTGGTCAATTTCTGAATACGTCAACATCCGCTCTTTTGAAATCTGCTTCAATTCCTTTGCCTGCTTCATGGAAGGTACTATATTGTGATTATGCATATACTGAAGTAATATCTGCTGCTCTTCAGTTCTCAAATAAGAAACTTCAACAGCTGTATTAAAGGGAAGCTTCTTCTCGTCTGCCAATTCTAAAAACTCTGCGATCAACTCTGTCAGATGAATATATCGAAGAATCTGTCTGGAACTATCTCCTGTATTCTGACTGACTTCTTCCGCCGCCAACTTCTTGCCAACTTGGCAAGAAGTTAAATCAGACCGTTTCCCCTGACGCTTTAACGCCTCATATTTCATTTTGTAAGCGAATGCCTTTTCGCTAATCAGTAGCTCTTCTCGCTGAATGTTGGAATCTACCATGATCACCGTCGCTTCATCATCTGTAAGATCTTTGATGATAACCGGCATTTTCTCTAATCCTGCAAGTTCACATGCTCGTTTTCGCCGATGACCAGCCACAATCTCATAACCACCGGGCTCTCTCAACCGCACAATACCGGGAACCAACACGCCATACTGTGTAATGCTATCTGATAATTCTGCCATTTTCTTATCATCTTTTACTTGAAATGGGTGATTCGGAAATGGATGAAGGCTTCCTATTGCTATCTCACTAATTCCATTGGTCGTCTCTTCATTTGTTCCAAACAACGCATCAAGTGGCTGTAAGGAAATGGGAGTTGCTCTTTTTTTAGATGGCATCTTTCAGCACCTCCTCCGTCACTCTTCGATAGGCTTCTGTAGCTTTGCCTTTCGGATCATAAGAGAAAATACTCTGTCCTTCTCTGACTGCTTCCTTCATTCTTACAGAAAATGGAATATAATTATCAAAAATATGAATTTGACTTCCATATACATTTCTAAGAAGTTCCATATTATTTCTGGCATCATTTGTATGCGCATCGACCATCGTGAACAGAATCCCACCGACTTGCAACTTCGGATTAATCTGCTTACGAACCTTACCGATCGTTTTTAACAACTGCTGCAAGCCTTTGATTGGCAGGTAGGACGCTTCAACTGGAATGAGGACTTCATCTGATGCAGCCAGCGCATTGATCGTAATCATTCCCAATGATGGCATACAGTCAATAATGACTGCATCATATTGATCCTTGATACCATATAAAATCTGTTTCAATACATATTCCCTGCTCATTGCATTTACTAACTGTACTTCCGTACCTGCCAGTCCAATGTTAGAACAGATAATATCTATTCCCTCTGCCTGATGTCTGATATAACAGTCTGAAGGAATATCTTCATCTTTCATTACTGCATCCATAAGAGCTGTAAGTGTTTCATTACTGTCATCACAATCACGATATCCAAATCCTGCGGATACATCAGACTGTGGATCGCCATCTACAATCAACACTTTCATATTCTTTTGTGCTAATCCTACTGCTAAATTAGCTGTACATGCGGATTTTCCCGTTCCCCCTTTTTGGTTTACAATAGAAATAATTCTAGCCATTTTTTCATCACCTTTCAATCAATAAAAATGACCGAATCAGCTAAACAGATTTTCATCCATTACGAGCTAATTCGGTCCTGTTTTTCGCTATTAAATTGTAATATCACCACTTTCGTGATACAGTAAAAGCATCTCAGATAAAAGCGGAAATTTTCTTTCATCTGAATAAGTTTTTTATAAAAGGTAGGCCTTTCCTTCATAAATTAAAGTGTACCCTTTGTCAAGGACACTATGACTTTTTCCTTTTCAGATTTCTATTATATATTTGTTTGTTGTGTAGAGGCATCAAAGTGATGCCTCTGATTGATTGTTTTCACCTTTTGCTTTAGGGATTATCAGAGGATAAATTCCTGTTGTCATATATTGATAATACTCAACAGGTGACAACCTTGCTAAGTCCCATTGATAACGTTCTGTATTATAGTATTCTGTCCAATCCCTAACTGCGTTTAATATCTCCTCATAGCTGTAGCACTCTGACAGATCCAGTTCGTCTTTCATATGACCAAAGAATGATTCCTGAGGAGCATTGTCCCAACAGTTTGCTCTACGTGACATAGACTGTCTCAGTTCATTATCCTTTAACAATTGGATAAATTTAATGCTGGTATAGTGGGAACCCTGATCGCTATGTATTAATGTTTCTGTGCTTAAATTAGTTCCATGTTTTTCTATTAACTGTTTTACTGTTTCTAATACAAAATCAATTTCTAATGATTCGCTGAGAACCCATGACAGCAGTTCCTTGGTACAGGCATCTATAATTGTTGACATATAGCACCGGGGTGCTTTTCCATTTATTATATACGTGATATCTGTTAACAGAATTTTTCTTGGTCCATGTTCCTCGAATTCACGGTTTACTATATTGGGTGCGGTATATGCAGTTGCCATTGCTTTTGCCATTCTCCGATAGGGATTTGCTTTGCGGATAGGACACTGTAAGTTATATTTCCTCATCAGCCGACGGATTTTTTTGATATTCATCACTATAGGCGGTTCCATGTGTAACAACCTCATATATATACTACGGGCACCTTTATGATATCCTCGATACTGGTATGCTTTCAGAATCAAAAGAAAATCCTGTCTGTCCCGTTCCTCTCTTTCCATTCGCTGGTCTTCTGTTGAGAGATAATGGTAATAGCCCGAACGGGATACTCCTGCAATTTCGCACATGGCAGCTACATTCAATAGATTATCGTTTTTTTGCAAAGTATCATAAATAATCTGATACTTTGCATGGGCTGGTATTTTCATTATTCCGGCGTCTCCGGATTTAAAGATACAATTTTTTTTAGAAACTCAATCTCCTGATCTTTATATGCCAGTTGCATTTCTAAATATTTTATCCGATTTTCAGCCGACAGATATCCGTTGCAGCCCTGTGCATAGGTGTTAAGATCTCGAAAACCATTTCCCTTTTTTACTTCATTTCCAATCATGGTTTTCAGACCATTTATTCTGGAATCCCCCAGGATATTTGGATCTATCCCAAGAGTCGAAACAATCTCACGTGGAAGCCTGCCCTTTGACAGTTCCTCCCAAAACAGTTTTTTAAATTCTGCCGAGAAATGTACAATGCTCGGTGATACATCCAACACATATTTGCTATTTCTCAGTGTGAGCATTTCCTGTTCTGTAAACTTTCTGTTTGCCATAATTTCCTCCAATTCATTTTTATTTTAATATCAATCTGAATCGGAGTCAAAAATCGATTTTGTACAAAATAAAGGGGGTCATCAGAACCATGTCCAAAGTTAAGGGTTCCCTGTAAACTCATTGTATAGATTTAAGGGTTTTCATTAAAACTTACTGTCTAATGGTAAGGGTTTTAAAAACTCAAACTGTCCAATCTATAGGGTACATTTTAAATTTGTTGATTCGTTGCAAGTTTTTTTCAGGACCAAATCGACTCAACCCCTTGTATTTACTGGGTTTCCGTTGATTTAGTCTTATTTTATCATCATCATCTCCTTCCCTGATTCCTGTCCAGAACAGAATTTCAAATATCAGATAATCTTCACTCCCCGGCTCAATCCCGGCAATAAATCTGTCATATTCTGCTTTCGTCCAGAATTCCAGCTTATTTGCATCCGATTTCCCCATCTTTTTTACTTTCTTACATGGATTTTCCTTCAGATTGTAAATTTTCTGTGCATGATTAAACAGTGCATTTAACTGATTTTGGATCATACGCTCATAAGTCTTGCTGTATCCTTTTCCCTGAATGGTATTCTGCCACTGGATAATCTCTGCTGGTGTAATCTCATTCATTTTTCTTGTTCCAAAATACGGAACAATGTGCTTGTTCATCATGTGTTGCTTATTACGGATTGAATTTTCTTTCAGCTCATTCTTTTTATCTTCAAAATAGACTTGAATAAAACTGTTCATCTCCATCTTCATATCCGCTGCAGTTTTTCTTATGAATTCCTTTTCATAATTTAATGCTTCTTTCTTTGTCTTGAACCCTCTTTTCAGCTTCTGCGTTTTCTTTCCTGTCCAGTCAATATAACGGAAGCTCACATACCAGGTTCCCTGTGTTTTGTCCTTGTAAGCTGACATCTTAAATCCTCCTTCATACTGCTCTCTGAGAGCATCCATAAAATTTTGTTTCCCAGTAGGGACGTGGAATCTTTCCACGAACTGCTACATATCCTTCCTTTGCCAGTTCATCATTGAGCTGCTAAGAATAGAATATGCTTTACTGCGTTTCACACCTAATTCTTCCATGACATCATCAACATTCATCATATAATTAGTTCTCATAGCGTCCTCCTTTCGAGTCACTTTTGTGACTCTTTTATTGTTCTCTTATAATAATTCACTTTTGTGAATTTGTCAATAAACATTTGCGAATTTATTTTTTTCATTCCATACCTATTGCTTGCGTATCAGGAATTTGTTAAATCTCACTCTTTTGTATCATTCACTTTTGTGCTAGAATAGAAGCACAAATATTATTAAGGAGGCAGCATTATGGTTGGCAAAAAAATCCGGGCATTCCGGGAATTTAGAGGATACAGTCAGATACAATTAGCCGAGCTGTCTGGCATTAACGTAGGTACGATTAGAAAATATGAGCTTGGAATCCGGAATCCAAAACCAGATCAGTTAGAAAAGATAGCAACTGCACTGGGATTAAACGTAAGTGTTTTTCTGGATTTTAATATTGAAACAGTCGGAGATGTACTCTCTCTGTTGTTTTCTATTGATGATTCGGTGAACCTCTCACTTGCTGAAACACCTGATCAGAAGGTTGCGCTGACATTCGATAATCCTACAATGCAGGACTTCTTCAGGACATGGTGTCAATTTAAAAATGTCTAGGAAAAGGAAAAAGCTGAAATATTAGCTATTGAAGATAAATATAAAAGACAAGAAGAACTGGATAAGCTAAATGCTACCCAGGAAGAATGGAAACTGCGCGCTATGGGAACTACTATAGGTTGCCATACTATCGTTAAGAAGGGCACTGAAGGCAATGACATCAAGACATATGATCTGACTTAATTTTGTGCATAAGAAAAAGAGCTCACGAAGAGCTCTTTATTTTTGGTGGTCTGGGGGAATTGCTTATCATTCCATGCTACCATTACACCATATCGCCGCAAATACCCAGACCTACTAATAAGATTTCTTTTTTCATAATATCAATTCCTTTCTTGTAAATGCACTTTTCGATGTCATATACTATTCCCGAAATCATAGAACTCAAAAGAATTCCTAATATGGTGGCGATATCTGGAATCGAACCAGAGCCTATTGCTAACTTTGTTATAGTGGTAGTATAGCATTGATTTCAAATTTGTCAATCCGCTTTCAGGATTTTGTTATCATTCTGTTATCACAAACGGTTGTCAGGACAGTCTCCCGGCAACCGTTTTTCTATACTGTTCGTTATTCTTTTCCACTCTTTTATATATTTCCAGGGAACAGAAAAACCCGTAGAACCGAAGTTGTACGGGTATCTTACGTTTGGACACAACGCTATCTCACGATAACAAATCCATATTCAGATTGTATTACTCGATGATTGTAGCAACACGTCCTGATCCTACAGTACGTCCACCTTCACGATACTTTAATCCCGTTTTATCTCATATTTTTTATGGTTTTCTCTCCAAAATACAGTGAAAAACGGCTGAATTGCACCACCTATTTTGATTTGCCTGATTTCTTGGCACCGTTTTGGCACCGGAGAATACTCAAACCGATTCTCTTCTGTAGATACTAGATACTTCTCTACCAACTTTATATTGCACCGGTAATTTTTAACTGTTATAATCGAAACATGGGTGCTACCATAACGGTAGGCGGTTAGTCCTTCTCCAGAGAGACTGTGACCCTCTGATTACATAGAAACCTGTAAAGGAATCCAGTGGAAAGGAGGGCTAAGCCAATGAGTATTATTGACTTCATAGCAGTAGTGAGCTTCGGCTTAACCTGCTTTAGTATCGGATATACATTAGGCAAAGATAATCATAAACCACAAAAATAACCGCCCTGGTCTGGTAAACTAAGCGGTTATCTTTGATGATATTCTAAATAGTAAAACGGACTAACCGTCTATCGGTAGCACTCTTTTTCTATAATCATATTAGCACGCATCTGTGGAAATGTCAAAAATTTTCTTCTTTCTCAACTATATCTATTTCCATACATTTTTACAACCTATTTCAAGTGTTCCTCAAAAATTGATTCGAGTTCCTTATTCCCTCTCAAGAATTCATACTCTTTCTTATTTTCAATTTCCGAATATAATTCACGAACAAAATTTTTTCCAACTCCTGAAAAGGCTTTTCCCTGTGCAGTATCTTCATACCTGTAATACAAAGGGGATTGTGTCATATTCCAAGACTTCTGTGATTCACTTAATAATTGCTTAATTAACTGAACACATTTTTCTACATCTTTTCGATATCCAGCAATCAGCAGATATGGCACTGTGTTGCCGTAATTCCATAATCCAAACAACGATATCATGTGATCTGTAATCTCAGCAATTCTCTCTGCTTTATCATGATTTCCTGTTTCTTCTTCCATTTCAATTAACTTATACAAGTAGCTTTGAATATTGACAACTGCCTGTAGCAGTTTCCCCTCCAGGAATAACGCAGCAGTGTCTGTTCCTTCCTGATGTGCTAATACACTTGTTTTCATAATCGTTGCATCAATTACAGTATCAGGAATTTTTTTCAAAAGGACATTTGCTTCTTCATATTTCTCCATTTGGACATATTTTGTTGCAAGTATAAAAACGCTTGAATTTCTCACTCTTTCAACCTGACTATCTGCTGTTCGTTCCAGCCACTCAATAATAGCTGTATTATATTCCATTCGTTCTTCGTCATTAAGATCTGACAAAGTCAAAGATCCGTTCAGAACGGTTGCGATCGTATAAATTAATAAGTCGCAATGAGGATACTCCTGTATTTTACGAGATGCCATCTCGAAAGCCTTTGTAAAGCTGTCCAATGAAACTTCCGAAAGTTCATTCACAAATTGTCCAATCTCTTTTTCGGTCAATTCTTCACGAAACGAAAACAATTCATTCATATCAATTTTCAATAATCGTGCCAAAGCTGGAAGTAATGAGATATCCGGATATGTATTTCCCTTTTCCCATTTATTTAGCGCAGGAGTAGAAACACCCAGATAATTTGCCACCTGTTCTTGTGTTAATCCCTCAGTTTTTCGATAGTTTTTTATCTGCTCACCAATACGCATTGTTCACACCTCCTGTCCTTATTTCCATTATAGCGTTCCCAATACATGTTTACAATTGAGCCTTTGTTTACTTATTACTTTCTTTTTTTAACTTTCAATTAATTTTCTCTAATATTTATATCATCAGCAACAAACTGCCCACAAATTTAAGAACGGGCTACTAACCCTCAAACGACAGTGTATTACATTGCATCAGTTAAACCAACCTTGTTATCCTGAATCACCACTCCTTCATCTTCGCTTCATGCCTATTTTTCATAATTTGCAACTGGTATATAATGACAGGAATTAGAAAAATTACAGCAATTATGCCTAAAATAACAGACCGATTTACGGTAGCAAATGCTGCGAGCATAAGCATTAATAAAAGCCAGGGATTTCGCAAATTACTGTAATAATTTGCCCTATCTTCATAGGACGTATGAAGTTCAAAAGGTTTTCCATCATTTTCTTTTTCTACAATCAGCAATTCCCTGTTAAATGTTGTAGTGTTTGTTGCAATACGACCGCCAATTTCAGCCCACGGACGCCAGCGAACTTTGCCAACAGAATAATTAAGATTGATATTTTTATAGAATACGGAATATCCCATTTCTTCCAAGAAATCATGGTAATCTTCAGCATTAGCTTTTGATTTTTGTCCTATAAACTCCACGCAATATTGAACTTGACCTGGCTTACATTTTTCAAATTCATAGAGTAATTTCCCCGTTCGAATAAGGCGATAACCTTTTTCAGCCATCTTATTCAGCCAGTTTTTCTGTACCGTCAATAGCCCACCAAAAAAACGATAACACTTTTTACTCATAGTGTACCTCCTACAATTCCGCTTGCAATGCCTACAAGTTCACGAAGTCTGATAAGTTCTTTTTCAGCTATCTCCTTTCCTTTTACAGTGATAAGATACTCTTTTTTTCTACCTTCACTATCTCCGAAAAGCTCAATCCATCCCTTTTCCTGCATTGAATTTAATGCACCATATAAAGTACCTGCTCCCAATGAAAGCCGCCCACCTGTTTTTTCTTCAATGAATTGCATGACAGCATATCCGTGTTTAGGTGAATAGAGTGAAAGCAAAATATAGAATGTCACTTCTGTGAGTGCACCACTTTTCACATTATCCCTCATAGCATCCCCTCCTTATTACGGTTACTGTAATAACTATATCAGTAACCGTAATAAAAATCAAGAGATGTGAAATAAATCTTAATAAGCAGGATAGTATTGTGCTTTTCCTGTTCAGTCCTTTACAAACAATACTTATATATAAAGTGTTTCTCTCAACACCATTTCTTCTGCACTGGCTTTTATATTATTCATCAGCCTAACCCACTTCATCTGATTCCGTACCTTTAATTCTTCAGTTACACCCTGTTTTTCTGCCATCTGTTCCATAAGCATTTCCACCTGTTCTCTGCTCTCCTGATCGATCTGATTCAGATGTTCCGTCAGCTTTCCAGTCAACAACAAGTATTGATATTTTGCTGATCTGTGTTCCTTCAGAAATTGTTTTCGTAACATTCCATATTTTCCATATGTCGGTTCTTCTTCATTCAGTGCCAAATCTGGCAAATAATAATCTCCTTGCAAAGTATATCTTAATCCGTTCTTTTCATCATAAATGTGTTTTTCCATAATCTTATCTCTCCATTTCTCTGTTTTTTGATTTAGTTTTCTTACGCTGCTGATTCTCCATCTCGCTCTTTTTCATTCCCCATGCCAATCTTTCATGAATATTTCCCTTCGGCATTTGCTCCATCTGTCGCTTTTCTTCCAGAGTTTTCTCATTTTGAATATCCTGCTGTACTGCCGCATCTACAGTTTCTATTCCCAGAACACGCACAACACGATCATACCTATCAGAAACACCTTGTAATATATCTTTTTCTTCTGACAATTTCTGATTGTCTTTACGCATATCATTCAGTTCGCTCTGAATACCATTATATTTCTGTTTCAGCTTTTGATATTTTCCCTTCCAATTTTCCACCTCTTTCGTAAGTTCTTTAACCTGAGCCGCCATTGCAGCGACCTTATTCTTTAATTGAATAAACAGCGGCTTAATCTTTTTATCCCGGTAAGTTACCGCCCGTTCCAGAGTGCCAGCCTCCGGCAGTAACGTTTTAACCGTTCCATATTCCTTAATTTCTTTGCTCACATTATCCATAATCGGCTGTAGCTGTTCTCTGCGATCTTCCAGACTTTTTAGTTCTTTTTCTACGTTCCCTGCCTTTTGTTCTGCTTCTTGCTTCGCCTTGATTGCCTGTTCCTTATCGTCTTTTAAAATTTGGATATCTACCCTGGATTCTGCAATTTGTGCTGTTAATTCTTCTTTTTCAGCAGTTAGATACTCTTTCTCCTGCTCCAATTCCTGTACTTCCTTTTTCCGTTCTTTTCTCTTAAAGTTATAAACATCCAGATGTTCCTCATGAGTACCTTTCTGTTCCCATTCAATTCCATACTGCTTTGCAATCTCTGCCAGAACTTCTTTTTCATGATTTATCCACTGATTCAGTTCCGTATCATGCTTATTTCCACCTTGAAATCCCAGACCTATTAATGACTGTTTCAGCGAAACCCTGGTAGCCATTCCGTTTCCCTTCCAGCCCGTTACATAAGGAATAAAATCAATGTGGAGATGTGGAGTAGCCTCGTCCTGATGCAAATAGCAACTAAATACCCGAAGTGTCGGATT
>NZ_JAQDGZ010000008.1:0-3960 GCF_027663865.1 Coprococcus sp. AF99-45
CCCTTTTTGTACCTGTTGTGTATAAATGACTGAAATCATGCGCAAAGAAAGCACACTTCCCCTACCCCATAGAAATTCTTTTTTTGAATCTATGCGGCAGTTCTGTTTCTCATCTTTTTTTTCTGATATTTATATAGATTGTGGCCTATCGCCACGAGTAAAACTTCCAGTTTGACTGAATGAATACCTCTTCGGACAATTCTCTTGTACCAACGGTCGTTTTTCATAATTCCGAAAGTGCCTTCTGCTTGTATCGAACGGTTCATTCGTAATAACGCACCGTGGATACTTTCTAGGTTTTCGATTACTTCCTGATGCATGGAAGTTAATTCCTGATTGATCCGAACGGTTCGATTCTTATCTGTCTTCTTACATTTCTCTGCATATGGACATCCACTACAGTCTTCGCATTCATACAATTCTTCCTTACGTCCGTATTGATTTCCCCTCACATTTTTTCTGTATAAAAAATGGAATGCTTTATCGTTAGGACATCTCATGACACCTTGCTCATCAATTCTGAAGTTAACTGCACGAAATGGATCTTCATGATATTTCTGATCCTTAGTTTCCTTTTTAAACATTGGAAATTTCATATACTTTTCAATTCCGTTCTGTTCACAGAAAATATAATTGTTGTATGAGCCATATCCAGCATCTGCCACAGGATATTTGGGATAGAATCCATAAGTTTGTTTGAAGTGCTCCATCAAAGGAACGAAACAATCCATATCCGAACGATAATGGTTCACGTCAACAACTGCAATATATTCATCTGCTACACCAATCTGTACATTATATGCTGGCAGAAGCTGATCATTGCCCATGTAATCCGTTTTGATACGCATAAAGGTAGCTGAGTTATCTGTTTTAGAGTAACTGTTTCGATTAGGACCACAGATTTCAATTTTTTGTATGTATTCTTGAAGTTTCTGACAGAAAGTAGTCAAGTGTTCATAATGACGCTGTTCTTTGGATTTTCGCTTTCCACTTCCGTAAACAAATGTACTTGTATCCAGTTCCCATAAAAGTACTAGCTGCTCAACGATTTCATTCAGATAATCCGGTACATACTCCGGATTTGTTGTGATCTGCACCCCGCTCCATGCGATTTCTGCATTAATCTCCTCAATCTCCGCAGTGATTTTTTCGTAAAGCTTGTAACGGAACTTTTCGGTAGCCTTCTTCCATACCCAGGTATACTTGTTTGCGTTTGCTTCAAACTTGGAGCCGTCGATGTAGAGATGTTGCAGATCTACATGCTCATCGTTAAAGATAGCATGATTGATGTCGTTAAAAATGTTTTCAATCTTATCTTGAAGTATTTCATTGATGAAATATCCAAAGGTTCTGTATGACGGAGTCTGATGATCCATGAGATACATGAACCTGATATTAACTTTGCAGTTGTCTTCCAGTTCTCTCAGAGAGCAGTAGCCGCTAGTCATAAATCCGAAAAGTACTGTTTTTAACATGTTGACTGGATTATATCTGAGTCGTCCGGTTGTGTACTCCGGAATATCCGTCAGATACTTGTTTAAATCGATTCCTCCCATCAATCTGTCAAATGTTAAAACAGGATCCAGCAGATCCAAACAATCTGAAAGAAACAGTGGTAAATATCCTTGTTTTGAATTACAATAATTATTGTGTAAAGTTTTCATCGCAAGTTAATTTTACCACAAAAATAGGACCTTTCGCATGAACGAATGGTCCTATTTCTTTTAGGGACTTATTTCACAGCCCCATTTTCCTGTTTTTATGGCTTTAGATAAACTCCGAAAGAACAAATTATCCTTCGCTTAATTTTTATTTAACCAGATATACTTCTGCATTCGTCACGCCGAGAGCAAGTGCTTCTTCATGGCTGTTTACATAGACATCAATGTGGTTTTTCTTGATCGCACCACCACAGTCTTCAGCAGTAAATACATGTCCGCCGATGATGACTTTTGTTCCGTAAGGGATTACACTCGGATCCACCGCAATGGTCTGTCCCTCAATGACTGGGGTTCCGGTTGCTGTGATCCCGTCTGCTTTGTTACAGCAGATTTCACATGCACAGTAATATGTAATCGTAAAATTGCCAAGATCCGTTCCGTACATCTCCTGCGTTGCATTGACCTCGCCGATTCCTCCACCTGCGACGGTATAATTATCGTCCAGAATCCGGGTCGCCCATACTGCATCTTTGTCGTAAACAGTTCCGTAAATAATTCCAACATCTTCATTTGCAGCTTCGATCGTCTTTCCATCTCCGGCATACATCACAACATGATATACATAACCGTTCTTTGCATAGAAGATCAGGTCTCCAGGCTGTGCGTCTTCTACTGGAATCTTGGTTCCATACTGGCTCTGATCCTCGGCAACACGCGGAAGATCATATCCGTAAGCCTTGTAAATCTGCTGTACAAATCCGGAACAGTCTGCTCCGTTTGTCAGACTGGTTCCGCCCCACACATAAGGATTACCGACAAACTGGGATGCATATTCAATCATTGACTGGCGGATTTCACCACTCGGCGTTCCTTCTTTTGTAGAAGTCAGCGTATAGTAAAGAGCTTTATTATCTTCCGGATCCATGTTTTCCTCTGCCATTGAATAGGCATCAGCTCCTCTTTCTGTCACCTGTGCTTTGGTTTCAGCGTCTGATTTCAAATACTTCTTTTCCGCAAAGCCTCTGACATCTCCGGATTCTACATAAACCCAGTCTGAATCTTCATCTGCAAGAATGTAGCAGAGCTCTCCTGCTGTCATTGTTCCGACAACTCTGGAATCCGCATTCTTCTCCTCCTGAATATCCAGGATTCCTTTTTTATCAGTATCTACCTGTTCGCTTACCAGTGCCGGTTCTTTATCTGCAACCGTCTGGTTCACCGTCGCACGGAGATAGGTATATGCCTGATTATCTTTAGCCTCTACCAGTGCCTGTGCCGTCTTTGCGGTTCCCTCGATTCCGGTATAGTCTTTGTTTTCTTTGGAAGCTTTTAACCTGGCCTGTGTCTGATAGACATCCAGAAGTTCCTGTGCCGCATCTTCCGTATAAATTTCAGACGCCTTTACAAATCCCCTGACATTACCGGATTCCACATACAACCAGCCATTGTCTTCTTCTTTCAAAATATAAAGAAGCCCGTCCTGCGAAATCGTTCCGACCGAGCGGACCTTTTCTTCCATCTGCTGTGCTGCCAGGTCAGCAGTCACTTTTGCCGCCTGTTCTTCTTTCTGCTTCTGCAGATCCTTCTCAGCCTGTCTTGCTGCTTCAGCTCTTTTTCCAGCTTTCAGATTGGTCTGATTCGGCGCCTCTGTTTTTAATTTCGCTGATGAAAAAATGTTGAGTCCGGTCAGTTTGATCTGTGTAGATTTTTTTACACCTTTTGCCGTTTTTGTACGTTTCACTTTTTTCGTGTTGTATTTTTGATTCTCTATATCAAATCCGGCTCTCAGCTCTTTTGCATCTTTTTTTGCCGCTTCAAGCTCTGCTTCTTTGGCTTCCTCGGAAGTATCTGCCCTGCCATCTGCAGCTTCCGGAATTTCCTCCCGTACATTGATCGCTGTTCTGGCAAATGCATATTTTCTTGCCACAGTCCAGAAACGGAAATCCTCTACCATCTCTGGCTGCTTCACAATCTGCTGACGGTTGATCAGTTCAGAATTACTGACTGCAGTTTTTGATTCGTTCTGACCGGCTGCTTCTTCTGCTTTGCTGATCTCCTGTGTATGGTCGATCTCACTTCCCGGAATTGGGTCGGTCTTTGTATCTTTCCGGTCTTCGGAAGAATCTGCCTTATCAGTATCCGGTTTCTGAATCGGATCTTTGGAATCGGATTTGCCGGAATCCGGGCTATCCGGATTTTCCGGAGTGCCTGGTTTTTCCGGTGTCTCTGGATTTTCCGGTGTATCCGGCTTTTCTGGAGTTTCTGGTTTTTCCGGTGTCTCTGGATTTTCCGGTGTATC
>NZ_JAQDGZ010000008.1:3970-97412 GCF_027663865.1 Coprococcus sp. AF99-45
TTTTTCTGGAGCCTCTGGAATTTCTGGATTCTCCGGGGTTTCCGGAGTCTCTGGTTTTTCCGGTGTCTCTGGATTTTCTTCATTTCCAGGATTGTCCGGTATAGCTGGTGTCTCTGTCAGGCGTTCTCCTGTCTCCGGATCCACTTTCTGACCAGTCGAGGTATCTTCCAGATAGCCGGTTTCATCATTCAGCCTGACTGCTCCTCTTTCCATCATTCCCCGTACATAATCAGATACACTCACAAATACTTCCGATCCATCTGTCTTTTTTGCCTGCACTGTATTCTCTGCCACAACGGCCGTTTCTCCATCATCGGCAAATACCGCCATTGGCGAACCAAGAGCCATTCCAAATGCCAGAAGACTTGCCAGTGTCTTTGTCCCGATCCTTTTTGATACAAATTTGTTCCTAAACTTCAATAATTGATCCTCCTCTCGTAAATAGACTATAAGTTGTATGTTAATTTTTGAAGTTTTCAAAAAATTCTTCTTCGCATTAACAATTGCATTAATAAAATGTATAAAACATTAAATTTAGGAGTTCCATTCATCTTTTGTTTGATTATTTTTAATTATAGCACAAATTTAACCATATGTGGTGTTTTTTTGGTAAAAATACACAATTTCTACATTTATGGTTCCTGTTCATATTACTTTGTCAATATGTTACCTTGTTATGATCTGGATGATCGTCTTATCCGTTTCACGCATTCCCTTCTTTGCAAACTCTCCGATATTGCGGATTGTATTTTCTACACCTTTTTCTACAAGTCCGTCTCCGCCATAGAACTGCTTTCCTATCTTCTCTTACCAGACCCCAGTCATAATATCCGGTTGATACTCAATCTGTGACACGATCTGTGAGGGCGTATATTTCCAGATTTTCTCTCCTGTATAATCTGCCGCCACAAACATCCCAAAGATAAGGAAACTGATAAACATCCGCGCAAAGAAACTGCTTCCGCCATTTTCTTCTGAAGAATGTTCTCCATATAATCCCCTGTATACATGCTGATACCTTGGATGCACCGCCGGGATACTGCCCTTTCTCCATTTTTGACGTGACATCCTAAGCAACTCCTCGCGGCGTTCCTGTGATTCATTCATTCCAATCTCTCCCTTCTGCTAAAGCATCCAACTAAAATAAATATGCCTCGGTGCATTCTACACCGAACGCAGTTACTTGCAACATTCTTCTTTGCGCGAGTGCGCATCTTTGGCAGGTAGTTCTTTTCATTTACCAAAAAGTTCTTTCCCAATTTCAGACAAACAAAAAGGACATATACCTCTACCTCAGTATATGTCCCTCTTTTTTTCAAATATGCTATTTTTACCGTTTTGCCATCTCTTCCATGATGTCATCCCAGGTGATCCCGCGTTCTGCCATCAACACCATCATATGATACAGGAAATCGCACATCTCATATTTGAGTTCTTCCGGGTTCGGATTCTTCGCTGCAATGATGATCTCGGCAGCCTCTTCTCCAACCTTCTTCAGAATTTTATCAATACCTTTTTCAAACAGATAGTTCGTGTAAGATCCTTCCTTTGGATGCTCTTTGCGATCCATGATCGTATGATACACGCTCTCGAATACCTGCTGCGTATTGATTTCTTCATACTGATCCCCTACGATTGGCTGGAAGAAGCAGGTCGGATTGCCGGTATGACATGCCGCTCCTACCTGATCGACTTTTGCAAGCAGGGTATCTTTGTCACAGTCGATGGTCAGGGATTTGACATACTGAAAATGTCCGGATGTCTCGCCTTTTGTCCAGAGACTCTGTCTGCTCCGGCTGAAATAGGTCATCCGTCCGGTTTTCACTGTTTTTTCAAATGCCTCCTGATTCATGTATGCCACCATCAGCACTTCGGACGTCTTATAATGCTGTGTGACAACCGGAAGTAATCCATCGGAATTTAATTTAAATTCGGAAAAATCCATCAGACTCTCAAAGGATGTCATACGAATTCCTTTCTGGCTGCACTCTTCTTTGAAATCAGCACAATTGATTTCTCTCTGACTCACATACATTCCAGAAAGTCCTTTCACACCCGGGCATTCCAGGATCTTAAAAAGCTCTTCCTTTTCCAGTGTATCGGTCACAACCACACACGGAATATCTGTAATATTTACAACGGAATTCAGATCCAGACGGTGCATAAATACAATCTGGCTACTGTAAGTCTGGATCAGATGCTGCTGCTTAAATAATGCATCAAAGTCATTCAGTGACACCGCGATCTTCTCTTTTCCAAACCGCTTTGCCACCTCTTCGATCAGTTTCTGTGAATCCGGCTTTGAAAAATTCAGCATGGCACGCTTTGCACCGGTGTAGAGGATTTTCTTTACATCCTCCTGCCGCTTTACATTTCCTCCGGCAACCATCGGGATCCGAATCACGCGGTTGATCTTTTTCATCAGTTCAATGGACTCATCATGATCCTGGTCCGTACTTGACAGGTCAAATACCAGAAGTTCATCCGCCCCGTTATCACTGTACTCTTTTGCCAGCGCGATCACATCTTCAGATACAACTGTCGGGTCATCAAACCATTTTACCGCCTTCCCTCCAAGGATAAAAATGCAGGGAATCAATCTTTTATAACTCATACGAGAAACTCCTTTTATCTTTTTACAGACTGCCTTTTGTAGACCACACTTCTTTCATCCGTGGTTCTTCGGATACAGCCATATCAAGCGCTTTTCCAAATGCTTTAAATAACGCCTCTGCCATATGATGGTTGTTGCCGCCATCCAGGACTTTCAGGTGCAGGTTCATTGCACCGCTGTAGGAAACAGCATAGAAAAATTCTTTTACCATCTCCGTGTCCAGTTCTCCTAATTTGTCACAGGTAAATGTGGCGTCAAAATTCAGATATGGTCTTCCGGAAAGGTCGATTGCCGAAAGCACCAGTACCTCATCCATCGGAAGCATAAAATGTCCATACCGCTTGATTCCTTTTTTATCTCCCAGTGCTTTTGCAATGGTCTGCCCCAGCACGATTCCGGTATCCTCGATCGTGTGGTGGCTGTCTACCTCCAGGTCTCCGGTAACTTTGACAGTCAGATCAAAAAGTCCATGTCTTGCAAAGCCGGAAAGCATATGGTCAAAGAAACCGATACCAGTAGAAATGTCAGTTATTCCTGTTCCGTCCAGATTCAGTGTCATCTCGATCTGTGTCTCTTTTGTCACACGACTGCAGGATGCAACTCTGCTCTCCATCTTTTAGTCCTCCTCTTCAAAACGTACATGGATCGAATTGGCATGCGCAGTCAGCTGTTCCGCTTTTGCAAAGCTTTCGATATCCTTATGTACCTTCTGCAGTGCTTCTCTTGAATAAGAGATGATACTGGATTTCTTAATGAAATCGTCTACAGAAAGCGGGGAAAAGAATTTAGCGGTTCCGTTGGTCGGAAGGATATGGTTTGGTCCGGCGAAATAATCGCCCAGTGGCTCGCTTGCATATTCTCCGATAAAGATAGCTCCTGCATTGCGGATCTTGGTCATCACTTCAAATGGATTTTTTGTCTGGATTTCCAAATGCTCGGATGCGATCTCATTTGCCACGTCGATCACATCTTCCATCGTATCGGCAAGCAGAATATATCCGTAATTATCCAGAGATTTGGAAATGATCTCTGCTCTTGAAAGTTCTTTTAAGAAACCATCTACCTGATCGGATACCTCATGTGCCAGCTTTTCACTTGTCGTAACAAGAATTGCGGAAGCGAGCTCATCATGCTCTGCCTGGGAAAGCAGGTCTGCCGCAACATATCTCGGATTAGCTGTCTCATCTGCCACAACCAGGATTTCACTTGGTCCTGCAATGGAATCAATGCTGACATGACCGTAAACTGCTTTCTTTGCAAGTGCTACATAGATATTTCCAGGTCCTACGATCTTGTCAACCTTCGGGATACTCTCTGTTCCGTAAGCAAGGGCTGCAATTGCCTGTGCACCGCCGACCTTGTAGATCTTATCCACACCGGCTTCTTTGGCTGCAACCAGTGTATTCGGACTTACTTTTCCATTTTTTCCAGGAGGTGTTACCATGATGATCTCATCCACACCGGCAACCTTTGCCGGCATCACATTCATCAGTACCGAAGACGGATAAACTGCCTTTCCTCCCGGCACATACACGCCGACTCTGTGAAGCGGAGTGATCTTCTGCCCAAGAATGGTTCCGTCCGGTTTACTGTCAAACCAGCTGTTCTGACGCTGTTTTGCATGATAACTTTCGATATTGTCTTTTGCTTTGCGGATGACTGTAAGAAGTGTATCATCAACCTGCGCATATGCTTCTTCAATTTCTGCATCTGTGACTTCAATCGTATCTGCAGTAAGCTCTGCTCCATCAAATTTGGAAGTGTATGCAAAAACTGCCGCATCTTTTTCTTCTTTTACTTTATCTAAAATTTCTTTTACGCTTGCCTCATACTGTCCATAATTGTTCGGACTTCTTTTCAGCAGATCTTCCAGCAGATTTTTCTTTGTATCGCTGTTCAGCTTTTGTATTCTCATGTGCATTAAGCCTCCCTTTTTAATATACTTCTGAGTTTATAAAGAAGTTCCTTGATCCTGTCATTTTCCAGACGCATGCTGACCGGGTTTACGATCATACGTGCTGATAACGGGCAAACCTCATCGAGAACTACAAGTCCGTTCTCCTTCAGGGTGGATCCGGTTTCCACGATATCCACGATCACCTCTGAAAGGCCAACGATCGGTGCAAGTTCAATCGAACCGTTCAATTTGATAATCTCTACCGTCTGGTGTCTGGTATTATAAAAATAATCCTTTGCAATATTCGGATATTTTGTTGCCACACGGATCAGTTCGTGATTCTCCAGATATTTTTTCGCATCTGCCGGTCCGCATACGCACATCCTGCATTTACCAAAACCAAGATCCAGTACCTCATGTACCTTCTTTCCCGCTTCCAGAATCGTGTCTTTTCCGACCACGCCGATGTCCGCCGCACCATATTCTACATAGGTCGGTACATCCGGTCCCTTCGATAAGAAAAATTTGAGTTTTAATTCTTCATTCACAAAAATCAGCTTTCTGGAATCTTTATCTTTCATTTCCTCACAGGTGATGCCCAGTTCTTCCAGAAGCTCCAGTGTCTGTTTTGCGAGCCGCCCCTTACAGAGCGCAAATGTCAAATATCTTGTGTCTTTCATCGTCTCACCCCTACCCTACAATTTTCTCTTCGCCGGTCATCAGGTTCACCATCTGCACATCTCCTTTGCTGCGAAGATACAGCATGCTTCCTGCAAGACTGCGTTTTCCATAATCCACATAGAATTCCAGCGACTTATCCGATGCTTTCTGAAGGATCTGGGTATTCTTGTCCTTCCCTCTGAATTCCATGGCAAGCTGGATTGCATCCTTCAACCGTTCTTTATCATATAAGATCAGGGAACTCTTCTCGCCACTTGAGATCTGGATCTTCTGGCGGGAAAGTGCGCTCATCAGTTCATCTACTACGATCGCAAAACCGATTGCCGGCTCTTCTTTTCCAAACTTTTCAACCAGGTGGTCATAACGTCCGCCTTTTACAATGGCATCCCCGGTCCCAAAAGTGTATCCCCGGAAGATAATACCGGTATAATATCCGTAAATTCCGCTCATGCTCAGATCAAACGTAATGTACTGTTCCATTTTGTAGACAGATAAGATCGCGTAGATTTTTTCGAGACGCCGGATTGCTTTCATCGCTTTTTTGCTTGGCGCTACCTTTTTCGCCTCCTCCAGGATCTCCACACCACCGACCATCTCTGAAAGTGCAGAAAATGCTTTTCTTGACACCGGTTTTGCATCAGCCTCTTCTAAAAGTTCGTCTGCACCGAAAAAGTTCCGGTTGTTAATCAGCTCACGCAGACGTTCTTCTGTCTCATCATCAATCTCGGATTCCTCGATCAGACTCTGGAAAAAGTCTACATTTCCTATACTGATCTGAAATTCTTCCAGTCCGGCATTCTTCAGACAGTCAATGACAAGTGCCAGCATCTCCGCATCAGCATCCGCCGCATCCAGTCCGATCATCTCCGCGCCCATCTGGGTACTTTCCTTTAATCGTCCCTGATAACTGGAATGATTGATAAATGTATTCCCCACATAGCAAAGCCTTGCCGGGAGCTCATCATCCTTAAATAAAGTTGCCGTCGCACGTGCGATCTGCGGAGTGATATCCGGTCTTAACACCAGTGTGTTGCCGTCTCTGTCAAAAAATTTATATAATTCCCTTGAAGGAATGGTTCCGATCTCTTTTCTGAATACATCAAAATATTCATACATAGGAGTCTGGATATCATGATATCCGTACAAATGCAGAGTCTTATGAAGTCGGTTCTGAAGTGCCAGCTTTTTGGCGCATTCTTCATGATAAATGTCTCGGACCCCTTCGGGTGTATGTAATAACTGCTCCATAGATTGTAACTCCTCTTTTTTGTTTATTTGTCACTTTAGCATGTTACCATATTAAAACGTGACCTTGTTGTATTATACGAACTTTGACGCGGCTTGTCAAGCCTGCATACTCAGAAGTTCTATCCTGCTAATCTCTTTTCCATGCTTCTTATCTTTCTTCCCGGTGATTCAGATCCTTCTGGAGCATCTCCAGATACGGAACGAATACGCCCTGCCTTAGCTGCATAAAATATTCCTCATCCAGTTCTTCAAAGCGTACGCTTTTTCGTCCGCCCTGCTTCATCCGCTCCCAAAACACTTCTATTTCTTCAAAGCGCATGTAATAAAGCAGGTTTTTTGTACTGTAATAGATAAGAAAAAAGGAAATTCCATCCTGTTTTTCAAAATCCCGCATAAAGTTCATCTGGTGTTCATGGATATTGTGTAGTGGAAAGGTATCCATACTGCACTCTTTTGCGTCAAAACATACGGGAATTCCCTGTACTGCTCCAATATAATCGACCGTACTGCGCTGGTCAAAATAGGCCAGCGTGATCTGGCGGTGATCTTTGTCCATTCGTACCGGAGTGATCGGTGTCGGGATTTTCTGAATGAGCGCCAGTCCCTGCTGCTGATAGCGTTCATTCGTCCGGTTAATAAAATCCTCCAGCGTTGAACCTCTTAGCCCTCTTGAATTCCAGGTTCCCATTCTAATCCTTCTCCTTTTATGATGGTTGTAAATCTTTCCGGAAGAGGCGCGGTAACCTCCTTTTCCGATACCTTTGCAAGCGCATCCTCTCTTTTCGGGAACTGCATTTTCCATGCATGTAAAAGTTGATATTTTAACGCATATTTTTTCCTGAAAATAGAATTAACCTTTGGATTACCATACTTGCTATCCCCGATGATCGGATGACCGGTCGAAGACAGATGTGCACGGATCTGATGGGTCCGTCCCGTGATCAGATGCACCTTCAGAATCGTCTGCTGACCATTATCCGCAAGCGGAATATACTCTGTGGCTATCGGCTTTGCCTCGCCTTTTGCTTCTTTCAGAATTTTCACCTGATTGGTCATCTCATTTTTCAGAAGATATCCTTCGATCTTCTGACGGTCTTTTATCACCCCATCCACGATCGTGAGATAATATTTTTTCACGGTCCTGTCTCTTAAAATCTCGCTGAGCTGCTGTAATCCCGCAAGGCTTTTCCCTGCGGTTACAAGACCACTGGTATTCCGATCCAGGCGGTTACAGACAGATGGGCGGAAAGTAGCAAGCTCAGCAAGTTTCAAATCGCCTTTTTTCAGCAGATAAGCGATCATATATTCATTCAGGGAAAGGTCAGACGGTGCTGCTTTCTGGGAAAGCATGCCTGATGGTTTGTTCAGGATCAAAATATCCGGATCCTCATAGATTACCGACAGCCGGATGCTGCTTTCTATTGCCCGTGCAAGATCTGCCGGAAGTTGCTTTTCTGCTCCCGGTGCCCCTGCGAATTTCTGCCAGGTATCATCTGAGAGAAATACTTCAACCTGGTCTCCTTTTGTCAGTTTTTCATTTCCCTGCGCTTTTTTCCCGTTTAACTTGATGTTCTTTTTCCGCAGCATCTTGTAAACAAAGCTCATCGGCGCATTACTTAAATATTTTCCAAGAAGCTTGTCCAGACGCTGTCCTGCTTCATTTGACGAAACGGTTATTTTCTGCATGCTTTTAATTCCTCCTGCCTTTTACAGTGAAATGTCCAGAAGGAGTCCTTTGATCATCTCTTCGTGTTTTCTTGTATCCTGCTGTTCTACAGAAGCAATGTTGTTCATTCCCTCGGCGCGGGTCAGAAATGCTTTATAATCATGGAAAAGCTTGACCACCACCTTGTCGAACTGGTTCTGCTTCATAATGGATTTGATATGCTTTGCGGCATAGTCCACATCCACTTTTTTCACCGGCACATAGCCGCAGATCGTATTGTTGTAAATTGCAACAGCTGCTATCGGCATTGCCTTTTTCTCACTGGTGATCACAAGATCGTATGCAACGGTAAGTTCTTCGGTGACAGCCGAGATTTCAAGCTCAGTTGCCTCATCAATGGAATCATGCGGCATGACCATGAT
This sequence comes from Coprococcus sp. AF99-45, assembly GCF_027663865.1. Classification (NCBI taxonomy): domain Bacteria; kingdom Bacillati; phylum Bacillota; class Clostridia; order Lachnospirales; family Lachnospiraceae; genus Coprococcus; species Coprococcus sp. AF99-45. The sequence goes on from NZ_JAQDGZ010000008.1 coordinate 12,499, forward strand.
CAGATTGACCAGGATCCGGCTTGCCGGAAGACATCCGAGTACCGCTACTACAGTGAGCAGATTGAGCTTTGTCTTTGTTGTTACATAACCGGCGATCACCAGTGCGGCAACCAGTCCAAAAGAGACAACAGCTTCCAGTATCAATAATCGTTTTCTTCTGCGCAGATAACCTGCATCTCCTTTTTGTATCTTCATCTTGTCTTTCGCTTACTCCTTCGTTATTTTCTCCATCATTGACATGGCTTTTAAGATCATTCCATGCGGAAGCACTTTGGTTGCTGCTTCTGCCCCTTTCATTGCCGTGCCATATACAGAAACCTCTTTTTTGTATTTGGCATCAATGAGCGCCTGCTTTACAACCTGTACCGGATCTGCCATCACAGCCTCTTTCATGCCACCGGGCAACTTCCCTGACACTTCAAAAAACGGGGTGTCCACAGGTCCCGGGCAGACCGCTGTGACGAAGATTCCTTTTTCCTTAAGTTCAGCTGCAAGGCTTCTTGAAAAGCTCAGTACATACGACTTTGTCGCTGCATAAACTGCGAATTTTGCCTGCGGGCAAAAAGCTGCTGCGCTTGCCAGGTTGATGATCCTGGTTCCTTTATGCATCCAGGGCAGACAGGTACAGGTCATTTCGGTCAGTCCCCGGCAGTTCAGGTCGATCATGCGGAGCTGAAGTTTCTTGTCTTCCTTTGCAATCTCCTCTACTGTCCCGGTCTTTCCGAATCCTGCTGCATTGACCAGCATACGGATATCAGGATTCTGATTCTCCAGCCGGTTTTTCACCTGCTTGTATACCAGATCCTCTTCCATGTCCCCTGCAAAGATCCGGATATAGATCTTGTGGCTTTTCTTAATCTCTTCCAGCTTCTTTTCACTGCGGGCGATCACCCAGATTTCATCCAGTTCCTTGTAAAAACGTTCAATCTGTCTGACAAATTCTTTTCCCATGCCGGAGGATGCCCCGGTAACAATCGCAATCTTCATAAGCGGTTCTCCTTTCTCCTGTGACTACTTCCGTTTGTGTACATTACGGATGGATTTCTTTTTTTGCGGTCTTGACGAGGACTCACCTCTGCCGTTTCCTGTAAATGCAGGTTTTGTATTCTTATGCCCTGCATTTGAATTTTTATAATTTCCGTTTGTCTTTCCTGGATTTTTGTTATTTCCATTCGGGTTTTTGCTCTTTCGGTCCGTGCCGCCATGAGTTCCGCCATGGTTTCTTCCGCTGTATCCATTCTTCTCCTGCATTTTTTCAGAATGCAGTTTTCTCGGACGGATCAGACATTTTTCATCGAATCCTACCAGATCCATACGGTCTGCGATTCGCAGTGCCTCCATGACCAGATCATAATTCTTCGGATTCCGGTACTGGATCAGTGCTCTCTGCATTGCTTTTTCATGCGGATTCTTCGGCACATACACCGGCTTCATCGTCCGCGGATCTACACCGGTATAATACATACAAGTGGAAATCGTAGACGGTGTCGGGTAGAAATCCTGTACCTGCTCCGGCATATAACCGAGATCCCGCAGGTATTCGGCAAGCTTTACCGCTTCTTTCATAGTAGAACCCGGATGGGACGACATCAGATACGGAACCAGGTACTGTTTAAGTCCAAGCCTTTTATTGATCTCTTCGTATTTGTGGGTAAAACGTTCATAAACTGCATTTTCCGGCTTGCCCATCATCTGAAGAACCGGGTCTGCTACATGCTCCGGTGCAACTTTCAGCTGACCGCTGACATGATACTGACACAGTTCTTTGAAAAACGTGTCATCCGGATCCGCCAGCAGATAGTCAAACCGGATACCGGAACGGATAAATACTTTTTTGACTCCAGGTATCTTTCTGAGATCCCTGAGAATGCTTAAGTATTCTTTATGATCTGCGATCAGATTTTTACACGGCTTTGGAAAAAGACACTGTTTGTTCGTACAGGCCCCGTATTTTAACTGTTTCTTACATGCCGGTGCACGGAAGTTCGCGGTCGGTCCGCCTACATCATGAATATATCCTTTGAATTCCGGATCTTCCGGAAATGTCTTTGCTTCAGCGATCAGTGATTCCTTACTTCGTGTCTGAATGATCCTTCCCTGATGGAATGTCAGTGCACAAAAACTGCAGCCTCCAAAACATCCCCTGTTGCTGATCAGACTGAATTTGATCTCCCGGATTGCCGGAACTCCACCTGCCGTCTCATAAGATGGATGATAGGTCCGCATGTAAGGAAGTGCGTAGACATCATCCATCTCCTGCTGGGTCAGCGGTTTTGCCGGAGGGTTCTGTACCACATACAGATGATCCGAATAGGGCTCAACCAGCCGCTTTCCAGAAAATGGATCTGTGTTGCAGTACTGTCTGTAAAAGCTTTTGGCGTACAGAAGCTTATCTTTTTTCATCTCTTCATACGGTTCCAGAATCTCTGCATCATACACACTGTCCAAATTCTTGACCTTGCAGACTGTTCCATCGATATAGGTAATGTCCTTGATATCCAGTCCGGCATCCAGTGCCTCTGCAATCTCAATGATCGAGCGTTCGCCCATTCCATAAGAAACCAGGTCTGCACCCGAATCCAGAAGAATGGAACGCTTAAGCTGGTTGGACCAGTAATCATAATGTGCAAGTCTTCTAAGACTCGCCTCGATACCACCCAGAATGATTGGTGTCTTCTTATATGTCTGACGGATCAGATTGCCGTACACAACTGCTGCATAATCCGGTCTCTTTCCCATCACTCCGCCCGGTGTATAAGAATCCTGCTGCCGTCTTTTCTTTGATACAGAATAATGGTTGACCATGGAATCCATATTTCCCGCCGACACCATAAATCCAAGCCGCGGCTCTCCAAATTCTGTAATACTTTCTTTATCCTTCCAGTCAGGCTGTGCAATGATCCCCACGCGGAAGCCATGTGCCTCTAAAAGGCGGGTGATGATCGCATGTCCAAAAGACGGGTGGTCTACATAGGCATCTCCGCTTACATAGACAAAGTCTACCTGATTCCACCCCCGTTCTTCCATCTCTTTCCTGCTGATCGGTAAAAATCCATGATTCATTATAATACCTCGTATGTCTGATTGGTAATGTCTTCATAACTGTGAATAAAATAGTCGGCAAGTTCCCGCTTTTTCGCATCCTGTGGGCGTGAAAACCAGTCGTCCACCGCGCATACACGCATTCCTGCATTTTTCCCGGCAAGGATTCCCATCGGAACATCTTCAAATACCAGACAGGCAGAAGGATCTGCACCCAGCTGCCCAGCCGCCTTCAGATAAACATCCGGTGCCGGTTTCCCTTTATTCACTTCGCAGCTTGTACAGATCGTATCGAAAAGATGGGTGATCTGCCTTGCCTTTAAAAATTCTTCCACCAGTTTCCGGTCATTGCTGGTTGCGATTCCTGTCCGGATCCCTTTCTCTTTCAGCATCTCCAGAAATTCCTTTACCCCTGGCTTTAGTGTGACCTCTTTTGTATATTTATCCACAGACATATCATACCATTCTTTTTTGATCTCCTCCACAGTATGCGGAAGCTCCGGAAAAATCTTCAAAAAGTACTGCGCTGTCTCGGTATAGCTCATCCCTTCCATTGCCTCATGAAAATCTTCCGGCGGATTCAGATGATATTTTCTGATATAATCTTCATCTATCGCTGTCCACACCCACATGGAATCTACCAGAGTCCCATCCAGATCAAAAATGACAGCTTTAGTATGCTCTAACATAATTTTTTTATCTCCTCTTCGGTCAGTGACCGGTATTCTCCCTTTGTAAGTGTCTTATCCAGAGCAAGGCTTCCCATAGAAAGCCGCTTCAGATAGATTACCTCTTTGCCGACTGCATGAAACATCCGCTTCACCTGATGGAAACGTCCTTCAGTGATCGTAAGCTCGATTTCCGACTCCTCCCCACTTTTCAGGATTCGAAGATCTGCGCTTTTAGCCGGCGTATCGTCTCCAATATCCACTCCATCTGCAAATGCTTTCACATCAGATTCATCTACCTTTCCCTGTACTTTCGCATAATACACCTTATCCACATGCTTTTTTGGGGAAAGCAGGCGGTGTGCCAGTTCTCCGTCATTGGTGATCAGAAGAAGTCCTTCCGTGTCCTTATCCAGACGTCCTACCGGGAACAGATCATTTCTTTTTTTATCTGTGATCAGATCCAGAACTGTCTTGTCCCGGTCATCTTTTGTTGCGGAAATAACACCTGCCGGTTTATGGAGCATATAATACTCTTTTTTAGCGTATCCAATCTGTTTTCCTTCAAGACTTACTCTCTGTGTGTTCTCATCGATTTTAAGTTCCGGTTTTTTCACCGTCTCCCCATCAACCATAACACGTCCGCTGCGGATCAGTTTTTTGATTTCACTTCTGGTTCCCTGCCCCATCTCGGCAAGATATTTGTCTATGCGCATCATGCAGACTGATTCCTCCATCCAGGCAGATATTTGTTCTTCAAAGTTCCGTTCGTGACTTTTCCCCATCCAAGCGGGAAACCGTCTGTACAGACCAGATGCCAGCCTTTTGCCTTAGCCGGAATCAGATCCTCCACATCGATTGTCTCACCTTTCAGATAACGCATCAGTCGGTTATCATCAGAAGACAGGTTCAAAGTATGCGCGTACTCTTCCATTTTCAGGTTCATCGCCAGTGCCTGGCTCGGTTCAAAACGCTTTTTCTTCAGTTCGCCAAGGAGCAGTCCGCTTCTTAAAAATCTTGCGCCTTTCAGTTCCGGAAGATTCTCCGGCATATAGTACACGCGCTCTCCATGGATATCCAGTCTCCACGGCTTCAGATCCCACTTTACATCACGGAAGAATTCCTCCAGCTCTGCCGGGATCTTCTTCACTTTCTGTTCTGCGACCGGGGAAGACGGGCAGATTGCATCCTCACTCTTTTTCAGCAGTGCGAGGTAATGTCCCTCCCCTTTCATATGATGTGGAAAAATACGGACAGTCTTAGCAAAATCCGGATCCTTTGACTTGGTTACTTCCGGCCTGCCCGGTGCAAATCCTTCATATCCTGCGATTTCCTGAATCTCGAATTCCGGATATTCACCGAGCAGATATTCGATCGTCCCCTCATTCTCCAGTGGATCAAACGTACAGGTTGAATACAGCATCATGCCACCCGGCTTTAACATTCTTGCCGCCTGGGTGATAATGCTTCTCTGCAGCTTCGAGAAAAATTCCGGTCCATGTTCTTCCCAGGCGCGTACCATCTTCTTATCCTTGCGGAACATCCCTTCCCCCGAACACGGCGCATCGATCAGGATCTTGTCAAAATAACCGCTGAAATAGCGTTCCAGTCGTCCAGGTTCTTCACTCATGACCAGCATATTGCCAATCCCGAAAACTTCCAGATTCTTTAAGAGTCCTCTTGCTCTGGAGCTGCTGATATCATTTGCGACCAGAACACCTTCGTTCTGAAGCTTCGCTCCAAGCTCGGTTGCCTTTCCACCAGGTGCGGCACAGACATCCAGTACCCGGTCCCCCGGTTCTACCGGAAGACGGTTCGCCGGTGTCATTGCACTCGGCTCCTGCAGGTAATAAAGTCCTGCAAAATAATACGGATGCTTCGCAGGAGATATCTTCTCTCCGTCATAGTAAAAACCGTTGTCGATCCACGGGATCGGTGTGATCTCAAACGGACAGATCTTCACAAAATCCTCCACAGAAATCTTCTCCGTATTCACACGAAGTCCGTAATATCTCGGCTCGTCATAACATTTTATATAATCCTCAAATTCATCTCCGAGGAGTGCCTTCATCTTCTCTTCAAATTCATTTGGTAAATTTATCATTCTTTCGTCCTCCATATCATTTAAGTATAGCATAGTTAGAAAGAACAGGAAAGTTTTTTCTCCCCGGCAAGTCTTAAAATCCAATAGGGATTGTAGCTGGTTTCTTCGCCGTCCGGATAGAGATAAATTCCCAGATGCAGATGCGTGGCAAACATCCCTTTCGTCCCCTCCGGACCATATCCGGTATTTCCCATAAATCCAATGATATCCCCTGCCTTCACCTCGTCCCCCTCCTGATAACTTCCATAAGAGTCCAGATGTGCATAATAGAAATATGCACCGGACGGTGCGGTAATCCCGATCCTGTATCCTCCCTTTTCCAGCCAGCCTCTTGCCGATACTACCCCATCTGTCATACTCACAACAGGATAGAGACCGGGGATATCTTTCGATGCCATCAGATCACAGCCTTCATGTCCCCTTTTTCCTCCGTAGGTGCGCTCTCCCATCCAGCTGTCCACAAAAGATACCTGATACTGTGGATGTTTCGGTGATTCCGGAACAGGAAAATAGCGGATATCATTCCAAAGAGCTGTACAGATCTTTTCAAAAGATTTCCACTCTTCTTTTTCCGACCATTTTTCAAACAGCTCTTTTTCGTTATCCTGTGGAAACAGGCTGTTTTCCAGAAAATAAATGGCATAAAGTCTTCCTCTTTTTTCATGATCTGTCTTCGCAAGAACCTGGAAAAACGTCTCCTCCATCCCAAGCTTTCTGAATTCTTCTGTGCTTCCTGTTTTTAGGTTCAATCGGCTTTTTTTAGCTTTCTCGTTGATCTGTATGCTTGCTGCCACGCAAAAAATCAGTAATAAAAAAAGGAGCAGAAGCGATCTGCGTTCCAGTCTTTTTTTCAAGATTTCTCCATTTTTCTTTTATTCTATTCACACTGAATCTCTTCTATGCACATGTACCCCGGTATATCTGTCTGCGTTTTTTCATAAACTATTGCAAAAGAATACGGCAGGTATACACGATGAAAACAAAAAAACTGTCTGTGTTTTTTCTGATCGGACTTTTCCTTCTGATGCTTTTTTCCCCGGAAACCGTTGCCACAGGTGCCGCAAACGGACTGCTGCTCTGGTATAGGCAGGTGCTTCCGGTGCTCTTTCCTTTTCTTCTTATAACCGGTCTTATGATCCGCACAGAGAGCATTTCCCTGATCAACCATACCCTTTCTCCAATTCTGAAGCCTTTTCTTGGCATTTCTGAAAATGCTTCTTTTTCGGTGGTCTGTGGATTTCTCTGTGGCTTTCCAGTAGGGGCGAAATCCTGCTCTGACCTGACTGATAAAGGGAAAATTTCTTCTGCCGAAGGAGAATACCTGCTTTCCTTCTGTAACAATGTCAGTCCTGCGTTTCTGACCGGGTATGTGGCAGTACAGAGCCTCAAGCAGCCTGAAATGGCGCAGATCTGTCTGCTTTTTCCTATCCTTGCCGCACTGTGCTGCTCCTTTTTGTTCCGCAGATGGTATCTGCCACGGAATCCTTTTGCGGTCGTAGAAGAACAGGCTGATCCCAGACAATTTCTTCCTTTTTCCAAGGCTCTTGACGAAAGTATTCTGTCAGCATGTGATTCCATCACGAAAATCGGCGGATATATGATCGTTTTTTCAGTGCTCATTTCTTTTATGGCAAAACTTTCCTTTCAAAATTTCTTCTGGAAATTGTTGCTTCTTCCCGGAGTGGAACTGACCGGGGGAATCCGCATGCTCTGCCAGCTGGACCTTACTTCTGAACTGCGGTTTCTTCTCGTCATGGCGCACTGTTCTTTTGGAGGAGTCTGCGCGCTTTTCCAGACAAAATGCATGATCCGATCCCAGAACTGGTCTTTTCCTCGCTATATAGCAGAAAAGCTGATTACCGCAATGGTAACCAGCCTGTTCGCTTTTTGCTATATGAAATTGTTCGGATAAAGAACTTATTCCCTCTGTCCCTGATCCGTCTGTCCGGCTTCTCCGCCGAATTCTGCTTCCAGTCCGCGTGAGGACTTATCCGGAACTTCCAGTTCTGCACGGTTGTTACGGACAACATCATAACATTCCTGAAGGGATGTTACCAGACTGTCATACTTGCTTGTGTAACTGTTCAGTGTATGACCGATGATGCTTTCAGCATTGGCAAGAAGATCATCTGTATACTGCACTGCCCCGATACGGATATCGTTGGCATCATTAGTCGCATTATCCAGAATCTGCTGTGCCTGGTCTGTTGCTGCCATAACGATCTCGTTTGCCTGTGCATATGCCTGCTGCATGATCTCATGCTCGCTTACCAGTTCACTTGTCTGTGCATGTGCTTCTTCAATCATGCTTTCTGCTTTCTGTTGTGCATCCGCAAGGATCGCATCCTTGTTCGCAATGATCTTCTGATAACGCTTGATCTCATCAGGTGTCTTCATACGAAGTTCACGGAGAAGTTCATCGATCTGGTCTTTATTCACGATAATCTTTGTAGTTGATAATGGCTGAAACTTACAGCTGTCAATGTACTCTTCAATTTCTTCAATAATCTGCTCAATACGGCTGCTCATAATTTTGCACTCTCCTTCTTGTCACAGACCTACTGTGACATCTTTTCTTTTATACTTTTGGCGACAGTCTCCGGCACGAACTGGGAAATATCCCCTCCGAAAGCTGCGACTTCTCTTACGATTGTAGAGCTAAGGTAAGAATACTTGAGATTGGTTGTAAGGAACATGGTTTCTACTTCCGGTTCAAGCTTATGATTCGTCTGTGACATCTGGATCTCATATTCAAAATCTGTGATCGCACGCAGTCCGCGAATCACAAGACGTGCCTTTTGCTGTCTTGCAAATTCTACAAGCAGCCCGTCGAAAGGCACTACTTTCACGTTGCCGAGATCTTTTGTCACTTCCTTTAACATTTTAACACGTTCTTCTACAGAAAACAACGGGGTTTTTGCTTTATTCATCAATACTCCGATTATAAGTTCGTCTACAATTTTACTGCTCCGGGTAATAATATCCAGATGTCCGAAAGTTACCGGGTCAAAGCTTCCCGGATAAATTGCTCTTATCATGAGTCTACTCCTCCACAGATATAAATACATGCATATTGGTCTTGTATTTCTTTTGTTTGATCATTAAAAAACCAAGTTCCTCCAAATAAGAAAAATCAGTCGCCAAAGATGCTTCCACGATGATCAGTGCATCCTTTTCCAGCAAGTCTGATTTTGCAAGATAAGTAAGCACCTCTTTTTCCAGCATATGGTTGTACGGTGGATCCATAAACACATAATCGAATTTTTCTCTTCCATCCAGCCTGCGAAGTGCCGAAAATACATCCTCCCGGATTACTTCCGCCTGGTCTGCAAGCTGTGTCTTTTTCAGATTCTCCATAATGCACTGGATTGCATTCGGATTGTTTTCCACAAAAACCGCCTTTTTTACACCTCGGCTGATCGCCTCAATCCCGATTGCCCCGCTTCCGGAAAAAAGATCCAGAAATGTACAGTCACAAAGTCCGTGTGCGATCATATTGAATAAGGTTTCTTTGGTTCTGTCGGTTGTCGGACGTGTCTCCATTCCTTTTACCGTCACAAGTGGTATTCTTCTGGCTTTCCCTGCTATGACTCTCATCTTATCGTTCTCCTGATTTATGATGTCAGAAACTACTCCATCATTTCAAAACATAGGGTGTTTTGTCTTTTAACCCTGACAACATATTATACTTATTTGTGATTATTTTGTCAATTTCCCCGCTTGTATTTTACCAGATACATTTTTTATATCTGTCTTTTTTCAGATACAAAGCTCTATTTTTCCGACTCCATATGTGCCTGATGGACAGTGATCTGCTGATATGGAATATCAATATGATTTTCATCCAGTGTCAACTTGATATTTTCCAGCATCCGCCATCTTGTCGGCCAATACTCTTCACTTTTTACCCAGGCACGGACACCAAGCACCACTGAACTGCTCCCAAGCTCATTTACAAAGACATTATGTTCCATACTCTGGATGACGGACGGATCATTTTTTACAAGTTCCTGCAGCAGTTTCTTGGCAAGGCGCAGATCCGCTTCATATGCAATATCCACCTTCAGATCCAGCTGACGGTAATCTTTGTCCGTCACATTGGTAAGGCTTGTGTTGGCAAGTGTTCCATTCGGCACAATGATCGTCTTGTTGTCAATGGTGGCAAGCTTAGTGTAGAAGATCTGGATCTCTTTGACCGTTCCTTCATTGCCATGGCTGTCTTCTATAATATAATCCCCGACAACAAAAGGTTTCAAAAATAAAATCAGCATCCCACCGGCAAGGTTGGAAAGACTTCCCTGCAGGGCAAGACCAACTGCCACACCTGCCGATGCAACCGTTGCTGCAATCGATGCAGATTCTACACCGAGCGAATTGATAATTGCCAGAAACAGCAGAATATGAAGTCCGTATTTCAACAGAGAATCCACAAACTGTCTTGCACCGGTATCCGAATTGGCGCGTTCCATGGATGCCCGCGTAATCTTGCGGATCCAGTTGATCACCTTATGGCAGATGATGAATATGAGCAGCGCCATCAGAATCCGGATTCCAAACGCAATCAGGTCCGGACCTTTCTCCTGAATGAATTTGTTAAATCCGGTGATTGTATCCACCGTATCCTGCACGGTCTCCTCTACCTCACTTCCTGCGGCTGTCTGTGTCAAAAGCATGTTTTATCCCTCCTTCAGTGCAATAAATGCTGCAAGATTCCCCCTCTTTCCTTTGGATGCGCGATGGGAAAATAAAAGCTCCGGGTTGCAACAGGTACACACATTAGTAACCGCCATATGTTCCGGTCTGATCCCTGCATCTGTGAGAACCAGTTCATTTGCCTTCCAGAGATCCAGCTGGAACTTTCCATTCTCCTTGGCATAGAACAGACGGTCATATTCAGACTCTCTGAAATTTGCGCGGAACATATCGATCACATCTTCACTGACTTCATAGCATTCCTGACAGATGGACGGTCCCACACAGGCAAGGATATTCTTTGGATCACAACCGAATTCTTTCTGCATCTTTTCAACCGTCACCTGTCCCATCCGGTTCACAGTGCCTCTCCAGCCGGAATGGCTGGATGCTACCACCTTTTTCACCGGATCCAGAAACAGAAGCGGTACACAGTCCGCGTAAAATGTCACCAGACAGATCCCCGGTACATTTGTGATCAGTCCATCTACATCTGTGTAATCTTTTTCTCTTGTAACACCTTTGCCGGCATCTTCTCTTGTCACGATCCGTACGTTCGTCGTATGGGTCTGATGCGTGCAGACCATATGCTCCGGCTTCACGCCGATTGCAGCTGCCATTCTTCTGTAATTCTCGTCCACATGCGCGGGATCATCCCCTCTGGTATAGCTCAGGTTCATGCTTCCCAGGAAACCTTCACTCACTCCTCCAAGTCTGGTCGAAATTCCATGTTCTACAAGCCCTTCCTTTTCAAGGATCGGATATTTGAGAAATGGTACGCCAGCACTTATGCATTCGTCAAAGATATGCTCCTCGTTTTTATATTTTAATCCTATTTTCATCTGTACTCTCCCGTATTGTGATATCTGCAGGCAGCCATCTGCCTTTCCCCGGTATCATAAATCATACAATTCCAAAATCTCCGCAGTACTCAAATACATTTTTCCGCAAAGAAATCTTATTCCCCGCGATTCCTATTACATCGAAGCGGCATGGTATCTCTGTGCAGCCGTTCTTCATCAGATAATAAACGGCCGCTCCGGACAGGCGCATCTGTTTGGGCACAGATACCGCCTCCAGAGCAGCCGAAAGCCCTCCTGTTTTGCGAAATTTCACCTCACAAAAGACCAGATATTCTCCGTCTTTTGCAACAATGTCAATCTCCGCATAACGGCAGCGGAAATTATACTCCAGTATCCGATATCCTTGCTTTTCCAGAAATTCACCTGCTATTTTTTCATATTTTGTACCGGTCCTTCGCCGGTTTTTTTCATTCTCCAATCGCCTTTTGGATCTGATCTTCTACCTGTTCTGACGGATTTTTATACGAAGTGTCCGATAAAACTTCTTCTGTGGATCGGTGTCGGTCCAAGTGTCTGAAGCGCTTTGATATGTTCTGCTGATCCATAACCTTTGTTGGACGCGAATCCATATCCCGGAAGTACCTTATCATACTCTTCCATCAGACGATCTCTTGTTACCTTTGCCACAATACTTGCCGCAGCGATGGATACGCTTTTCGCATCTCCCTTGATGATTGGAACCTGTGGAATCACAACCTCCGGAATGGTAACTGCATCATTTAAAAGCAGATCCGGCTTGACTTTCAAATTGCCAATCGCCTGACGCATGGCTTCGTAAGTTGCCTGCAGAATATTGATCTCGTCAATCCTTACAGGAGAAGCCATCCCGAGACCTACCGCAACTGCTTTGTCCATGATCTCATCATAAAGCTCATCTCTTTTTGCTGCGGAAAGCTTCTTGGAATCATTTATATAAAGGATCTCGCACTCTTTGGGCAGGATCACGGCTCCTGCAACCACCGGACCCGCAAGTGGTCCTCTTCCCACCTCGTCAATTCCACAGATAAACGCATAGTCAGCATATTTTTCTTCGTACTGACGCATTTTCGCAAGGCGCTCTTTTTCGGCAAGCAGCTTTTCCTTCTGCTTTCTGTACTTTTCCAGAAGCTTTTGCACACCGGCTCTGTCATCCGGCGCATAGACCTTCATCAGCTGCTCTCTTTCGGCATCCTCTGCCATTTTTAAACGGCTGTCGATCTCTTTGATACTTTCTTTACTCATGCTTTATCACTCCGATTTTATTGAACGGATAAATTCTTACCCAGGCACGCCCAATCAGCATATCACGGGTAAGTACACCCACACTTGCCACACGACTATCCGAGCTGTGATTCCGGTTATCTCCCAGGACAAAATATTCATCATCTCCCAGTTTAATCGGCTCTGCTGCAATTCCCGGATCTTCCATCACCTCTGCACCATAATGTTCATCCAGCTTTTTGCCATTAATATACATATATCCATCGATCACCTGCACAGTCTCACCGGGCAGTCCAATGATACGTTTGATATAATAGGTATTCTCTGCATGCTGGTAAGGGAATACAATAATATCATATCTTTCCGGATCGCGGAAGCGGTAGCTGAGCTTATCCACGATCAGGTTATCTCCGTCTGAAAGTGTCGGCTCCATTGAATGACCGTCTACTTTTGTGCGCTGTCCGACAAAGGTGACGATCACCCATGTCAGCAGAACAATGACCAGAAGATACAGAAGAGTTCCTCCCAGTGATCTCCATATACTCTGCTCCTGCTCCGGAGCTTCTTCCTTGTTGTCTTCCTTACTCATTTGTATACTCCTTTACAAATTCAAGTGTGATCCTTCCAAGTCTTCCATTTCGGAAATCATCCAGCAGCATACCAGCTGCTTTTGCGGTATCTAATTCATTTCCACGCACCAGACAATGGCGGCTCTCAGCAATTGCTTCCAATACGCTGTAGCTGTTCTGCTTTTCGTTGATCGTATATTTCTCAGCAAGAACACCCGGATAAGCATCCTGCATAAAGCTGATCAGCTCCGCCGCAAGCTCTTCCAGATTCATGATCTCATCCTTGATCGACCCGATAAATGCAAGGCGCAGTCCCACCTGCTGGTCCTCAAACTTCGGCCAGAGAATTCCCGGTGTATCGAGAAGCTCTACGTTCTTGTTTAGACGGATCCATTGCTTTCCTTTGGTCACACCCGGTTTGTTACCGGTCTTTGCACAGGCTTTTCCGGCAAGTGCATTGATAAAAGTAGACTTTCCGACATTCGGGATTCCGACTACCATCGCACGGACCGGACGGTTCAGAATCCCTCTCTTACGGTCACGCTCTGTCTTTTCTTTACATGCTTCCTGGATTACTCCCTGAATAGACTTAATCCCACCGCCTTTACGGGAATTAACCTTAACTGCAGAATATCCTTTTCCGCGGAAATAGCCGATCCACTCTTCTGTCTGCTTCTCATCTGCAAGATCTGCCTTATTGAGCAGGATCAGTCTTGCTTTATTCTTTCCAAGTTCATCGATGTCCGGATTCCGGCTGCTCATCGGAACTCTTGCATCAACCAGTTCGATCACAAGATCGATCAGTTTGATATTCTCCTGCATCATCCTTTTGGCCTTTGTCATATGCCCCGGATACCATTGAAAATTCATCCAGTTTCCTCCTTCTATTTACCAAGCAGTCCGAAACGGTCTTTCGGGGAAAGGATAAACCATACTTTCCCTTCAATCTCGGAACGCTTTACATTTCCAATATCAGCCATCCGGCTGTCTTCACTGCTCTCCCGGTTGTCGCCAAGGACAAAATACTCATCTCCACCGAGAACGATCTTCTCACTGGCAATACCTGTATCTGCAATTGCAGTAGTCTCATACTTTTCATTCAGCTTTCTGTTGTTGATATAAATCTCTCCATCCCTGATCTCAACACTTTCGCCCGGAAGTCCGATAATCCTTTTAATATAGGAATGAAGGTTCTCATTCCCCTTTGGTTTGAACACGATAATGTCTCCGCGCTTCGGTGTACTGGCATCATATACGATCCGGTTTACCAAAACCACATCCCCATTCCGAATCACCGGGTTCATGGACTCTCCGATATTACTGATCTGATGCCCGAAATACCACACAAACACAAATGCGCACAGGCAGACGAGCACAATTTGGAATACCCATCCAAATACTTCGGGAATCCATTTCAAATTGATATGTTTTCTATGCTTTCTGTCAAATCTGAGTTCTTTTCTTTTTCTATGTCTCATCTGTTATCATATCCTATATTAGCAAAAGGGACAAGTACCTGTCGTATTTGTCCCTCTTTAAGCATTTACTATTTTACTAATTCTTTAACTTTTGCTCTCTTACCTACACGATCTCTTAAGTAGTTCAGTTTTGCACGTCTTACTTTACCTTTACGAACAACTTCTACTTTTTCAACGTTTGGTGAGTGAAGCGGCCATGTCTTCTCAACGCCGATTCCGTTAGAGCTCTTTCTTACTGTAAATGTTTCTCTTGCTCCGCCGCCCTGTCTCTTTAATACAGTACCTTCGAATACCTGAATTCTCTCACGGTTTCCTTCTTTGATCTTACCATAAACTTTTACAGTATCTCCTACGTGGAATTCCGGAGCATTTTCTTTTAACTGAGCTGCTTCAATGTTCTTAATAATTTCGTTCATGTGTGAACCTCCTTCATATTTTGACGTTCTTAATACGCTTTTCTATCGTATCAGAGGACCATCTCTGTTTTCATCACAACGTGCTATATATTAACACATTATTCTTCATTTTTCAAGTCTTTTTCTCGATTTTCTATAATCTCTTCTGCAAGTTCTCTTTCTTTCATGGTAAGCTCTGCGTCTTCCAGAAGGTCCGGACGCCATTTTGCAGTACGGATCACTGACTGCTCTCTGCGCCATTTCTCTACATTGGCATGATGACCGGATAAAAGGATTGGTGGAACCTGCCTGTCGTGCCAGATCTCCGGTCTGGAATACTGCGGATATTCCAGGAGATTGTCCTGAAAACTCTCAAATTCGGCAGATACATCATTATGCAGAACACCCGGGATCAGGCGGGATACCGCATCCACGATCATCATTGCCGGAAGTTCACCGCCTGTCAGTACATAATCGCCGGCTGACACATAATCCGTTACGATCTCCTCCAGCACACGTTCATCGATTCCTTCGTAATGTCCGCACAAAAGCACCAGTTCGTCTTCTTTCGCAAAATCTTCTGCCATCTTCTGGTTAAACGGCTTCCCCTGCGGGGAAAGATAAATCACACGTGGTCTCTTTCCTTCCGGGAGGGTTGCTTTTTCCCGAATGGCAAGATAAGTCTGGTAAACCGGCTCTGCCTGCATCAGCATTCCTGCGCCGCCGCCATACGGATAATCATCCACACTGCTGTGCTTGTTAAATGCGTAGTCCCGGATATTCCAGGCTTCAATCTCAAGAATTTTATTCTTCACGGCTCTTCCGATAATACTGGTTTCCAGACCGTTCATCACCATCTCCGGAAAAAGCGTCATGATATCAAATCTCATATTGTTCTCCTACTATTCTGTCGCTTAAATCAGTCCGTCCATCAGATGAACAGTCATTTTCCTATTCTCAGTATCTACATCTAAAATACAGTCATGGATTGCCGGAAGAAGCACCTCTGTGTGCGCCTCTGTCGATACCACATAGACATCATTCGCACCGGTTTCCATAATATCTTCCAGGACACCGAATTTTTCACCGTCCTCAGTGTAGACATCCATGCCGATGATATCTGCCATGTAATACTCATCCTCTTCCAGTTCCACGGCATTCTCACGAGATACAAGAAGCGGCATCTTTCTGTATTTTTCAATATCATTTATGTTATCGATCCCTTTGAACTTCAGAATCACATACTGTTTAAAAAATTTTACACCTTCAATTTCAAGGGGAATCTGTTCTTTTCCTGTATCAAGAACCACATCTTTCAGAGCACGGAAGCGGTTTGGATCATCCGTTGTCGGAAATACTTTGACTTCACCTTTGATTCCGTGGGTAGATGTGATCACGCCAACTTGCAGGTAATCATTTTGTTGCATACTTTGTCCTTTCTTAGCATAAGATAAACTTTACACCGAAAAAGTCTGTTTTAGTCTTTTGAAGCGACTTTTTCTCCATCCCCAGATACAGTGAATCTGTCATTGGCAGCTTCACTTGCATACTAAGGCATGATAAAAAACGCAGATAAAAATAAATTTACCTGCGTTTTATTTTTATGCTATTGCATAATTTCAACCACGACTTTTTTGTCTTCTTTGGCCGCGGCTGCCTTTACAACGGAACGGATTGCTTTCGCAATTCGGCCTTGCTTACCGATCACCTTTCCCATATCATTATCTGCGACATGTACTTCGATCACGGTAGTCTTGCCTTCCTGTTTTTCCGTAACCACGACGCCTTCAGGATTGTCCACAAGTGCTTTCGTAATTACTTCTACTAAATTTTTCATCACTCGCACCTCCGCGAAGCAACCTATTTTTCAATACCTGCTGCCTTAAAGATTTTTCCAACTACTTCTGTAGGCTGAGCACCGTTGTTTAACCATTTTTTAGCTGCTTCTTCATCTACTTTGAATACGCTAGGATCCTGAGTTGGATCGTATGTTCCGATTTCTTCGATGAATTTTCCGTCTCTTGGTGATCTAGAATCAGAAACAACGATTCTATAGAAAGGAGCTTTCTTCTGTCCCATTCTTCTTAATCTGATTTTTACTGCCATTTTACTTTCCTCCATAAAACAATTTGTATTTATAATAGTTTATCTATATATCACGCATGGTCTGCGGAATATATCTGCTTTAGAAAGGCATCTTAAACTTGCCTTTTTTACCTTTCCCGCCCATCATTCCCGGGAAAGACTTCATCATCTTGCGCATCTGCTCGAACTGCTTCATCATCTTATTGACTTCCGAAATGTCAACTCCTGCTCCTGCTGCGATTCTTCGCTTTCTCTGCGGAGTGATGATGTCCGGATTCTGACGTTCCTTGATCGTCATGGAATAAATGATTGCTTCGACTCTTGCCATCTTCTGTTCCGCATCATCCGCATCGATATCGGGCATCTTGCCTTTACCAAGACCACCCATGCCGCCAAGTCCGGGAAGCATATTCATGATACTTCCAAGACCGCCCATCTTGCGCATCTGTTTCATACTTTCCAGATAGTCCTCAAAATCAAACTGCGACTTTTTGAGTTTTTCTGTCATCTTACGTGCCTGTTCTTCGTCGATCTCTTCGCCGGCTTTCTCGATCAGGCTGAGTACATCCCCCATACCAAGGATTCTGGAAGCCATACGATCCGGATAAAACTGCTCCAGATCTGATAACTTCTCACCCATACCCACATAAAGGATCGGGCATCCGGTGACTGCCTTGATCGAAAGTGCCGCACCACCTCTGGTATCGCCGTCAAGTTTTGTGACGATTACTCCATCTATACCAATCTTCTCATTAAAGTTCTCTGCAACATTCACGGCGTCCTGACCGGTCATTGCATCGACAACGAGAATACTCTGATGAACCTCGACCGTGTTCTTAATCTCCTGCAGTTCTTCCATCATCTCTTCATCAATATGAAGACGTCCTGCAGTATCCAGAATAATCACGTTATTGCCATTCTTTTCAGCATGCTCCAGTGCTGCTTTAGCGATATTCGCCGGTTTCTGGTTATCTCCCATGGAGAACACTTCCACACCCTGCTTCTCTCCGTTGATCTGCAACTGTTTAATAGCTGCTGGTCTGTAGACATCACATGCTACCAGAAGAGGCTTCTTACCTTTCAGCTTGAACTTTCCTGCAAGCTTTGCTGTGGTCGTTGTCTTACCTGCTCCCTGAAGACCCATCATCATAATAACCGTCTTCTGGCTTCCCGGCTGGAATTTAATCTCCGTTGTCTCAGAGCCCATCAGATTCACCAGCTCGTCATTCACGATCTTGATCACCATCTGTCCCGGATTCAGTCCGCTCATCACATCCTGTCCGACTGCACGCTCCTGCACACTTTTTACAAAATTTTTGACAACTTTGAAGTTAACATCTGCCTCCAGAAGAGCCATCTTAACTTCACGCAGAGCCGCTTTTACATCATCTTCTGTAAGTCGTCCCTTGCTTCTTAAATTCTTGAATACGTTCTGAAGTTTTTCTGTCAAACTGTCAAATGCCATGTTATAACTCCTCTATGATCTCTCCTGAAAGCTTTTTCACTTTCTTTATCAGTTCTTTTTCGTCCTGCTCTTCATAATTCTCAAGAAGCAGATCGATCTCATGGACCTTTTTTTTCACAGACATGAACTTCTCCACCAAATGCAGCTTCGCTTCATAATCCTCCAGGCTCTTGTTACAGCGCCGGATCATATCATGAACACCCTGTCTGCTGATCCCCGCATCTCTTGCAATCTCGCTGAGCGAATAATCTTCAAGAACTGCCTGTTCATAAATCTCTTTCTGATGTTTTGTTAAAAGCTCACCATAAAAATCATATAATAATGTCTGCTTTAAAATCTCGTCCATCACTTATCACCTGTGCTATCATATAACAGATTTTCATTGGTGTCAAGTATTTTTTCTTGACATTCAAGAAATTTTTCTACATGCAGGTTCCCATGTCCCTGTCTCTGGTCATAATACCTGCCCTTTTCACAGGAATTCCACAGTCTGTATTTAAGTTCCAGATTACACATATCCGGGTATTTCTGCAAAACCAGAGCCGCTGCCCCGGACACTACCGGAGTTGCCATAGAAGTCCCGGTTTTCGGAATATAGGCATAAGGGCTCCGCACCGGATACAGGTAATTGCAGGAATAGATCCGGTTCCCCGGCACGGCAAGATCCGGTTTTTTAATACAATCTCCGGTCGGCCCACAGCCGGAATATTTCTTTCCCAGTTCTTCATCCGCCCCAACTGTGATCACCTTCCGGCTGTTTCCCGGTATCGTGACGCTCCCTTCCTTTGGTCCTTTGTTTCCTGCCGCCGTTACGACTACCAGACCGGCATCCCAGAGCCGTTCTACCCAGAACAGGAACAATTCATCTTCCGGATCCTTCTTATGAGGAAGAGTTCCAATCGAAATATTGACGATCCGGATCTTCATTTCCTTTTGTTTTAACAACACGTACCGGATCCCGTTTATCACATCCCGGATTTTTCCACCACCTCTCTGATTCAGCACCTTGACAGCAAAGATCTGCGCCTCCGGTGCCATTCCGCTGTACAGGCCTCTTCCGCTTTTTCCATTTCCGGCAAGAATTCCTGCCACATGGGTTCCGTGTCCGTTGTCATCATATATGGTTTTCTTCCCCTGTACACAGTCCTTCCATCCCACGATGCGGCCGACAAGATCCGGGTGCTGTGTGATCCCTGTATCCAGAACGGCACAAACGACGCCCTTTCCAGTGATTTTGTTTCGCATTGTATCCGAACACCAGTAGTGGATTTTCCGTTTCAAATCTTTCATATTTAAAATATCCTTTTTCTATTAGAATATTCTTTCTGAAATCAGATGCCAATTTCTTCGGAACTTTTTTGAAACACTGACATGCCTCCTTACATATGATGAAGTGTAAAGAAACCTTACTGGAGGCTATCAAATATGAGTGAATTAAGTGCAACAAACTGCGGATGTGGAAATTCTATGGATAACTGTGGATGTGGCTGCGGAATGTCTTCCTGCGTATGGATCATTCTTCTCCTCTGCTGCTGTGGTGGATGGGGACGCAATGGCGACGGATGTGGATGTGGAAATGACAGCTGCCTGTGGATCATCCTTCTTCTCTGCTGCTGTGGTGGATTCGGTAACGGATTCGGTAACGGATGCGGTAATGGATGCGGATGTGGAAACGGCTGTGGCAACGGCGGATGCGGCTGCTAGTTACGAAACTCAGATCTTATTCGTTCAGACAGACCAGAGGCGGGGCAAATTATATCCCCGCCTTTTTTATGTTTTGTTTTTGCGCTTCTCCTGTTGCTTTTCGTGTTCCTCTTCCTGCTCCTTTTCCTTTTTCTTTCGCAAACATTCTTCATCCACTTCATAGATCGCATTCCCATCAATGATAATCCGGCTGCTCATTTAATAAAATCCTTCCATTAGTTCTTCCTTTGCTTTATTATATGTGGATCTCATATTTTCCGTCTTCTTTACATATATATTTATAACGCTGAACCGTGGAGGACGTATGGAAAAGAAACCGCCCCTTGTCATGACGCCATTTGACGAGTCTCTCACGAATGATTTTCTGCAACTTGTCAAAATCATTCTTCCCTATCTGCCCGATCACGTTCAGCGTATAGCTGGCATTTATGTGAAACTTACGGAACTTATGAATGCCTTTTACTGTTTCCAACCTCCTTATTATCATAATCGCAGAGGGCGGCTACGAAAGCAGGAGAAAGATCCGGGCAGCATGTTTGAAGCAGTTGTACCCTATCTTTCTCCTGAAAAAAGAGAAATGTTCGATTCCTTTTCCGGAATATGGCAAATGATGGAAATGATGAAAGAGATGGACTTTGGAGATCCTGCAAATATGGCAGATATGATGAATGGATTTCAGGCAGCACAGGATATGACGGATATGATGAGTGGATTTCAGACAGAAAGGATGGATGAAAATGAACGAATGGATGGAGCATCCGGATCTTGCGGATCTGGATCCGCTGAAACAGGAGCTGATCCGGACAGCAGCGTTGAAAGCCGGCGGCAAGAACGGGAAAGCACTGGTCCCGGTGATGATGTCACTGATCACCGGTGCGAATAAACGGGGAATCCGGTTTACCCCTAATGAGATTTCGCTGATTCTTTCAGCGATCAAAGAAGGGAAAAGCAAACAGGAGCAGGCACAGATCGACCAGATGGTGCAGATGATCCGGACAATACAGGCAGGAAAACAGCCACCAAGATCCGGAAGGCAATAAAAATTGCCTTGCCCGACAATCAATGCTATAATGAACGGCAGAAATGCACTTCAGGAGGAGCTTATGACAACGATCAAACTTACCATAGAATACGACGGAAGCCGCTATCCGGGCTTTTCCACAAAGAAAAAAAGTACCAGTATCGAATCAAAGCTTACACTGGCGATCAGGGATGTAACCGGACAATCCACACAGCTTTTTGCTGCCGTAAAGACGGAACCGGGTGTTCACGCAACACACCAGATTGTAAGTTTTCAATTAGAAAAAGAATCTTTTTCAGACAATACAGAACTGTTAAAAATGAAATTAAACGCAGCTCTTCCGGCGGATATTGCAGTCACCTCGCTGGAAATCGCAGATGAACGTTTTGTGGCTTCTCTCGCGGTAAAAAGCTGTACCTATA
Organism: Coprococcus sp. AF99-45; assembly: GCF_027663865.1. Classification (NCBI taxonomy): domain Bacteria; kingdom Bacillati; phylum Bacillota; class Clostridia; order Lachnospirales; family Lachnospiraceae; genus Coprococcus; species Coprococcus sp. AF99-45. Next base: position 34,207 of record NZ_JAQDGZ010000008.1, read on the forward strand.
CCTGTCGGATTGCCACAGATCCTGCCGCAGCATTATTTTCCCGTCCGTACACCTGTGTTGTAGCCGAGTCTCTTGACCTGAAATCCATGCAGCAGGCAGCGCAGCTTCTTACCGGTACGCATGACTTTGCCGCATTTTCAAACGGACGTACCAGAAAAAGTACAGTACGCACTGTAGAAACGATCAAAATTAACCGCGAAGATCAACTGATACAGATTCAGCTGACTGCAAATAGTTTTCTCCGGCATATGCCGCAGCTTCTTGCCGGTACCATTCTCACAGCTGGAAAAGAAAAAAAGGCAGACGGAACTACGCTGACTCTCGCTGGTGTAGAATCAGCAGCTCCTGCCTGTCCTTCGCATGCATTCACCCTGACGGATGTACAACTCCGTTAATCTATCCTTCGATGATCTTCACATAAAAGGTACGGTTTCTTGGTCCGTCAAACTCGCAGAAATACAGATCTTGCCAGATGCCAAAGACGATCTCTCCATCATGGATGATCAGCGTCTGTGACGGTCCGACCACCGTCGTCTTCATATGTGCATGCGAATTTCCTTCTGCATGCTGGTAGAAGAACTGTTCTGCCGGAAATACTTTTTCAAAGCCACACAACATATCATGCACCACATCCGGATCTGCATTCTCATTGATCGTAAATCCGGCTGTCGTATGTGGTGAGAAGATCACAGCAATCCCTTCTCTTACACCGCTTCTTTCGATGTCTTCCCTTACCATTTCTGTTACCTTTGTCATTTGCTGCGATGCGTTTGTCGCAATCTGATGTTCGTACAGATGCATATGCACACCTCCTTATTTTTCCAGATAAGCTTTAAGTCTCGGAAGCTCTCTTTTCATCATTTCATAGCCATGATCGTAGAAAGCCATCAGCTTATCATAATCTTTTTCCAGTCTGGATACCGGCTTCATTTCCGGGCGAAGGACGAAGATATTTCCTTCTTTTTCCAGCTTTTCTATGTATTCTTCTGTCCGGTTATACATCACCGGTCTTCGGATACAGGTGCGGACAAGTGCCGGATATTTGCTGTACATCTTCCGGTATAACTTACCGACCGCTTTGGAAGTTGGTTTTTTGCGGTAGCCTTCCGGTCTCGTCAAAATGAGAACTATTTTTTTCAGTCCCTTTTCCTGCACATGCTTTACCGGAATGGAATCGGCAAGTCCACCATCCAGATACGGAATCCCGTCTATATTTACGATCGGACATACAAGTGGCATACTGCTGCTGGCGCGGCAGATCTTCATCAGCCGGTCACTGTCGTTCTCTTCGGTCATATATTCGGCATTTCCCGTAAGACAATTGGTTGTCACGATCTCACAGGTCATTCCATTTGAAAAATAAGCATCAAAATCAAACGGAAAGAGTTCATTCGGATATTTATTGAATATCATATCCATATCCAGAAGACTTCTTTCTTTTACGAAATCTTTAAGTCCGTAATAATAGCTGTATTCCTTTCCTCTGTGGATCATACAGTCCCTTGTCCTGCCGATCTGCTTTGAGACATAATCGACTGCATTACAGGAACCTGCCGATACACCGACCACGTATGAAAAATACAGATCTTTTTCCATCAAATAATCCAATGCGCCGGAAGTAAATACACCTCTTGTTGCACCGCCTTCCAACACCAGTCCTGCTTCTGTCAAAACACTCGCTCCTTTCGTCCTACCATGCTGTATATTTCGTGTATGATTTATAAGTATACCACAAATTCTTCCTTATGTTAATGCTTATTCTCTTGCGAAAATTGTGCAGTCATGTTACCATAATGAACGTAATGCAAAAATTGAAACGATAATTCTATTTGAATAAGGAGAATTTTTATGATTAGTACAAGTAATATCACCCTCCGCGTAGGGAAGAAAGCCTTGTTTGAAGATGTAAATATCAAATTTACAGAAGGCAACTGCTACGGTCTGATCGGAGCGAACGGGGCCGGAAAATCTACATTTCTTAAGATCCTTTCCGGGCAGCTTGAGCCGACCAGCGGAGAAGTCATCCTCACACCAGGTGAGCGTCTTTCTTTCTTACAGCAGGACCACTTCAAATACGACCAGTATCCGGTTCTTGATACTGTAATCATGGGAAATGCCCGTCTTTACGAGATCATGAAGGAAAAAGAAGTGATCTATGCCAAAGAAGATTTCACAGACGAGGACGGGATCAAGGCAAGTGAACTGGAAGCAGAATTTGCAACCCTGAACGGATGGGAAGCAGAATCTGATGCCGCATCTCTTCTGAACGGACTTGGAATTGAGACAGAGCTTCACTACAATATGATGAGCGAGCTGACCGGTGCACAGAAGGTCAAAGTCCTTCTTGCACAGGCACTTTTTGGTAATCCGGATATTCTTCTTCTGGATGAGCCTACCAACCACCTGGATCTGGATGCGATCGCATGGCTGGAAGAATTCCTGATCAACTTTGACAATACCGTTATTGTTGTTTCCCATGACCGTTATTTCCTGAATAAGGTCTGCACACAGATTGCCGATATCGATTACGGTAAGATCCAGCTCTACGCCGGTAATTACGACTTCTGGTACGAATCCAGCCAGCTGCTGATCCGTCAGATGAAAGAAGCCAACAAGAAAAAAGAAGAAAAGATCAAGGAGTTACAGGACTTTATTTCCCGGTTCAGTGCCAATGCGTCCAAGTCCCGTCAGGCAACTTCCCGTAAGCGCGCTCTGGAAAAGATCCAGCTTGATGAGATCCGCCCATCCAGCCGTAAATACCCTTACATCGATTTCAAACCGAACCGCGAGATCGGTAATGAAGTTCTGATGGTCGAAGGCTTATCCAAAACCATCAACGGGGAAAAAATCCTGGACAATCTTTCCTTCACACTGAACCGGGACGACAAAGTTGCATTTGTCGGTGGAAATGAATTTGCCAAAACTGTTCTCTTCCAGATCCTGATCGGAGAAATGGAGCCGGATGAAGGTACTTATAAATGGGGAATCACCACTACACAGGCATATTTTCCGAAAGACAGTGGAAAAGAATTTGACAATGACGATACCATCGTAGAATGGCTGACTCAGTATTCGGAAGAAAAGGATGTTACCTATGTACGAGGTTTCCTTGGAAGAATGCTTTTCGCCGGCGACGACGGTGTAAAGAAGGTTAAAGTTCTTTCCGGCGGGGAAAAGGTACGCTGTCTGTTATCCAAGATGATGATCTCCGGTGCCAACGTACTGATCCTCGACGAGCCTACTGACCACCTGGATATGGAATCCATCACTGCACTCAACAATGGAATGAAGAAGTTCCCTGGCGTACTTCTGTTCTCTTCAAGAGACCACCAGATCGTTGAAACGACAGCAAACCGTATTATGGAAATCCTTCCGGGTGGAAAGATGATCGACAAGATCACAACTTACGATGAATACCTTGCGTCTGACGCAACTGCCGCGAAAAGGCAGGCAATCCTGGATCTGAATACAGAAGAACAGGATGACTAAAAATTTATCTTGTCGGTACATTTGTGCTGATGTATAATAAATCAGGACTAAAACTCAGGTAGTTTCCCCGAACAATTGAAGTTCGGTCCGACACCCGAGTTTTAGTCCTTTTTTATCCTTTTATATTCTTTTTTTGCTCTATATTACAGGCTTCCAACAAACCGCTCAAATGCTGCCCTGCCTTCTTCTGTCTGCTTATAAACACCGGCATCTTCCAGCACCTGATTAAACACCTGTCCGATTTCCTCATGGAGAATGTCCATGATATTTTCTTTCGTAATGTCTGTATATTTTGGAAGGAATTCTTCTACCCAGTCTGCATGCTTTTCAAGCACTTCATTGCTGCGGATGTCCTTTCCTTCAAGGATTGCATCTGCAAGCTGTTCCATCTCACTTTTCAGTCTTGACGGCAGCACTGCAAGTCCCATCACCTCGATCAGACCAATATTCTCTTTCTTGATGTGATGTAATTTTGCATGCGGATGGTAAACGCCAAGCGGGTGTTCTTCTGTCGTAATATTATTTCTGAGAACAAGATCCAGCTCAAAATACCCATCCCTGATTCTGGCGATCGGAGTGATCGTGTTGTGCGCTTCTCCGTTCGTCTCGGCAAAGATAAATGCTGCTTCGTCTGTATAAGATCTCCAACACATTAAAATATGGTCAGCTGCGCTGATCAGACGTTCTTTGTCTTTGCACTGCAGACGGATAACAGACATTGGCCATTTTACCATTCCGGCGCGCACATCTTCATACCCCGGAATCACATATTCTTTAATAACCGGAGCTTTTGCCATTGCAAATTCATGATTTCCACCCTGGAAATGATCATGGCTTAGGATCGATCCTCCTACGATTGGAAGATCTGCATTGGAACCAACAAAATAGTGTGGAAACTGGCTGACAAAATCCAACAGCTTTGCAAAGGTTGCACGCTCAATTTTCATCGGCACATGCTCTCCGTTGAAAACGATGCAGTGTTCATTGTAATATACATACGGTGAATACTGGAATCCCCAGTCTTTTCCATCGATCCTGACCGGAATGATCCGGTGATTCTGTCTTGCCGGATGATTGACGCGACCGGCGTAGCCTTCATTTTCCTTACACAGCTGGCATTTCGGATAACCACTCTGTGTAGCATTTTTTGCTGCCGCGATCGCTTTCGGATCTTTTTCCGGTTTGGACAGATTGATGGTGATCTCCATCTCCCCATACGGTGTCTCTGTGATCCATTTCTGATCCTTTTTAATCCGGTATCTTCGGATATAATCGCTGTCCTGACTAAGCTTGTAAAAATAATCGGTCGCCTTTTTCGGTCCTTCCTGATACAGTTCATAGAATTTATGGCTTACCATGCTCGGCAGCGGGACCAGTTTTCCCATGATTTTTGTATCAAACAAATCCCGGTACACGATTGAATCTGCAATCAGTTCTTTTTCCACTGCATAATCTGTAATCTCCTTCAGAATCTGTTCCAGCTCCTCTGCACCCCTGCTTCCTGGTGTCTCCTCGTAAGACTCCAGCCCAAGTGCCTCTAAAATCTGATTGGTAACAAATATTTTATCTTCCGGTGCTACAAGCCCCGTATCTAATCCATACTGTACCAGTTCTGTAATTGCCTGATCGATCATTTTTCTTCCTCCAAATCTTTTTGCTCGTCCTTTATCCATCCATTTTCAATGCGGCACATTTTTTTACACCGAATCCTTTATTTATTCAGATAGCAAACTAAAATCTGTATTTATGTCTAACCTTGACAGCTAGCATATTTTCGTTTACGCGATTACTTTCATTCCGCCATATTTACGAACCTTTAATACGTGGCAGGATCCTTCTCCAAATACTGCATCCAATGCTTTTCTGTACTCTTCTACAAAATCATTCTTCACAAATGCCTGAATGGTTCCGGCAAATCCGCCTCCATGCACACGGCATACTCCATGGTTTCCGAGTACATTTTCGCTGACTGCAAGGGCAATGGATACTGCCTGGTTCTGCACGTCACGGTTAGTATATACATTCTGAAGATATTTGAAAGAGGAATCTCCGGATGCTTTGATCATATTAAGGAAATCTTCAAATCTTCCTTCGCGAAGGGATGCAACCTGTGCTGCAACTCTCGCATTATCACCGAAGAAATGCATAGCCCGAAGCACCGGACGGTCTCCAAGCTTCTCGCGGAGTGCCGGGATCGCTGCAAAAAATTCTTTTTCATCTACGTCACGGAGAACTTCTTTTCCAAAATATGTTGCAATAGCTTTCATATCCGCCGGAATCTGTGCATAATCCGGTGTCAGATCCTGATGAGAACCTTTGGTATCTACGATGCACAGACTGCATGCATGATTTTCAAAATCTACATCTACTTTTTCTACAACCGGAGCCTTTGGATCTTTGAAATCAATGTGGATCAGTCCACCAACCGCGCAGGCTGTCTGGTCCATCAGACCACTTGGCTTTCCAAAGTAAACATTTTCAGAATACTGACCAATCTGTGCAATCTCTACCATGCTGATCTGCATATCGTTGTAAAGTCCGGAAACAATGGTTCCAATGATTGTTTCAAATGCAGCAGACGAAGAAAGTCCTGCTCCGATCAGCACATCACTTGTCACATAAGCATTGAATCCACCAATCTTGTATCCGCGTTCTTTCAGTCCTGCAAGTACGCCACGGATCAGTCCGATAGATGTCCCTTCTTCTTTGTCAACCTTTTCTACATCATTCGCATCGATAACGATCATATCATATCCTTCAGATACCACACGGACGGTCATATCTTCATTTTTATTTACAATTGCGATCGCATCCAGATTAATAGAGGTTGCAAGCACCATTCCGTGCTGATGATCTGTATGATTTCCACCAACTTCACTTCGTCCCGGTGCGCTGTATACTTCTACTTCTCTGTCCCCATACAATTTCTGATACTCTGCCATCGCTTTTACATAGCGTTCTTCCTGATGTGCAATCACACTTTCATCAATATAAATATCTTTTAATGTATCACGGTACACGCCTTGTTTCATTTCTTCCATAAGTTTTGTAAGCTGTTTCATCTTCATTTCCTCCAAATACATTTTCGATTCTGCTTTGATAATTGCATTATAAAATATATTTAGTAAATTTGCAATATATATTTACTAAATATTTTGATAAATTTACTAGTGAATTTTTGTACAGTTCTACATAATTCTTTCACTTTCCATTTTTTTACTCCTCTGTTATAATAGAAGAATCAGAAATTTTTTAACAAGGGGGCCGCTTATGGCAACAATCAAAGATATTGCTTCTGCTGCCGGTGTTTCTGCCGCAGCAGTTTCACGTATACTGAATAATGATGAGACGCTCAATGTCTCACCGGAAACCCGACAGAAAGTACTGGATACTGCAAGAGAGCTGCATTATGTAAAGCGCGGACGTCCTTCTGTCAAATCACTTTTTACCCTTGGGATCATTCAGTGGTTCTCTTCCCAGCAGGAACTGGAGGATAATTATTATCTTCTGATCCGTCAGGGAATTGAAGATTACTGCCTCTCACACAATATCCAGATCGTGCGTACCTACAAAAGCGACATCAATTACATGGACGTTCTGAAGGATGTAGACTGTCTGATCTGTATCGGCAAATTCAGTCAGGAGGAAATTTCTTATCTGTATGAGATGAATTCGTGCATCCTGTTCCTAGATATGCCGGTAAACGATGACCGGATTTCCACGATCATTCCGGATTTCGGCGAAGCAGTTACAGAAGCTCTGGATTATCTGACTGGGATCGGGCACCGGGAGATTGGTTTCTTTACCGGAAAAGAATATATCGGCGAAAATCATCTCTATCCGGATTACCGAAAAAAAGTCTTTATTGATTACTGTGATGCACACGATTTGATTTATGAGCCTTATATCCAGGAGGGTGTATTCCAGATTTCTTCCGGTTATGAGATGGCATGCAATCTGATCAACGGTGGCAAGCTGCCGACGGCGATCTTTGCAGCAAGCGATCCGATCGCTTTTGGTGCGATCAAAGCCTTTACCGAACACGGGATCCGTGTTCCGGAGGATATTTCCATCGTAGGCTTTGATGATATCAATATGGCACAGTTTTCTGCTCCACCGCTGACAACGGTCAGTGCACCAGCTTATCATATGGGAATGTACGGAGCTTCTATTCTGCAGCATCTCCTGAGGGAGCATCCGGGACCTGCACTTAAGATCAAACTGCCGTGTAAGCTGGTTGTCCGGAATTCGTGTAAAGCGATTGAAAAATAGCTCCTTATCTGTCTAAATATACCAATGAATTTTATCTAACATCAAAAAGCTCCCATCCGGAGAAGAAATGAGTTATAATTAGCTCACATTTCTCCGGATGGGAGTTTTTTTATTAAGCAATTTATCAGAAAGCCTTTAGGACATCAAATAACTTTCTACCAGTCCTGTACTGACTCTTGATAATAAGTCACATTTTCCTGTAAAATTTCTATTTTCCCATCTTTTACTTCCGCAATTGATACCGCACAGTTCTTATGTACCCCCTGCTGCCAGTACCCGGAAATCGGCAGACCTTTCATCAGGCTCAGAATCCCGCAAAGTGCTGCACCATGTGTGGATAAAAGTACATTTTTATCCTGAAGCTCTTCTTTCTGATAAAGCTCTTCCAGAAAATTATTCAGACGTGCCCGCACTTCTTCAAAGGATTCCCCTCCTTTTGGTGGCTGATACACTTCCGGTGCATTAAAAAAGTTGCGAAATCCCGGATCCGGAATATTCCATCCCTCTTCTCTGCAACAAAGTCCCTCAAATTCTCCAAAGCTCATCTCCTGAATCCGCTTATCTGGAACAATCGGAACCTCCCTGTCCCCCAGGACGAGCCGTGCCGTCTCTGCCGCTCTTTTCAGCGGGCTTGTGTAACAGACCGCAAATGGAACATCTGCAAGTGCCGGAGCCGTCTCTTTTGCAAGTAGTTTTCCAAATTCATTCAGTGGAATATCCACCTGTCCCTGTAATTTTCTTTTTTTATTCCAGTCCGTCTCTCCATGACGGATCATATATATTTTCATCTCTTAGTTTCCTCCTGCTATCATTAAAAACACACGCATCCTCCGTGCCAGTCAGCATAGCGATTGGCACGGGAGTTAACAGTAACGATTATAGCACATTTTTCACCTTTCTTCCACCAAAAGGCTTGTTATTAAACTTTATGACAGTTATAATAAACGTAGTACAAAAAAGGAGATACTTGATTATGGAGAAAATTACCAGTTTCACAATAGACCATTTGAAGCTTGTTCCTGGGCTTTACGTCTCACGTAAGGATTGTGCCGGCAAACAGGTCATTACAACCTTTGATATCCGCATGACCAATCCGAATGAAGAACCGGTTATGAATACTGCAGAGGTTCACACCATCGAACATCTTGGTGCAACCTTCCTTCGTAACCACAGGGACTACGCATCAAAAACACTTTACTTTGGACCAATGGGATGCCGTACCGGCTTCTACCTTCTTCTTGTAGGTGATTATGAATCAAAAGATATCGTTCCACTGATGAAAGAAATGTTTGCTTTTATCGCAGACTTCAATGGGGACGTACCGGGAGCTGCTGCAAAAGACTGCGGAAACTATCTGGACATGAACCTTCCGATGGCAAATTATATGGCAAAAAGATATCTGACTGAGGTTCTGGAAAATATTACAGAAAAACAGCTGGTTTATCCTGAATAAGCCTTACTATATGAACCTGAAAATGGGAGCCAAACATACTATCCATTGATTTTCTTCAAATGTTCCTGTATGTTTGCTCCCATTCCTGTTTTCAATCAAAACTCTCTATGATACACTTCCGGAATTTCTACCAGAACCTCTCTTCCGTTGTAACATAATCTGCCGGAAGATCAAATTCTTCGGTCTCAATTTCTTCTACGATCTGCATTTCATAAGCAGCTGCGATCCGGCAGATATCTTTCCGTTTTTCAAAATAACGATCATAAAATCCACCGCCATAACCGACACGGTTCTTTTTTTCATCAAAAACACTTCCCGGCAGGATTGCCAGTGTAGTCTGCCCTTCTCCGGCTTCATAAACAGGGCATTCTTTTTTCGGCTCCAGGATGCCATAAGCCCCCTTTTCCAGATCCTCAAAAGAATATATCCGATAAAACTCCATCTCTTTTCCCGCTACCCGTGGCACATAGACCTTTTTTCCAAGCTCCCATGCCTTCTCGATCAGTGTTCCGGTTGCCACCTCTCCACGAAAATCAATATACGCAAGAAGGTTGTCTGCATTTTTAAATGTCTCTGTCTCTTCAATGCGCCTCATGATCCGCAGGCTCTTCTCCCGAACCTCTTCTTTTGGAAGTGCCTGTCTCATTTTCAGAATTTTTGCCCTAATTTCCTTTTTTCTGTCCATATTTCTCACCCAGATTTGTAATGGATCCATCCTTCTCCTTGATTGAAATGTTATTAAGCTGTCCACGAAGATTTCTTTTGAATGCATCTACATATTCCCGTCTGAGAATCTGCTGTTCTTTTTTCTCTTCCTCTGTCAGTCCTTCTGCTTTTGATTTTCTATATAATTCATTAATGCGTTCAATTTTTGCTGTCTCCATTTTTCTTTTGTCCCTTCTTTGTTTTTCTATATAATAATGTTGTCTTTTTAATCAGCTGGAATAATTTTCCAGGAACCCATAAAGCTTGTCTTTTCCCTCTAACCGCTTTCCCTCCCGGATCTCATTCTGCAGTTCTTCCGGAAGCTCTTCGACACGGATATTCGTATATTCATAAATACTTGTCTGGTCGTCCAGATAAACAATCACATATCCGTTGCGGTTTTTCAAATAATACACCCCTTCTTTGTGTGCGCCACCCTGAGTGCTGACTGTCTGTTCTGTTTTCTGCTGCTCCGTCTGTTCTGTCCTTGCAATTTCTTTCCTGTAATTATAATCTGCATAATATGCATAAGACAGGATCGCAAGAATCAGAAGAGTCCCCGTTAAAAGACCAATATGATATCTTGTTTCCATAAGGAACACTCCTTTTTCTACAAGTATTGGTCTGCTTGGAGGATTTTATTCATTGTGGGGGGATTTTTAGGTTGTGATACCAAATCCTCCACAGCTTAGTAATATCTGCGTTCTTTTAATAAATGGCATTTTTTACAGACTATTACGATCTGGCGACCTTTTGGGAGACCGAGGAGTTCTTTTTCAGACATGCCACCCATTTTAAGGAGAACGACTGCGTATACCGCTACTGCCACGATGAGGGCGATCAGGGTTGCGATTCTTCCTCCGATGAAGGTGTCAAGTACGAAATGCACTGCCCATGCCAAAATTGCCATAACAGCTCCGGCGATAGACGGAATGACAAAAGTCTTACGGCTCTCCTGAAGATATCCACATGCTTCACGGATATCATGTGCATTCATGATACACATGCATAAAGAGAACACAATCTTACTTCCAATCAGTGCATAAATGCCCCATTTGAACATAACAAGCATAATAAACAGAGATACAATATGTAGTATCAGGGATACCATTGCATTTTTTACCGGTTCCATCATACGGTCCAGCCCCTGAAGCACTGTATTCGTAACGGTTGAAAGTGAATAAAATACCAAAGAAATCGCTCCGATCTTCAGCATAATTCCCTGTGTTACATTATCTACATTCGGCCACAGGAAATCCATGATCGGCTGACCAAGTGCAAAGAATCCAAATGCGCTTGGAATCGCGATCAGCATCGTGTAACGGATAACTGTATAAATCCGGTTATGTAACAGTCTTCTGTCATGATTCTCTGCCGCGCTTACAAGCCCCGGGATCACAGATGATCCCAATGCACTCGCAACGGCAAGCGGTACGTTGAACAGGGTATAATACTGTCCTAATTTACCAAGAAGCTCTGCACAGACCGCCTCACTGGTTCCCTGTGCGCCCATGATCTTATTGAACATAGCACTGTCAATAACATTTGCACTGTTATAAATCGTTGTACTTAAAATGATCGGTGCGATCGTCAGAATCAGGATCTTGAAAATCGCACGGTAATCATCCAGTTCTTTCGAGGTATCCCGCTTCATCTGCCGCATCATCGGCTTGCGGAATACCACATAGCAGAACAGTAAGAACAGCAGACCGATCAGAGCACCGGCTACTGTACCAAGTGTACCTCCTGCTGCGGAATAGGCTGGTCCAAAAAGGTTATTCCCCTGCACCTTAGCCATCTGTTTTCCATTTTCCAGAAGAACGGCTGCACCTACAACACTGACAATCGCATTGAGAAGCTGTTCAATGATCTGCGAAATTGCAGTCGGGATCATCGTTCCCAGCCCCTGAAAATAGCCACGAAAAACTGCCATAATCGCACAAATCAGGAGCCCGGGAGCAAGCACCTTCAAAGAATAGCAGCTCATTTTGGCTCCCATCAGATATTCTGCGATCGCCTCTGCTCCAAAAAATACGATCACCATGATCGTGACACCAGATAGCGTAGCTATGATCAGCGATGCCTTCAATACCCTGAATGCATTTTTCCGCTCTCCTGCCGCCATTTTGAGAGACACCAGCTTTGATACCGCAACCGGCAGACTGTAAGACGAAATGATCAGAGCAATAGAATACACCTGAAATGCCATATCATAATAGCCCTGTCCTTTAAGCCCCATAATATTGAGCATCGGGATCCGGTATACTGCCCCGATGATCTTTGTGATAATACCGGCTGCCGCAAGGATGCTTCCCTGCATCAGAAAACTGCCGCCTTTTGATTTTTTCTTTTTACCCATACGTTAAAACCTCATACTTTTATCTATCTTGTAATTCCCAGCATCTCCAGAACTTCCCGCTGTTTCTTTTCCATCACGAGCCGTTCTTCATCTTCCATATGGTCATAACCTAACAAGTGCAACATACTGTGCGCAATAAGGAAAGCAAATTCACGTTCTACCGAATGACCATATTCTTCTGCCTGCTCCTTTGCGCGCTCTTTGGAAATCACAATATTGCCGAGCATCAGTTCTCCGGTCTCCGGATCAAATGAACTGTCATCTGTATCCAGATATGCATAATCAGCCGGTGACGGGAATTCCGTCATCGGAAATGACAGGACATCGGTTGCACGGTCGATTCCGCGAAATTCCAGGTTCATCTGTCGGATCTCCTCATTCATCGTAAGAAGAAGTTCTACCTGCGCCTCGTATGGGCACTTCTCATAATCCAGGACTGCATCTGCAACTTTTGTCGCCAGTTCTTCATAAGGCAGCTTTAAATCCAATGCTCCCTCATCCTCTAAAAATAGTCTCATCTTGTTCCTCGTTTCTTTCTGTCTCTAGTGTGGGATTTTTTCTGTTCCTGCTTTTGCTCGTATTCCTCGTACGCTTTAACAATTCGCTGTACCAGCGGATGTCTGACAACATCCCGGCTGGTCAGACGGCAAATCGAAATATCTTCCAGATTCTTGACTACACTCACTGCCACATCAAGTCCGGATGTCTGTCCTGCCGGAAGGTCTTTCTGTGTAGAGTCTCCGGTGATCACGACTTTGGATCCAAAACCAATACGTGTCAGGAACATCTTCATCTGCGCCGGTGTGGTATTCTGCGCCTCATCCAGAATAATAAAAGCGTTGTCAAGGGTTCTGCCTCGCATATAGGCAAGAGGCGCAACCTCGATCAGCCCTTTTTCTGAATTCTTGATAAAGCTTTCTGCTCCCATGATCTGATAGAGTGCATCATAAAGTGGTCTTAAATATGGATCGATCTTGCTCTGCAAATCTCCCGGCAAAAAGCCAAGCTTTTCTCCTGCTTCAATTGCCGGACGTGTCAGAATGATACGCCCCACTTCATTGCGTTTGAACGCCGTGATTGCCATTGCCATCGCCAGATAAGTTTTACCGGTTCCGGCAGGGCCAAGGCCAAAGGTAATCATCTTTTCCCGGATCGCATCCACATATTTCTTCTGTCCGAGCGTCTTTGGTTTGATTGGCTTTCCCTGAAGTGTATGACAGATCAGGTCTTTATCAATTGTCAGAATATCTTCCGCGCTGTCTTCCATCGTAAGGGACAGGGCATAGTCTACATTCTGCTCCTGGATCGTGTTTCCGCGCCTGGAAAGCTCGGTAAGCTGCGACAATACCTGCTGCGCCCTCTCTACATTCTTTTCCTCTCCAAGGACTTTCACCTTTCCATTTCGCGCGATCAGTGTAACATGTAAAGCTCTCTCAATTTTTTTTGCAAATATATCGAACTGGCCAAACACATTTTTTTCATGTTCAGCCGGTATGTCTATCATGGTCTCAAGAATTCCCATAAATCAGTTTCCTTCCTGCTGTATATTTTCTGCATCTGCCTTCGGCAGTTCATGTACCGTTCCTTTTTGTACAATTCCGAACGGTCCGGATAAAACCAGTTTCCCCTTTGCCGAATACCGGTTCGTCTCCCTGTATATTTTAACATCATTCTCTGAAATTTGAACCCCTTTTTTCTCTAATCGGGCGCAAAACTTCTCAAAATTATAGGACAGAATTTCTCTTGCTTCCCTGTCTGTATAAGAAATCTCCTCTTTTCTGCTCTCTTTGCTCCGTTCAACTCTTACCGAGACCGGAAATGGAAAATGTCTCTCCAAATACAGGATATATCTGCAGGTCAGCGCATTATATTCCGGGTAAGGTAATTCCCGCCTTCCAAAAAGATACAGCCTTCCCGGTGTTTCTATCCAGAACCTCCAGCTCTTCTTGCCGGTATCTTTCCATACCGGATGCATCCTGTCAAGAATATCTGTATACGCAACCGTTGTCTGTGCTATTATGTCTGCATCCGATACCCGGTACTGGTATCCTGTCACCTCATCTGAATCATTCTTTACTTCCACACTTCCACTCACAAGGATCTCTCCTTTTTTTACCTCACTGCCTTCCCGGACAAGCGGATTCCCTTTTCGTGTAATGATCTTCTGAATGATCCCGTCCGCTTCTGCCACAATATCCATCGGCGCTTCCGCCTCAGCTTCTGTCTGCAGCTCCTTCCGGTCAGGATTCTCCCTGACTTTAATCTTCAGACAACTCCCATGAACATAGGCTGAAACCCAGATAATATCGTCGTATTCCATACGAATATCTTTTTCAATCCGGTCACAGTCTACATTCTTTTTTGCCATTCCACAGGCAATTCCTTTTTCCGTCAGAAAAGAAAGCAAAACCTCATCTGTCCTTGCAAGGTTTCCATCAATCTGAATCCTCCATATAAAAGAAGAAAGCAGAAAGATCAGACAGATTGCGATGACCGATCCTGTAAAAAAAAGCTTCCGTCCACGGTATTTATGTATAAAAAACGGGGCTCCTCTTTTCTGGATGATCCGTACCTTTGCCCTGCTCTTCCTGACCATTGGTCGCAGTCTGCGGAAATCCCGGACGCGGATATTCATCTCATATGCCCCTTTTGCCGGTCTCAGATTCCAGAGAAAAATCCCATGATAACAGCAAAGATTTAAAAAACGTTCCGGTGAATATCCTTCGACTCTGATGCGCAGGTATCCGGCAAGATTATTCAGAATATATCGCAGCATCTTCGTCATCCCTTCCTAAGAATACTCAATTTTCTCTACCTTTCCGGTAATCTTCATATCGGTTGTTGTATAGTAATTGATCTCAAGTGATTTCCCTGTGATGCGAATCTGCCCGCTACGTACATTTATACGGATCAGCTGTTCGGTATATTCCAGAATTCCACGGTAATTCTCTATATTCACTTCATAATGCCCTGTAAGAGTCAGAATCGGGACACCCAGCACCACATCCTTCGGCAAATTTGCTGCATCTGCCATGCGATACCTTCGTGTCCCGTCTTCTTGTTCGGATCTCTGTCTCATATTGCCGCATATACCGTTTTGTTGACAGTGTATGCTTCAGAACCACATAATATTCCTATGCTGTATAATTACTGAATTTTCCCGGGAGCAGTCTTCCCGCACATGCATGAATTTCGATCTGACCTTTTTCTCCGGCAATAAACTTTAATACCGTTGTCTCATCTGACGGTTCCGGTGTCGGTCTGCCAATCGTAAGCACATTCTTCTTTGCGTAAGTTGTAAAGGTATATTCACTGCCCGGCTGCAGAGAACAGATGGGTCTGCCATTTAAGAAAAATGCATCCTGTCCGCCGTTATAACCGCCCTCTTCTTCGATAATACGGATCGTTGCCGGAGCAAAAAGGCAATCCGGTTCCTGCTGTGTCTGTCCCCAGACATTCTGTTGATTATCCCAGCCGTTCTGATTCCGGTTCCATCCATTTTGCTGATTATCCCAGCCGTTCTGGCTCTGATTCCATCCACCTGACTGATTATTCCATCCATTTGGCTGGTCTTCTGGTCTGTAATTTCCCATCGGTGCTTTTTTTGCAACCCAGTAAGAAGTGAAACCGCCAATTGCAGCTCCGATAATTCCAAAAAAATATGCCCCGTAAAATGCATTATCACCTGCATTCAAAAGCTGCATCAGCCAGGCTCCGACAAAAGTACCGGTAAATTCAAGGCCAAACCACAATCCCAGTGTCAATGCACGATATTTTTTTGGATTCTGTCCTCTTTCTATCGCGTGCTTTCCATTCACACGCCAAAGCCATATAAGACAAATAATTTCTAACATTTGTTTTCCCTCTTTCGCGCTTCTATTTTGTTACATAAAAGTATTATATCTTCAATCGCAGCTGAAAACAATCCGTTATTCTGTGAAAACTTTATAAAATCGAACAGACTGGCTCCTCCATGATCCGGATATACAAAAAAATCGATCCTACTTTTCCTGTGATTGTAAGATCGATTTTTCATTTCTTTGTTATACTTGAATTCTCGCAGCGGCATCCTGGCTGATAGCGAACCGCTTCTGGTCAGATGCTATAATCATCATACCACTGGCATCATTCTGGATCACATGGATTTCGCTGCCCTCTTTGATTTTGAATTCCTTTAATTTTTCCAGCACCTCCGGTACTCCGAACATCCATTTGATCGTGTACCATTTTCCCGGAACAGCTGTTGATAATGCCTGCATTTTTACACCTTCTTTTTTCTCCTTTGACTTTACTACAGTATACTCGTTTTCATATTGGTTAGTCAACGGCAATGTTTTTTAGTTATTATATACACAATTCCATTCAATAGCCATATTTAACAATTATTTTCAGAATTCAACTTCTGTTTTATCACCCTCACTATAAGCTGGTTCTGGAAGAAAATCTGATCAAGGCAGACGAGCTGGATGAAGTTCTGGATGCTTATGCAATGACCGAACCTGAAGTCATACTCATAAAAGAAGCAATGTAACAAGACAAAAACCCCAGGATCTATCAACTCATTACCCGTGATAAATCCTGGGACTTCCTTCATTTAAAATATCACCGTTTCCCCTGTTCCAAGTGCATGTACCATTTCGCCAAGTTCTTTTTTCAGAATCCCGAATGCAATATTTCCGGTACAGTGACCGGTATAGATTTCCTCTACGCCAAGCCCTTTCAATTCCTGCGCAGTTTCCACAACCTCTTCCTCCGGTATGGCAAGTGTATCCATGCCCGAAAGCTTCATCATATGAAATCCACCGACAACCGCATAGACCTTTTGCCCGCCGAGTGCCATCTGCACTTCTCGCACAATATTGACAATTCCCCCATGGGAACAGCTATTAAATATCACCAGTCCTTTTCCCGTCTCAAAAACCACACTCTGCTCATGTGCAAAATCATCTGCAATAAACTCTTCACCGATTTTCCGGTACATGTGCGCCCTGCGTCCCATCTCATCCAGACCGCCGGTAAAATGCGGTACGACCCAGACGCCTTTTTCAACTTCACAGACTGCATTTAACGGACGGAACCGCTCTTTATAATTTTCCAGAAGATGCTGCGGAATTCCAATATATTTATCTTTTCCTTCTGTCCGGTAAAAACAGTTCTCAGCAGACGTCTCCTGCATATAGACCGCTGCTTTGTCATTCTCCTTAAAAAACTCCTCGAAACCGCCACTGTGGTCATAATGTGCATGGGATAAAAACGCCGTATCTACTTTCGAAAGATCAATCCCCAGCTCCTTTGCATTTTCTGCAAAGAGCGCTGTTGCGCCAGTATCCAGAAGGTACGTCTTTCCCTCATATTCGATATAAACCGACAGTCCATGTTCTGCACAAAGTCTGCATCTGGAACTGTTTTCTACTAATACTACCATCTTCATATGAATCAGCCTCTTTTCTATTTGTGATAGGGTTCTCCCGACATGATCCGGTATCCACGGTAAATTTGCTCTAGCAGGATTACACGCATCAGCTGGTGCGGAAATGTCATTTTTGAAAAACTAAGTGCATAATCCGATTTTTCCAGAACTGCCTTCCCGATCCCTATGGATCCGCCAATCACAAAAATAATGTGACTGGTTCCCTGAATGCCAAGTTTTTCAATTTTCTCTGAAAATTCTTCGGAGGTCAGCTGCTTTCCGCCTATCTCCAGTGTAATAAGATATGCATCCTCACGGATATATTTCAAAAGACGTTCGGCCTCTTTTTGCCGGATCATTTCCTCTGCATTTTCGCTGGCATTGTCCGGTGTCTTTTCATCCGCCACCTCAATGATCTCCAGCTTGCAGTAGCGGCTCAGTCTCTTCGTATATTCCGCGATCGCATCCCGCAGATACTTTTCTTTTATTTTTCCAACCGTCAGTACGGTTATCTTCATCCTGTTCTTTCCTCTCTTTCGCTGTATCAGTCTGTACAGTTATGCCCTTTCATACATATAAAGCTCATGCAGTGCTCTTGTTGCACAAATGTATTTTGCCTGCCCGGTCATCGGATTTTTTTTCTTCGGGAACACACCGAATACCTGATCAAATTCCAGTCCCTTTGCCATATAGAAAGTCGTTACTGTCACGCCTTTTTCAAAGGTACTGCTGTCCCGGTCAATACAGTTTACCGGAAGTCCACGGTTTGAAAGCATCCTGGTCATTGTATACGCCTCGTCCATCGTCTCCGTCAGAACTGCGGCGGTCTCATATTTATCCATTCCGGCATCTGCCTCCCGGATAAGTTCATTTAACAGTTCCTCATCCGAATCAAATGTCTTTTCGGTCACTGGTTTGCCATGACGCTCCAGATATTCCAGATCCTTTTCCCCGGTAAATTTCGCTGCATACTCTGCGATTTCAATGGTATTCCGGTAACTTTTATTCATGATGATCTTGCGGATCGTACGTCCGAAAATCTTTGGCAGGAATGTCAGTACATCCTGCATCTGACTGTCCAGTGTCTGCGCCCGGTCGCCAAGGATCGTCATCCGGCAGGAAAACAGCTGGGACAGTACCACGTACTGCAAATATGAATAATCCTGCATCTCGTCGATCACCAGATGCTTGATATGCTTATGTCTGGTTCCTCCAAGCATCCGGTATTTGAGATAAAGTACCGGAAATACGTCTTCATACTGGAGTTTTCTGTTCTCATACGGAATTTTTGCCAGTGTCTCATACCCACTGTCCTCCAAAAACCAGTTATATATTTTGTAAATATCACGGGTGACATACATCCGGTTGAATTTCTCCCGGATCTCTTCTACCTCATCTTCCGGAAGATTCCGGTTATACAATGTCTCGTATTCATCCACCAGATATTCCATCACCGCATCCATTCTTGCAAGGATCGGAATATCCTGAAATTTGAAATAGAACAAATGGATCAGCTCCTCTTCGGTTTTTTCCAGAGTACGGATCTTAACCGGCTTAAAATCCATCAGCTGATCTTCCAGAACTGCCAGAAAGCCTTCCATCTCTCCGACAAATCCGGCAGACTGCTTCTTCAAATAGCTCTCCCGGATTCCCATCTCCGGAAAATGGATCAGCTTCTCCAGATAATCATAACGGTCCTCACAGTCCGATACGATTCCTTTCAATTCTCTGTACGCAAACAGATCAAAACTCATCTCCTGGATATTTTCTTCTCCAAGCTCTGGCAAAATGTGGGAAATATAATCCGCAAATACGCTGTTCGGTGAAAGGATCAGGATATCCGATGCTTTTAAATTTTTCCTGTCGTGATACAAAAGATATGCAATCCGGTGCAGTGCAACGGAGGTTTTCCCACTTCCTGCGGCTCCCTGAATGACCAGAACTTTGTCCTTTACATTCCGAATGATCTCATTCTGTTCTTTCTGGATAGTACGGACAATATTCTTCAGTTGTACATCCCCGTTACTTCCAAGCTCCTGTTTCAGGATCTCATCATCAATCTTGGTGTCACTTTCAAATGCATAAACCATCTTCCCTTTCTTGATCTTATACTGCCATTTGGAAGTAATCTCCCCTTCAATGGTTCCTCCCGGTGCTTCATAAGAAGCCTGTCCTCTGTCATAATCATAAAAAAGACCGCTCACTGGCGCCCTCCAGTCGTAGATCAGTGGCGTCATTCCTGCCTTAGGCGCAAAATTGCCGATTCCGATGTAAAAACTTTCGCTTTCTTCTTCCCCCTCAAAGAGAAAATCCACTCTTCCGAAATATGGGGAGTCGATCATTTTCTTAAGGCGCTGTTTTTTCATCAGACGTTCATTGTTCGCATTAACTTCTCCGAGAAGTGCCTGCTGATTATCATAATTTTCATAACCATACTCATCCATCTCCGTATAGTTTTCCCAATAATAATCATGCATGCTCTCAATCTGTTTTTCTCCTTCAAGAAACAATGCGTTGATCTCGGTAATGCGTGTCTTCAGTTTCTCTTCAACCTCTTCCAGAAACCGAATCTCACTGTTCATTGCGTCGTTATTACTCATATTCAAACCCTCTCATGATTACATCTTCCGATGATTTGTGCAATCTCTTCCGGCATCTTTGCAATGTAATCTGCACCGGCACTTTGAAGCTCCGCAAGATCTCCGTATCCATACAGGACACCGATCACCTGGATCCCATTCTCCTTTGCACCATAGATATCATTATTTCTGTCACCGACCATAACGACCTGATCGTAATTCTCCCTTTCCACGCCCAGGTTATCCAACGCATACCGGATCACATCCGCCTTCCGGATCAGAGAGCCATCCATCGTAGCCCCGTAAATCCCTGCAAAATATTTTGCAAAGTCAAATTTGTCCGCAATCCTTTTTGCATACTCTTCCGGTTTGGAAGTCGCCACTGCAAGTATATATCCTTCATTTTTCAAGGATTCCAGCGTCTCCGCAAGCCCTTCATACACCGAATTCTCAAAAATGCCTTTCACCGCATAATATTCCCGGTAATACTTTACTCCAAGCAGTGCCTCTTCCTCAGACATCCCATAATATTTCTCCATTGATTCCGTCAACGGCGGTCCGATAAATTTCTTTAAAGTATCCCGCTCACCAACCTCCCGGTTCATTTTATTCAGCGCATACTCCACCGAATTCATGATCCCCGGTCCCGATTCCGTAATCGTCCCATCCAAGTCAAATAAGATATATTTATACTTCATAATAACCCTCTTTCACAAAATAATACTCTTTTTATTGTACCATTTTTGACTCTTCTTGTCCAGAAACCCTAATCTCCAAACCTCCTTTAAAATCAGCCAAAACATACAAACCAGCGTCCGTTTCTCCGCCCTTTATAATCGCCAGTTTTCTCCCCTTTGCACAACTTGAATTGGAACGATTATTTTTTCAAAGTGGTCTACACAACCTATACAAAAACCGCAGTCCCTATCAAAAGAAACTGCGGTCATAACCCTTATTTATTTGAAAGATACTCGTCGATACCTCTTGCACCAGCTTTTCCGGCTCCCATAGCAAGGATTACTGTAGCTGCACCTGTTACGGCATCTCCACCTGCGTATACGCCTTCTTTAGAAGTCTTTCCGTGTTCTTCGTCTGCAACGATACATTTCCACTTGTTAACTTCCAGTCCTTCTGTTGTAGAAGAAATCAGCGGGTTCGGTGATGTTCCGAGTGACATGATAACTGTATCAACATCGATCACGAATTCAGAACCTTCAACCGGTACAGGACGTCTTCTTCCTGATGCGTCCGGTTCACCAAGTTCCATACGAACACATTTGATTCCTTTTACCCATCCATCTTCTTCAAGGACTTCTACCGGGTTTGTCAGTAGGTCGAACTGTACACCTTCTTCTTTTGCGTGATGAACTTCTTCTACACGGGCCGGAAGCTCTTCTTCGCTACGACGATATACGATATGAACTTCTGCTCCAAGACGAAGTGCTGTTCTTGCAGCATCCATTGCTACGTTACCACCACCAACAACTGCAACTTTCTTACCAGCTGCGATCGGTGTATCATAAGAATCATCAAACGCTTTCATAAGGTTACTTCTTGTCAGGTATTCATTTGCAGAAAATACACCGTTGGCATTTTCTCCCGGGATTCCCATGAATTTTGGAAGTCCTGCTCCTGATCCGATAAATACTGCTTCGAATCCTTCGTCTTCAATCAGCATATCAATTGTAGTAGATTTACCGATTACAACGTTTGTCTCAAAGTGAACACCAAGCTCTTTTACTTTTGCGATCTCTTTTGCAACGACTTTCTGTTTTGGAAGACGGAATTCCGGAATACCATATACAAGTACTCCACCGAGTTCATGAAGTGCTTCAAATACAGTTACATCATAGCCAAGCTTTGCAAGGTCGCCTGCACAGGTAAGTCCTGCAGGGCCTGAACCGATAACGGCAACTTTGTGTCCGTTCTTCTTGTCAGCTCCAACCGGTTTGATGTCATGCTCCAGAGCGTAATCAGCAACGAATCTTTCCAGCTTACCGATAGAAATAGATTCTCCTTTGATACCACGGATACATTTTCCTTCGCACTGTGATTCCTGAGGACATACACGTCCACAAACAGCAGGAAGTGCAGAAGACTGTCCGATAATCTTATATGCTTCTTCGATATTGCCTTCTTTTACTTCATGAACGAATGCAGGAATATTGATTCCTACCGGGCATCCCTGAATACATTTAGCATTCTTACAGTTGATGCAACGGCTTGCTTCTTCTATTGCCTCTTCCTGATTATATCCATAACATACTTCTTCAAAATTTGTTGCACGTACCTTCGGATCCTGTTCTCTTACAGGTACTTTCTTTAATACGTCTGCCATTATTCGTCACCTCCGCAATGACCGCATCCACCGTGATGTGTGTCACCTTCCTGTAATTTCAGCATAGCTCTGCCTTCCTGAGTCTTATACATCTGCTGTCTCTTCATTGCTTCATCAAAGTTAACGAGATGTCCGTCAAATTCCGGTCCGTCTACACATGCAAATTTGATTTCATCGCCTACGTGGAGACGGCATGCACCACACATACCTGTTCCGTCTACCATGATCGGGTTCATGCTGACGATAGTCGGGATTTCGAGTTTCTTTGTGAGCAGACATACGAATTTCATCATGATCATCGGACCGATTGCAACACAGACATCATACTTGTTACCTTCTGCAACAAGTGCTTCGATCTTTGTTGTTACCATACCTGCATGTCCGTATGTACCGTCATCTGTACATGGGTAATAATTTCCTGCAACTGCTTCCATCTCTTTTTCGAGAATCAGCATATCTTTTGTCTTAGAACCAACGATAACATCTACATCGATCCCATGTGCGTGCATCCATTTAACCTGCGGGTATACAGGGGCTGCACCAACACCACCGGCTACAAATAAGATCTTTTTATTCTTCAGACTCTCAATATCTTCTGAAATCAATTCAGATGGGCATCCGAGCGGTCCTGTGAAATCTCTGAAAGAGTCTCCTGCTTTTAATTGTGCCATCTTCTCAGTAGATGCTCCTACTGTCTGGAATACGATGGTAATTGTTCCTTCTTCTCTGTCATAATCGCAGATTGTCAGCGGAATTCTTTCCCCCTTGTCATCCATCTTGACAATTACGAACTGTCCTGGCTCACAGTGCTTTGCCACACGTGGTGCTTCTACATCCATAAGATAAATCTTATCAGCCAGTTTTTCAGCTTTTCTTATCTTGTACATTGCATTGCCTCCTAAAATATTTACTCTCTTTATGATAAATTATTGCAAAGTAAATAGCAAGTATTTCTTTTTAATTTGTTAAAAAATTATTTATGTCATAAATATAACTATCTTTTTTATCTATAAGTACTAATATTTCTTCTATAAATCTGCCAAAATTCTTCCGATTACCAAATTTTTCAACCGTATTAAATCTTGTGCCGGCACGAATTTGTACCTGCTGACCGGATATAAAATGAGACAGACGGTCAGTATCGAGGCCGTCTGTCTCTGTAAGAACTGTATTCTCTTTTTTAAAAATCTACTTCTGTTCCATAATATGTACAGTTGAAAAGTTTTTCCATAGCTGCCGGATCGATCGGACGTGGGTTGGATCCTGTACATGCATCACCAACTGCAAGTTCTGAAATCTTTGCAATTTTTTCTTTGAATTCTGCTTCGTCAATACCGAAATCTTTCAGTGTCTTCGGAATATTCAGTTCTACATTAAATGCATCGATCTTTGCACACAGGCTGTTGATCAGCGCTTTCTCAGATGTACCCGGAAGTCCCATTCTGCGTGCGATTTCTGCATAACGTTTTGCAGCGACCGGATCTTTTGCATTGTATTTAATTACATATGGAAGGTAAATTGCATTTGCGCATCCGTGCGGAATATGTCCGGTTGAGAATGCCGCACCTGTCTTATGTGCCATAGAATGTACGATTCCAAGAAGTGCATTGGAGAATGCCATTCCTGCAAGGCACTGTGCATAATGCATCTGCTCTCTTGCTACCATATCACATTTGTAAGATGCCGGAAGGTAATCCAGAACCATCTCGATCGCCTGCAGTGCAAGCGGATCTGTAAATGGACAGTTCAAGGTAGATACATAAGCTTCAATCGCATGTGTCAGTGCATCCATACCTGTGTAAGCAACCTGCTTTACCGGGAGACCCATAACAAGATCCGGATCTACAATTGCAACGTCCGGTGTAATATTAAAATCGGCAAGTGGGTATTTTACTCCGGTCTGATAGTTGGTAATAACGGAGAATGCTGTTACTTCTGTTGCTGTTCCTGATGTTGACGGAATTGCAGCAAATTTTGCTTTTGTTCTTAATTCCGGGAAATTGAACGGAATACAGAGATCTTCAAATGTAACATCCGGATATTCATAGAATGCCCACATTGCTTTTGCAGCATCAATCGGTGATCCGCCACCCATAGCTACGATCCAGTCCGGCTGGAACTCCTGCATAACTGCTGCACCTTTCATAACGGTCTCAACAGATGGATCTGGCTCAACACCTTCAAAAAGCTTTACTTCCATTCCTGCTTCTTTCAGATAGTTCTCAGCTCTGTCGAGGAATCCCTGACGCTTCATGGAACCTCCTCCGACAACCAGGATTGCTTTTTTTCCTTTCAGGTTCTTCAGTTCTTCAAGACATCCTTTTCCATGGTAAATATCTCTTGGTAATGTAAATCTGCTCATTTCAAACACTCCTTTGCCCTTAAAGTATGTTATCTTTTTGACAATCATATTGTATCTCAATTCTATGCTTTTTGCAACATTTTACCACAAATAAATTGTACTTATTTCCATACAATTATACATTTTTAATAAACCATATTATACTCACTCTATTCATAAAATATTTGATTTGTGATATATTTCACATATTTTACGCAAATTTTTCAAAAATGAAAGTAATCGAAAAAGAGTACGCTTTACCAGTCATGCTCTGACAAGCGGACGGCTCGGCATACTCTCTTCTTATAATCGGGTTTTAATCTGTATTCAGTTCATAATTTCTTCTTGTGACATCACTTAATCTGCCTTTTTGGTCCTGCAGAACAAAGCTGAAAATCGTACTTCCCGCCGGCATTACGATCGGCCCGGTATACTCCTGCGTCGCAGAATTATTTTCCGGATCCGGATCTGATCCATCCGTCGTGTAATATGCCGTATACTTATCCGGTACAACCACACTGATTGATTGGACATGGTTATACTGCCCGGTCGATGGAGTCACCGCCGGCGCATCTGCAATCGGGAACTCAACTTTATAAGTTTTACTTTCTGTCAGGCTTGGAATTCCTTTCTTATTAACAGAAATTGCTTTCACCGTCGTCTCACCTTCACCGATCTTGATCGGTTCCGTATATTTCGTACTTGAAGTTGTCGGCTCTGAACCGTCTGTCGTATAGTAGATTGCTTTTCCTTTTCCGGTCAGTTCCAGTGCCTGTACTTCATCATATGTCTCTGTCTCATCCAGACTAAACTCCGGTTCACCTGACACATAATCCTTCAGAGCTTCAAGAACCGTATCACTGGTACATGCATTCAGAAGCGGTGATACCTTTTCTTCCTGTTTGGTATCAATATAAAATTCTACCGCTGCACGATAAATTTCTGCATTTCCGGACTGCTTTGCAATCTCGTCTGTAAAAACTTCTTCTGCCTGATCCAGATCATCCTTGGCAATATAAACCTTTGAAATCCCTGTATAAGCTTCTGCTTTCTTCGGACTTCCAGAAGCTGCTTTTTCAAATACAGTGAGTGCGTTCTCATATTCGGAAGCTGCCAGAAGCCGGTATCCTTTCTTTACTTTTCCGGTATATGAATTTTGATAAAACAAGAAAATGAGTCCTGCCAGAACAATACACCCCGCCAGTAGCATAAGCAACATTTTCCGGCGTTTTTTTCTGGCGCGCTCTTTTCTCTTTTCTGCCCGCATACGCCGCAATCTGCGTTCTTCTTCATACGCTCTTCTCGTCTGTTCCCGCGCATCTTCTCTTTGACCCACACGTCCGGTAGCCGGTCTGACATCACTGCGTCTGACCACCGCATCTCTTCCACGCCTGGTCACAGTTTCCTGCTGGCGACGACCAACACTTCCCGAATTTCCCACGCACCTGGTCTCTCCTCCAACACTTTCCCGTCTTTCATATACCGGATTTGCCGCACCAGAATAGCTGACATCTTGCTTTCCCTGCTCACCCAGATGAAGCGACATTGTCTGTGTAATGCCTCCTTTTAACTGAGCAGTCAGCATATCATCAAGTGGGTTATAATCAGGCACGATCTGTATTTCCCTGCCGCAGCTAGGACAGATCAACTGATCTTCAGGCAAATCTGCTCCACAGTGCATACATTTCATTGTCTTTCGTCTCCTTCTGGTATCATACTTCTTTTAGAACAATCCGGTAATTTTACCGTCTTCTACATCAATTCCATTTGCTGCAGGTACTTTCGGAAGACCCGGCATGGTCATGATTGCTCCGGTAAGAGCAACAACAAATCCTGCTCCTGCATTTACATAGACTTCACGGATATGGATATCAAAGTTCTCCGGACGTCCAAGAAGCTTCGCATCATCGGACAGAGAATACTGGTTCTTTGCCATACATACCGGGAACTTGCCAAAGCCCATTGATTCAATTCGTGCAAGCTGTTTCTTTGCAGCAGGTTCATATACAACACTCTTTGCCCCGTAAATCTCTTTGCAGATTGTCTCGATCTTCTCTGCAATTGATAACTCATCACTGTAAATCGGATGATAATGGCTTTCTTTTGTCTCCAGAGTCTGTAATACTTTCTCTGCCAGCTCTTTTCCGCCGTCTCCGCCTTTACCCCATACTTCTGCAAGGGCAAATTCGCAGCCTCTGTCTTCGCAGAACTTACGGATAAATTCGTATTCTGCTTCAGTATCACTGACAAATGAATTCAAGGTAACCACAACCGGAACGCCGAATTTCTGCAGGTTCTCAATATGCTTTTCAAGATTTACAATTCCTTTTGCAAGAGCATCCAGATTTTCTTCGTTCAGTTCGTCTTTTGGCACGCCACCATTGTATTTTAATGCACGTACCGTTGCAACCAGAACTACAGCGTCCGGTTTCAGTCCCGCCATACGGCACTTGATATCCATAAACTTCTCTGCACCCAGATCCGCACCGAATCCCGCTTCTGTGATCGTGATATCACTCAGCTTAAGTGCCATCTTGGTTGCACGTACACTGTTGCAGCCATGTGCAATATTTGCGAACGGGCCACCGTGTACCAATGCCGGTGTATGTTCCAGAGTCTGGATAATATTCGGCTTGATCGCATCCTTTAACAGTGCTGTCATTGCACCGGTTGCATGAAGCTGGTCAGCTGTAACCGGTTCTCCGGAAAATGTATAGGCAACAATGATTCTGCCAAGACGTTTTTTCAGATCTTCCAGATCGTCTGCCAGACATAAAATTGCCATAATTTCGGACGCAACTGTGATCACAAAATGATCCTCTCTTACCATTCCGTCCATTTTATTTCCAAGACCAACTACTACATTACGCAGTACACGGTCATTCATATCTACACACCGTTTCCACACAACCTGTCTCGGATCGATTCCAAGAGCATTTCCCTGCTGGATATGGTTGTCAAGAAGAGCTGCAAGCAGGTTATTTGCCGATGTGATTGCATGAAAATCTCCGGTAAAATGAAGATTCAGATCTTCCATCGGTACAACCTGTGCATAACCGCCACCAGCAGCACCGCCTTTAATTCCAAAGCAAGGTCCGAGCGATGGCTCGCGCAGAGCGATCAGAGCTTTTTTACCGAGCTTTGCCATTGCCTCTCCAAGTCCAACGGTAATCGTCGTCTTCCCCTCTCCCGCCGGAGTCGGATTGATTGCAGTAACAAGTACCAGCTTTCCATCTGGTCTGTCTTTTACTCTTTCCATCAGTTCATCCGATAATTTTGCCTTATACTTGCCGTAAAACTCAAGGTCTTCCTCTTCAATTCCAACCTTTGCTGCAACCTCGCGAATATGGAGCATCTCTGCCTCCTGTGCGATCTGAATGTCTGTCTTCATAATTATATCCTCCCTTTTTTCTTCTGCGTTTCTTAAACTGATTCTTCTATGTATTGCTCAAACTGTTCCATAGACATCAGTACTTTTCTTGGTTTGGTACCTTCTTCTTCTCCTACGACTCCCGCCTCGGCAAGCTGATCCATAATCCGCGCCGCACGGTTAAACCCGATTTTAAACACCCGTTGGAGCATTCCGATCGATGCTTTGTCTTTTTCAATGATAAACTTTCCTGCATCTACAAAGTAGACATCTTTGTCGTCCTCGGAAGATGCTCCTCCCGCAGATACATTCTGATTACTATTCACCTGCTTCTGGATCTCTTCACTGTAGGCTGCGCCTCCGCTGTTCTCTTTTAGGAAATCAACCACTGCCTGGACTTCTTTATCAGAAACAAAAGCCCCCTGAACACGTATCGGCTTCTGATAGCCAGCCGGATAGAACAACATATCGCCTTTTCCAAGCAGCTTCTCCGCGCCATTCATATCAATGATGGTACGGGAATCCACACCGGATGATACAGAAAATGCTATTCTTGATGGCATATTCGCCTTAATCAGACCAGTAATGACATTAACCGATGGTCTCTGCGTTGCAAGAACCAGATGAAGTCCTGCCGCACGCGCAAGCTGTGCCAGACGGCAGATTGCCTCTTCTACTTCTCCAGGTGCAACCATCATCAGGTCTGCAAGTTCGTCTACGATGATTACAATCTGTGGAAGTTTCTGTGCTTTATTCGGATCATCAATATCTTTAATGTTCTCGACTTTATCATTGTAACCTTTCAGATCACGGACATTATACTCGGCAAAAAGCTGATAACGTCTGTTCATTTCCGCAACCGCCCAGTTCAAAGCTCCTGCTGCCTTCTTCGGATCCGTTACAACCGGGATCATCAGATGTGGAATTCCATTATATACACTTAATTCCACCACCTTTGGATCTACCATGATCAGTTTCACATCCTCCGGTTTTGCTTTGTAGATAATACTCATAATGATCGTATTGATACAGACAGATTTACCGGATCCGGTAGCTCCTGCGACAAGCAGATGCGGCATCTTTGCGATATCTGATACCACCACTTTACCTGAAATGTCACGACCTGTCGCAAATGCGATCCGTGATCTACTTTTCTTAAATTCATCTGATTCCAGAAGATCACGCAGCATAACTGCAGTATTTTCCTTATTCGGAACTTCAATGCCGACCGCTGCTTTTCCCGGGATCGGTGCCTCAATACGGATATCAGCCGCCGCCAGGTTCAGCTTGATGTCGTCCGCAAGTCCTACGATCTTGCTGACTTTCACCCCCATCTCAGGCTGTAACTCATAGCGTGTGACAGAAGGTCCGCAGCTGATATTAGTGATTGTAACATTCACACCGAAGGTTTGAAGTGTCTTCTGGAGCTTTGCTGCTGTCTCCCGCAGATGCGCATCCGAATCTCCGGAGGTTTTACTTCCATGCTTCAACAGACTAAGAGGTGGAAAGCGGTATTCCCTGACCGGTTTCTCACTTCTTGCAATCGTATCTGCAACAGCAGCCACCTCTTTTGGGATATCTGCCTTAACTTTTGAATTTCCGGAGACCTGTCTTATTATTCCGTCTTCTGTCTGCCCCGCTGATAAATTTTCTTCAGCCACATCTGTCTGTATATCTTTACCGGACTCCGTCTTTTTTTCTGCTTCCTGCATCGCTCCTTTTAAGAACTTCGGGAGTTTTTCTTTCACCGGCTCAAGGGGAACCGGTTCCGGATCCGGGATCAGCTCTGTAGCGGAAAGGGGCATCGCACGATTGATCACTACATCATCTAGTGCAATTTTCCCAGTCTGTTCCATAATGTGCTTTGCAGCCGCTTCTTCTGCACCGGCAAGCACGCTGCTCATATCCTTCCGGCTGCGTCTGGTAGCTTTCTTTTCTGTGCTTTCCTTTGCTTCTTTTCCGGCTTTTTCTTCTGCTTTTTCTGCCTCGTTCTCTTTTCCTCCAACTGTCGAATTAAAGGAAACGCCGCTTACCTGATAATCAACACGCATAGCTTCCCGCCTTGCCCTGCGTTCCTCAGCCTCTTCTTTACGCTTCTGCATGTCCTCTCTGGCACGGTCATACGCTTTTTCCCCGCCGATCTTCATTCCTTTTAGAATAGACTTTTCTGTGATAAGGACTACACAGATCACCATTAAAATGATCACGACAACATATGTACCCACTTTACCGATTGCCGGCACCAGTCTGACCGCAATTGCCTTTCCGACAGATCCGCCTTTTTCATCGATCAGTTCAAAGAGCACACAGCACTGAACCAGTAATACAACGCCTGCAACAGTCTTAATATATGCGATCCTGTTTCCTTTATTGGAAACCACAAACGCGACTCCACAAAATAAAAGCAGTGGAAATACATACGCCATCCAACCCATCATTCCCTGCTGCAGTGCTACAATCTTTCTTCCAAATGCACCTGCAAGTCCGAAATTGCTGATTGTGAGCAGAATCCCTACCGCAAGTGTCACCCAGATCAGAATCTCCGTTGCAAGAAATGATTCTTCCTGCGGCACAGCTTTTGATGTGGTATTCTTTCTGGTTGTCTTCGCAGATTTTGCAGACTTTGCACTTGTCTTCTTCGTAGGCTGCCGCTTTTTCGCCGTGCTCTGCTTTGCATTTTTCTTTGTTCCGGTTGTCTTTGAAGCCATCAAACTTCCCCCTTGTATTTATACTCTTTATCTTGTAATCAAATGACCGATTCCTTCTCCTCTCTCCCCAGATATAGTATCCGGAATCAGTCATCAAAAGTGTATACTTGTACATACTATTTTATTATAGCATCCTCTTCGCCTTATGTCATCTCATAATTTTTATCAGTATTTTCCATTTTTTCATCAATCATTTCATGCAATTTATTTAATGCATCTCTTATTCCGCCAACTTCATCAATGAGTCCTTCCTCCACTGCACGTTTCCCTTCCAGCATTGTCCCCACATCTTTGACAAGCTGTGTGGAATCCAGCATCAGTTCTTCAATCCGCTCCTGTGACATTCCGGAATGCTCTGCAAGGAATCCGGTGATCCGGTCCTGCGTCTTTTCAATATTCCGCAGGCTTTGTGCCACACCGATGAACATTCCGCTTGTCCGCACCGGGTGAATGATCATCGTCCCACTTGGAACAATAAAAGAATAATCTGCCGACACAGCAAGAGGGCCACCGATAGAATGACACCCTCCAAGTACCAGAGATACTGTCGGTTTGCTTAAAGACGCGATCATTTCCGCAATCGCAAGTCCCGCCTCCACATCTCCGCCCAGTGTATTTAAGAGAATCAGCACACCATCAGTCTGAACACTGTTCTCAATCTGTGCCAGCTTTGGAAGCAGGTGCTCATACTTGGTTGCCTTTGTACTGCCGGAAACCGTCTCATGCCCTTCTACTTCGCCGATGATCGTGAGTAGCTCGATCTGATGATTCCGACGTCGGTCAAGCGAAAGCATTCCCATTTCTTTAACATGTTCATCTTCTTCCTTTGTGGTTTCCGGCTCTGTCTCTCTGACTTCCTTTTCTTTATTTTCCATATTTTCTACAATCTGTTCCCTGCTCTTTTTCTTACGTATCTGGTATTCTTTTACATCCGTTTCTTCCTGTATTTTCATTGCCGCATTCCTCCGTTCTTTTTAGCTTAGTATGGACAATGCTTATGAAAATATGCAGGATTTTCGCCACAGAAATGAATCACAGATTCTTGTAGCGACACAAATCTGTACCTGATTCACTGTATATGCAAAAGAGAATGCGACTCGGCACATTCTCTTTGATTTAAACATTATGAAAATAAATATTTCCTGCGCAGGCTATATACCATATCCGTATAAATCTTGCGGCATGCCTCCAGATCATCGGATTCGATCATGGAAACACATGGGTGAAGATAACGGCACCAGATATCTGCATATACATCTTCTGAATTTTCCATCCGGTTGATCCGGTTTACGATTGTCGGAGCAATATCGTAATACTCGGCAACAATTTCTTCGCCGCCTTTCTGATTCACCAGATATTCATCTCTGTATCTTCTCATCAGATTCAGTTCGTAACAGTCATCAGGTTTGCCAAGACTTGCACATACGGCTGTAGTAATATAGCAGAGACGTGATTTGAAGCCTCCCTGGATCTGCTCGAATTCCGATTTACTGATCTTTAGTTCCAGATCATGATCATTCCAGCGTTCGATCATGCAGTCTACAATCTCTTCACAAGCATCCATTCTGCCATAACGGAACATCGGGATCACATACGTAACCATGCCCAGATTATATTTCATAAGTACATTTTCTTTTTTTCTTTTTGAACTTTCCTGATCCAGTACTTCCCGCATTCTATCCGGCAGAACAGCAGCAATCTCTTCAATCTCTTCCTGTCTGTCTTCCGAATTCTCGCATTCCTGTGCAATCTCAGTAAAAAGCGGCTTATACTTCTCGTATGCATTTTTAAACGAATCCGCATAAGTCTTTTTATTGAAATCTCCGGAAATCGGAATAATCTGGTCAAACAGGTCATTCAGTCCATTCTGTATACTCTGATTCATTCAGGTTCCTCCCGGAATCGATCCTATGCTTCTTCCCAGTTATGATATACTTCCTGTACATCATCATCATCTTCAAGAAGATCAAGTGTCTTCTGAATGTTCTTGATATCTTCTTCGTTGTCCAAAGTTACCCATGTCTGTGGAATCATTGTAACTTCTGCGCTTGCCATCGGAATACCCGCTTCTTCCAGAGCAAGACGAACCTCACTGAAATCATTCGGATCTGTAAGAATTTCAAAGCTGTCCTCTTCTTCCGAAAAATCTTCTGCTCCTGCATCCAGTGCCTGCATCATCAGATCATCTGCATCCAGTTCACATTCTTCTTTATCGACAATGATCTGTCCTTTCTGATCAAACATGAAAGAAACACATCCACTGGTTCCGATATTTCCTTTTCCCTTTGTGAAAGCGCTTCTTACATTAGAAGCAGTACGGTTACGGTTATCAGTAAGTGCATCAACGATGATTGCAGTTCCGTTCGGTCCGTATCCTTCGTATACGATGTGTTCGTAGTTGTTAGCATCTCCGTCTCCGGCTGCTTTTTTGATACTTCTGTCAATATTGTCATTTGGCATATTATTTGCTTTTGCCTTTGCAATCGCATCACGGAGTCTGCTGTTGTTAGCCGGATCAGCTCCGCCTCCTTCTTTGACTGCTACAGCGATTTCACGACCGATCTTCGTGAATACTTTTCCTTTTGCTGCGTCGTTTTTTTCTTTTTTATGCTTGATATTCGCAAATTTTGAATGTCCTGACATTACTTTTTACCTCTCTTCAGTATTTTTACTATTCTCAATTGTACTATTTTATCACTTTTTTGTCCTACTGACAAGGACTTTGCGTATTGTATTATTATCAACTGACAATACATGGAACAGATAGCCTCCGAATTCCACCTGACATTCTTCATCTTCCGAAGGAATTCTGTCCAGGCAGTCGATCAGATAACCATTGATCGTATCGTAATCTTCTTCGTTGAAACTGATTCCCAGAAGCTCTTCCAGATCCTCCAGCTGTGTCATACCATCCACGATATATGTACCATCTGCCTGTTTGATGATCAGCTCTTCTTCCTCATCATACTCATCCTGGATATTTCCAACGATTTCTTCTACAATATCTTCCATCGTAACGATCCCTGATGTCTGTCCATACTCATCCAGCACGATCACCATATGGCTCTTGTCCTGCTGCATCTGTTGAAACAGTTTGTCAATCGCCTTTGTTTCCGGGATAAATCCTGCCGGACGGATGGCATCCTTCAGATCATGCACCGGTTTTTCCCTTGCCGGACCGTCCAGGTAGCTCTGCATCGCATCCCGGATATGAAGAATCCCCACAATGTTGTCAATATCTTCTTCATAAACCGGGAATCTGGATTTGTTCTCCTCCAGCATAAAGGTAAGTGCTTTTTCCAGAGATTCCTCTCCATCCAGTGCTACGATATTTTTCCGGTGCGTCATGATATCTTTTGCATCCGAATCCATATATTCAAAAATGTTGGTGATCATCTTCATCTCACGTCTTGTCAGAACACCTTTTTCATAGCCTTCCAGTACTTTTTCAATGATTTCTTCTGCAATTTTCTCTTTATCTTCATTGTCAGAAAATACATTTTTCATTTTCTGAAGTAAATTACCTTCCGTTTCCATTGCTTTCCATACTTCTCCTCTTTTATGTATGAAGCATCAGGCTGACGCACAGCGCTTCATCGACTTTTCTCATAAGCTCTTTGTCTACCCGGCACACGTAATCCTTCAGTCTCTGTTTATCGATCGTCCGAATCTGCTCCAGAAGGACAACAGAATCCTTGACGATTCTGTACCTTTTTGCATCGATTTCCACATGTGTCGGCAGCTTCGCTTTATTCATCCTTGAAGTGATCGCGGCACAGATAACGGTCGGACTGTGCCGGTTCCCGACATCATTCTGGATGACAAGAACCGGACGCACACCGCCCTGCTCCGAACCGACTACCGGACTTAAATCCGCATAATAAATATCTCCACGCCTGATCTGCACTTCTTTCACACTCCGCTTATCAAGATACTTTCATTATTGCCAGCTTTCTCCTGCTGTATTCATATCTCTTTCGAAGTGCATCCCCGCATTTTAGAAATAATCGACCTGCTCTACAACTTTTCCGTCACGCAGATATTCCCTCGGAACACGTTTATTGATATCACAGATAAATTCATAGTTAAATCTACCGCTCAGGTTGGCAAGTTCATCTATTGAAAGATAAGCATCCCCATCGTGGCCGACCAGTGTTGCCCTGTCACCAAATTTCACATCCGGAATTCCGGTCACATCTACCATAAACTGATCCATACAGACTCTGCCAAGGATCGGCGCCTTCTGACCATGGATCAGAACATATCCTTTGTTGGAAAGACTTCTTGGGTATCCGTCTCCATATCCCGTCGGGATCGTGGCGATCTGCATCCTTTTCGGGGCAACAAAGGTGCCTCCGTAGCTGACTTCCGTACCCTTTTCAATCCATTTCACATAAGTCACATGCGCGATCAGCTCCATTGCCGGCCGGAGCGGAACTGCCTCCTTATTGACTTCATCTGACGGATACAGTCCATAGGTAGAAATCCCGGCTCTCTCCAGATTCATTCCAAGCTTTGGCATATCAATGATACTTGCACTGTTTGCACAGTGATAATAAGTAATTTCCATACCTTCTGCTGCAAGATGTTCTTTCATCCACAGAAAAGCACGGATCTGTTCCAGTGTCGTGGTCTTATCCGTCTCATCTGCCTTTGAAAAATGGGTAAACATTCCTTCGCAATCCGTATAAACAAGTCTGCCGATCTTAAGGATCTCCTCTACACTTTCTTTCGCTACCGGAAAGCCAAGTCTTGACATTCCTGTATCGATCTTAATGTGCAGATATGCCTTCTTCCCCATACGGTATGCGGTCTCATCCGCAAGCTTCGCAAGCTCATAGCTGTAGGTTGTCATGCGGATCTCATGACGGATCATCTCTTCCATCTGGTCCGGGAAAATACATCCCAGGCAAAGAATCGGCTTCTGAATGCCGGCTTTTCTGAGTACAACACCTTCATCCAGAGTTGCGACCGCATAGCCCCAGACATAGTCCACATCTTCCAGCATTCTTGAAATCGGCACCGCTCCATGACCATAACCATCTGTCTTGATGACCACGACCATCTTGGTTCCTTTTTCTATATTTGCATGCATCATTTCCATGTTATACATCACCGCATCCAGATCGATCACCGCACGCAGTCTGCTGTATTTCTTCATTCTGTCATATCCTCCAATTCCTTAAGTGTTCTGCCGAGCATTTTCAAGAGATCACCCGCAAGCACACTGTAAGAGCCAAGTTCTTTTCTGGCATGATCTCCGCACAGCCCATGCAGATAAACGCCAAGCACAGCGGCATCATCCGGTCTCATATGCTGTGCCATAAGTCCGGTGATCATTCCTGCAAGCACATCTCCCGATCCGGCCTTTGCCATTGCCGCATTACCGGTGGTATTGATCATAAGCCTTCCCTCTGGCGCTTTCACAAGTGTCCTGCTGTCTTTCAGTACACAGACAGCATGGACTTTTTCTGTATATTTCCTTAATAGCTCTCTTCTGTTGTCTTTTAATTCCTGTACGCTGTATCCGGTCAGTCTGGACATTTCTTTCATATGTGGAGTAAGTACATATCCGGAAGGATTCATCCGAATCTGTTCGATCCCCCACTCATCGGTCTTTGCCAGAAGGTTCAGTCCGTCCGCATCAATAACAGCCGGGGTTTTATTATTCTCAAGCACCTTTTTCAGTAATTCCTCCGAATGCGGTCCCATACCGAGTCCGCATCCAATACAGAGCACATCCGCCCATTCCAGCAAATCCGGAAGTTCTTCAAATGATTCTGTCTCATCCAGAGAATAGGTCGTCATTACCGCCTCCGGTAAAAGTTCCTGTAAGATTGCCCGGTTACTTTCCTCCGTATAAATCCGGACAAGACCTGCTCCCGAAAGATATGCTGCCCTGGCACTTAAATATGCTGCGCCGGACATTCCTTTGCTTCCGGTAATCATCAGAACCTTTCCATAAGTTCCTTTATTAGAATCCGGTTTCCTTTGCGGCAGCATTGCCGGCACATCGGATTTTTCAAGTGCCATGCAGATTTCTTCTTCCGCAAAAAACTCCGGTCTGGTAATTCCGATCGGTGCTGTAACAAGCTTTCCTGTATACTCACATCCCGGATATAGGATCTGTCCCATCTTCTGAAACGCAAAGGTCACTGTAAGATCTGCTTTAAATGCCGTTCCAAGCACTTTTCCATCATCCGAACGTATCCCTGAAGGAGTGTCGACTGCCACCTTACAGGCAGTCATCCGATTCATCTGATCAATCACCTCTGCGTATCTGCCTTTTATTTCACGGGATAGGCCAATACCGAATACGGCATCTATAATAACACTATATTCTTTCTGTGGCAAACTGTTTCCTACAGATATTCCCAGATTTTCCAGAATTTTCATCTGGATTTTTGTTTCTTCACTACGATGGTCATAATTTCCGACCAATACTACATCTGGATGATTTCCTTCTTCTACGAGCATCCTTGCAATTGCGAATCCGTCACCACCGTTATTGCCACTTCCACACACGACCAATGCTTTCGACAAATCTATGTCTTCTGCTTTCATCGCAGCCACACACTGAAGTGCCGCCCGTTCCATCAGGACAAGGGACGGGACCTGCATCTTCTGTATCATTCTCTGATCCGATCTTCTCATCTGATCTGCTGTCAGTATTTCTTTCATATCCGGTCTCCCATACATTTAATTTTCAAAAAGGTGCAGGAAAAAATTTTCCTGCACCTCTGCCTTCTGGTCTGCTTTGCCTACTTTCCTTCATGTTCTTCATTGTATCTGGTGATATTATAAGATAATCTCATCAGACTTTCAGACAAATGAACATTCTCAACAATAATATTATCCGGCAGATTCAGATCTGTATGCGCAAAATTCCAGATAGCCTTAACTCCATTATCTACCAGGAGATTGGCAACCTCTACTGCTTTTGTCTTCGGAATCGTAAGAACCCCGATCTCAATATCGTTTTCTTTCACAAAATCCTTCAATTCATCCATCATACGGATCTCAACTCCACGGATCGTCAATCCGGCAAGCCTTGGGTTTACGTCAAACAGCCCTTTTAAAACAAATCCCCGATTTTCAAATGCTGCATAGTTCGCCAGTGCCTGTCCAAGATTTCCTGCTCCAATGATAACGAATTTATGTTTCTCGTTCAGTCCAAGGATCTTACCTATCTCTGTATAAAGATACTTTACATTATAGCCATATCCCTGCTGTCCAAATCCACCAAAATTATTCAGATCCTGACGGATCTGTGAAGCAGTTACTTTCATTCTTTTACTTAATTCATTGGATGATATCCGTTCGACTCCGCTCTCCAGTAGTTCCCCTAAATAACGATAATACCGCGGAAGTCTCCTTATTACTGCCTGAGATATTTCTCTTGATGCCACTTTCACTTCCACCTTCCTATTTTTTGACTCATTATTTTTAATTATATAAGAATCTAGTGAAAAAGTCAAATTTTATAGTTGTTTTTTGTCGTATTTCAGCTATAATTATGTTACTGTGAGCAGTAACATAATTGCCACTTTAACAGGAGGATATAAAAATGATACTGGCATGTCATAATCTGTCAAAAAGTTTTGGGGATCAGGTCATCGTAAAAGACGGATCCTTTCATATAGAGAACCATGAAAAAGCTGCTCTTGTAGGTCTTAACGGAGCCGGCAAATCCACGATCCTCAAGATGATCGTAGGACAGCTTTCTCCCGATGCAGGGACGGTTGTTCTTACCAAAGGCAAAACTCTCGGCTACCTTGCACAGCATCAGGAGATGGAAAGCGGCAATACCATTTATGAAGAAGTCCGCACGGCAAAAGCCGAAGTCATTGAGATGGAAAAGCAGATCCGTACAATCGAGATAGAGCTTCCGTCTCTTTCCGGAGATGCTCTTGAAGCACGTCTTGCCACTTATCAGAGACTGACTTCTGCATTTGAGCACGCAGACGGTTACGCTTATAAAAGTGAGCTTACCGGCGTTCTAAAAGGTCTCGGATTTACAGAAGAACAATTTACTAAACCCGTAGATTCTTTATCCGGTGGTCAGAAGACCCGTGTATCTCTTGGCAAACTCCTTCTTACCAAGCCTGACGTCCTGCTTCTGGATGAACCAACAAACCACCTGGATATGAACTCCATCGCATGGCTGGAAACCTATCTTCTGAATTATCCGGGTGCTGTTCTTATCGTATCCCACGACCGCTATTTCCTGAACCGTGTGGTTACAAAGGTGATTGAAGTCGAGCAGGGACAGCTTCATACTTATATGGGCAATTATTCTGATTTTGCTGTCAAAAAAGAACAGCTCAGAGAAGCCAGATTAAAAGAATACTTGAATCAGCAGCGTGAGATCAAACATCAAGAAGCCGTGATTGAAAAGCTCCGTTCATTTAACCGTGAGAAATCCATCAAGCGTGCCGAAAGTCGGGAAAAAATGTTGGACAAGATGACGCTTGTAGACAAACCGATGGAGATCAACACTGACATCCATCTGAAGCTGGAGCCTTCCCGTGTCAGTGGCAATGATGTCCTTTCTGTCAAAGGATTAAGCAAAGCCTTTCCGCCACAGACACTTTTCACCGATATCAGTTTCGAGATCAAGCGTGGGGAACATATAGCCATCATTGGCGACAACGGAACCGGAAAAACTACGCTTCTCAAGATTCTGAACAATGTGATCCAGGCAGACAGCGGTTCCTTTACACTGGGTGCCAATGTGGAGATTGGTTACTACGATCAGGAACACCACGTCCTTCATATGGATAAGACGATCTTTGAAGAAATTTCCGATGATTATCCGACACTTACCAACACACAGATCCGGAACATGCTTGCGGCTTTTCTTTTTACCGGAGATGATGTTTTCAAGCTGATCGGTGATTTAAGTGGTGGTGAAAGGGGACGAGTATCTCTGGCAAAGCTGATGCTCTCCAATGCAAATTTTCTGATCCTCGATGAGCCAACCAATCATCTGGACATCACTTCCAAGGAAATTCTTGAGCGGGCTCTGAACGATTATACCGGTACGATACTTTATGTATCCCACGACCGTTATTTCATCAACCAGACTGCCACCCGTATTCTGGAACTGACCGGCAATACCTTTGTAAATTATATCGGCAACTATGATTATTATCTGGAGAAAAAAGATCTTCTGACCCCGGCTGTTTCCACAGCTGCTTCCGAAGACGCACCGGCGCAGGTTTCCGAATCCAAACTAAGCTGGCAGGAGCAGAAAGAAGAACAGGCACGTCTCCGTAAAAGGCAGAACGACCTGAAGAAAACAGAAGAACGTATCGGTGTTCTGGAAACACGTAATGGCAAAATCGATGAACTGATGATGCAGGAAGAAGTCTATACAAATTCTGTTAAATGCCAGGAACTGGCAAAAGAAAAAGCAGCAAACGAAGCAGAACTCGAAGAACTCTATGAAAAATGGGAAGAACTGGCTGAATAAGCCAGTTCTTCCCATTTTCCTGTCAGAGATACGCCCTTCATGCATTCCCTGCTCTTTTTATAATCTTTCTGCAATCGCTTTAATAAACCCTTCACTGTTCAGTACATGTACCTCCGGAAGAGTTGTGATCATTGCCAGATCCTTTGTCATATAACCCTCTTCAATCGTATCAATCGTTGCTTTTTCCAAACGGTCTGCAAAATCCATCAGTTCCTGGTTCCCATCCAGTTCTCCTCTCTTGCGCAAAGCTCCTGTCCATGCAAAAATTGTTGCAACAGAGTTTGTT
The DNA here is from genome assembly GCF_027663865.1 of Coprococcus sp. AF99-45. Classification (NCBI taxonomy): domain Bacteria; kingdom Bacillati; phylum Bacillota; class Clostridia; order Lachnospirales; family Lachnospiraceae; genus Coprococcus; species Coprococcus sp. AF99-45. The sequence continues at coordinate 74,992 of NZ_JAQDGZ010000008.1, forward strand.
GAAGTCTCTTCCCCTTTCAGGTGTTTATAATAATGACGCTGTACTGTTCCATGTGCAGCTTCATATTCATAAAAGCCTTCCGGTGATACCAGTACAGATGTCATCATGGCAAGTGAACCAAATGCTGAGGAAACCATATCACTCATCACATCCCCGTCATAATTCTTACATGCCCAGATATAACCACCCTCTGACTTCATTACACGGGCTACCGCATCATCGATCAGCGTGTAGAAATATTCAATTCCCGCTTCATCAAAAAGGTTCTTATACTCCGCATCAAAGATCTCCTGGAAGATATCTTTGAAAGTATGGTCATATTTTTTGGAAATGGTATCTTTTGTTGCAAACCAAAGATCCTGCTTTGTATCCAGTGCATAACTAAAACAGCTTCTTGCAAAACTTTCAATCGATGCATTGATATTGTGCATTCCCTGGATAATACCTGCTCCATCGAAATTATGGATCAGCTCTCTTGTCTCTGTTCCGTCAGGTGCCGTGTAGACCAGCTCTGCCTTTCCAGGTCCCGGAATCTTCATCTCGGTTCCTTTATATACATCCCCATAAGCATGACGGGCAATCGTGATCGGCTTCTTCCAGTTCTTTACACATGGTTCAATTCCTTTTACCACGATTGGAGCACGAAATACCGTTCCATCCAGAATCGCACGGATTGTTCCGTTCGGACTCTTCCACATCTCTTTGAGTTCATATTCTTTTACTCTTGCCGCATTCGGTGTAATGGTCGCACATTTGACTGCTACTTTGTACTTCTTTGTCGCATTAGCCGAATCAACTGTAACTTGGTCATCTGTCTCATTGCGGTGTTCCAATCCAAGATCATAATAATCTGTCTTAAGATCGATATACGGCAGAAGAAGATCATCTTTTATCATCCTCCAGAGAATTCTGGTCATCTCATCTCCGTCCATCTCAACAATCGGTGTCGTCATCTGAATTTTACTCATAACTTCGTCTCCTTTTTGGCTATTTTTCTTCGATATGCAGGTTCTCCATAACATGCATAATATGGATCGTTGCCAGATTGCCGGCTTTTTCCGCATCCTTCGCCTTGATGGCATTCAGGATCTCGTTATGCTCACCAATCGACTTGATCGCACGCTCTTCTGTCTTAACGGAAGTCCTTCTTGCAAGCTGTACATATTTGTGAAAATCTGAAAGCACATGATCCAGAATCCTGCTCTGTGATGCCTCATACAGAATCTGATGGAATCTTCCATCCAGCTCTGTCAGCTGATCGGAATGTCCTTTATCCATATGATACTCGGATAAAAGAATGATCTCATCCAGTTCTTCCAGCTGCTCCTGTGTAATATGTTCTGTTGCCCAACGGACGCATAATCCTTCCAGCATGGAACGAATCATATAAATATCATGTACATCCTTATCGGAAATACCGGTAACATAAGCTCCTTTATTTGGGATGATGTTCACCAGTCCCTCCAGTTCCAGCTGTCTAAGTGCCTCTCTTACCGGTGTACGGCTAACTCCAAGTTCCTTCCCCAATGTTGCTTCCCTGAGTTCGTCATTTTCTTCATACTTACCTTTCAGAATGTCATCTCTGATGGTCTGAAAAACCTGACTTCTCAATGAATACTCTTCCATTTTATCTCTCTCCTGAATTTCGTTAGATTGTAATCCCCTTTTCGTCACAGATTCTCTCAATCTCCCGGATTAGTTCCTGATCTGTGAGTACGGTCACACGGCCGGATTCATATTCCGCGTCAACCCACTTCTTCAATTCTACAACTAAAATGGAATTCTTGTCTACCTGTTTCTCATTTTTCAGGTGATAATATGTATTTATCCAGTGTGCAATACCTGCAAGACCGGAAGTATTTGACACAGCAACCAGCGGTGGACGGTTCAGAAACTTGCCGGTATCAAACACATTGTAGATTTCTTCGTTCTTTAACAGTCCGTCTGCATGGATCCCCGCACGGGTTACATTGAAATTCTTTCCGACAAACGGGGTACGCGGCGGAATCTGATATCCAATCTCTTTTTCATAATATTCTGCCAGTTCAGTAATCACCGTTGTATCCATACCATCCAGCGTTCCACGAAGCTGCGCATATTCAAAAATCATCGCTTCCAGCGGCGTATTGCCGGTACGTTCACCGATTCCAAACAAGGAACAGTTCACACCACATGCTCCATAAAGCCAGGCCGTTGTTGAATTGTTGACTGCCTTGTAAAAATCATTATGTCCGTGGAATTCGATCAGTTCACTCGGTACACCTGCATGTACTCTGAGTCCGTAAATGATACCCGGAATGGAACGAGGAATCACAGCCCCCGGATAGTTGACTCCGTATCCCATTGTATCACAGACACGGATCTTCACCGGAATCTGATATTCTTCCATCAGATGCATCAGTTCCAGACAGAATGGAATGACAAATCCATAAATATCCGATCTGGTAATATCTTCCAGATGACATCTTGGACTGACACCGGTCTCCAGACATTCACGTATAACTGACAGATAATGTTCCATCGCCTCTCGTCTTGTCATCTTCAGTTTATAAAAAATATGATAATCCGAACAGCTTACCAGAATTCCGGTTTCCTTCATTCCCAGATCTTTTACCAGCTCAAAATCCTTTTTATTTGCACGGATCCAGCTTGTGACCTCCGGGAACTTATAACCTCTTTCCATACATTTATATACGGCATCACGGTCTTTCTTGCTGTATAAGAAAAATTCACTCTGACGAATCTTCCCCTGCGAACCTCCAAGCCTGTGCATATAATCGAAAATGGTTACAATCTGATCCGTTGAATAGGGTGCTCTCGACTGCTGTCCATCCCTGAATGTCGTATCCGTGATCCAAATCTCATCCGGCATACTGTGCGGTACAATACGATCATTAAACGCAATCTTCGGAATCTCATCATAATGAAACAGGTTCCGGAACACATTCGGTGTGTCCACGTCTACCAGCGGGTACATATGCTCCTCAAGTTGCAATAAATTTGTATGCTTATCCAGATAAACCTTTCTATTTTCCATAACCGTCACTCCCTGACCTGTATTTTTGTATTATTGTATACAACTATACCTTCGATGTCAACCCCATTTTCCTCATTTCGTGACTTTAACCCAGTATTTCATTCAATTAAAGTGCTAATTGGTTAAATTTCCATATTTTTCCATCTATATCTCCCGTCTTTAACAAGCACCCAATCACATTTGCAGTCTCTATCCCCTCTCCCTCACTATGAAGCAGTCCTGCCCTTTTAACCAATACCGTTCATTGGCCGGGCGAGAAAAAGAATCTCTTCCCATCCAGGTTGTGCAAACCCTTCCCATGACCTTCTGAAGGCGAAAATTATCTCAGCAGAGGCTTCCACACTTTTTGAGTTTCATCTCCGGTGGACAAAATAGGATTGGAAGAGATTCTTTTTCTCGCCCGACCTAACAACCTTATTTTCAAAAAAAGACAGCCTCATCCCTCACCAGGGGATAAGACTGTCCTCTTAAACATTCTAATATAACTTCGCACTGATCAGCTTCGGTCTGAACCCGGCTGCCTCCAATGCCGCAATGATCCGGTTCTTATGATCGGTTCCAAATGCTTCCAGTGTCACACGAAGCTCCACAGCCGCATTTCGGTTAATACTTACAAACTGATTATGTTCCAGTTTGATCACATTTCCCTGCTCTTCTGCAATCGTCTGTGCCACTTTTACCAGTTCACCCGGTTTATCCGGAAGAAGTACCGATACAGAGAAGATACGGTCTCTCTGGATCAGTCCGTGCTGTACAACTGAAGACATGGTAATAACATCCATGTTCCCGCCGCTTAAGATAGATACTACTTTCTTACCTTTCAGATCCAGCTGTTTTAAAGCTGCAACAGAAAGAAGACCGGAGTTTTCTACTACCATTTTATGGTTTTCCACCATATCAAGGAATGCTCCGACCAGTTCATCGTCTTCTACAGTTACGATCTGGTCTACATTTTCCATGACGTATGGGAGATTCTGTTCCCCGACTTTTTTTACTGCTGTACCATCTGCGATCGTGTTGGCACTTGGAAGTGTTACGGTATGTCCTGCTTCGATTGCAGCAGTCATACTTGCTGCTTCTGCCGGTTCCACACCAATCACTTTGATCTTTGGATTCAGCATTTTCGCAAGTGTAGATACACCTGTGATCAGTCCGCCGCCCCCGATCGGTGCAAGGATATAATCAACGGTCGGGAGTTCCTGGACAATTTCCATTGCAATCGTTCCCTGTCCGGTAGCTACATCCAGATCATCAAACGGATGTACAAAAGTATATCCGTACTCTTCTGCAAGCTCATAGGCCTTTGCGCAGGCATCGTCATAGACATCTCCGTGTAAAACAACCTCGGCGCCATAGCTCTTGGTACGGTTTACCTTAATCAGCGGAGTGACAGTTGGCATAACAATCGTCGCCTTACATCCAAACGCTTTTGCCGCATATGCCACACCCTGCGCATGGTTTCCTGCTGAAGCTGTGATCAGACCTTTTGCACGATCTTCCTCAGAAAGTGTGCTGATCTTGTAATAAGCTCCTCTTAATTTGTATGCACCTGTGTACTGCATATTTTCCGGTTTCAAATAGACCTTTCCCCCGGTCTGACTACTGAGATACTCACTGTAGATAAGCTTTGTCGGACGTGTCACACGTTTTACGATCTCGCTTGCTTCTTCAAATTTTTCCAATGTCAGCATATTATTATTCTTCTCCTTCTTCCTTCTTTTCTTCTGTTGTAAATAATGCCTGTACAAATTCGTCGGAATCGAATTTCTGCAGATCATCGATTGTCTCACCGACACCTATATATTTAACAGGAATTCCAAGCTCTGCCTGAATTGCAACTGCAATTCCACCTTTGGCCGTTCCATCCATCTTAGTCAGGATAATTCCTGTAATATCCGCAACATCACTGAATTCCTTTGCCTGTGAAAGTGCATTCTGTCCGGTCGTTGCATCCAGAACGACCAAAGTTTCCCTGTATGCTTCCGGATATTCTCTTTCCAGCACACGGTTAATCTTCTTCAGTTCCTCCATCAGGTTCTTTTTATTGTGAAGTCTTCCGGCTGTATCCACCAGAAGGATATCTGCCTTTCTCGCTTTTGCAGCCGCTACCGCATCATAAACGATGGCTGCCGGATCTGCACCTTCCTGTCCGCCGATCAGATCTGCATCCGAACGATGTGCCCATTCCTTTAATTGATCGCCCGCAGCGGCACGGAAAGTATCTGCTGCAGCAAGCACAACCTTCTTGCCCTGACCTCTCATCTTACCGGCAAGTTTTCCGATAGTAGTCGTCTTTCCGACTCCATTTACTCCGATCACCAGAACAACAGAAGTCTGGTTTTCAAATTCATAAGCTGTCTCGCCTACATCCATCTGCTCTTTGATACTGTCGATCAGGAGCTGTCTGCACTCAATCGGCTCTTTGATATGCTGTTCTTTTACTTTTTTACGAAGATCATCAAGAATCGCGTAAGTTGCTTTTACCCCCAGATCTCCCATGATCAGAACCTCTTCCAGTTCCTCATAAAAGTCCTCATCTATCTTTGAAAATCCATGAAAAATACTGTCCATTCCAGACACGATATTATCGCGCGTCTTGTTAAGTCCTGCTACCAGACGCTTAAAAAATCCCATTTTTTCTTCTGCCATCATATCCTCCTATCCACTACTTTGTAAGCTCATCTTCCAGAAGATCCACAGATACCAGCGTTGATACCCCTTTTTCCTGCATAGTGATCCCATACAGCCGGTCTGCCGCTGTCATCGTACCGCGACGGTGTGTAATGACGATAAACTGTGTATTTTTCGTCAGCTTGTGCAAATACTGTGCAAATCTCGTGACATTAGAATCATCCAGTGCCGCCTCGATTTCATCCAGCAGACAAAACGGGGAAGGTTTCAGATTCTGGATTGCAAACAGCAGCGAAATCGCCGTCAACGCCTTTTCTCCACCGGAAAGCTGCATCATATTCTGAAGTTTTTTACCCGGCGGCTGCGCAATAATCCGGATTCCGGCTTCCAGCACATCCTCATCATCCATCAGTTCCAGAGTTCCTTTTCCACCACCGAACAGTTGTTTAAACACCTGATTAAACTCCTGGCTGATCTTCGCAAACTGCTCAGTAAACTGCTTGCGCATCGCCTCGTCCAGTTCTTCAATGATCTTCTTGAGCGTTGCTTCTGCCTCTACCAGATCATCATGCTGCGTTTTCATAAATTCATACCGCTCGGAAAGATTTTTAAAATCTTCGATCGCATTGACGTTCACCGATCCGAGTTTCCGGATCTCCGTCTTTAATTCCTGGATCCGCCTTCGCATCTCGGCAGGATCTGTCAGACTCTCATCCCGGATTTCCAGTGCATGATTATACGTCAGTTCGTACTCTTCCCACATATAATTGATCTGCTTTTCCAAAGCTTCCTCGTAGCCTTCTTTCTTGCTGGTAAGCCGGAAGGATTCTTTATCAAGCTCTGCCATATGGGCTGCCAGATCTTCTCGCTTTTTCAGGAATGCCTTATGCTTCTGATTCAGTTCTTCCCGCTTTTTCTGCGATTCTTCGATCTCTTTGTTGATTTCCTCAAATAATTCCTTTGAATTCTCTATCGTCTGCCGGATTTCGGTAATCTGTGCTTCCTTTTGCTCTATTTCACCGTGATTCTCTCCTTTGCTTGCATTTAAAGTGGCAAGCTCTTCCTGGAATTTTCCCATCTCTTCCCGGATACGGACAAAATTCTCCTCGATAAAATCTTTTTTCTGCTCCAATGCAGCAAAACTGAGGTGAATATTTTCATTTTTGCGCACTTCTGCCGCTTCTGTCTCACGCTCTTTTTCCAGCCACTTCTGTGAGCTTTCCATCTGGCGTGTCAGCTCGTCCTCCAGTTGCTGGCTGGTCTCCAGTTCCATTTTGATCGATTCTTCGTTTTCCTCGATCTCATGAACCTGTTCTTCCAGTTTCTTGCGCTCCGCATAAATTCCTTCTGAATTTTCTCTGGTCGCATTTTGACGGCTTTTTACCTGGTCCAGATTCATCTTCGCAGTATTTTGAACCACATAGTCATTCTGCAATTCCTGCTGGATCTCTTCCACCTTTGCATACAGCGTCGTCCGCTTCTCCTTTGCGGCCGCAACTTCTGTTTCCGATTTCTGGAGTTCTGTTTTCAGACGCGCAACCGTCTTTTCCAGTTCTTCAATCTCACGTCTTCTGCTGAGCAGATTACTGGAATTCTTAAATGCTCCACCACTCATTGCTCCGCCAGGATTGATCAAATCTCCTTCCAGCGTAACGATACGCAGGGACTGACGGTACTTTCTTGCCAGACGGATCCCAGTATCAATGTTGTCTGCCACAAGAGTTCTTCCAAGAAGATGCTCTGCAAGAGATGTAAATTTATCTTCTACCGTTACCAGCTTGTCCGCCGTGCCGATCACCCCCGGCTCGCGAAGGGCTTCTGCCCTGGCAAATCCCTGTCCCCCACGAATCGCTGTCAATGGAAGGAAAGTTGCACGTCCATACCGGTTCTGCTTCAGATAACCAATCATTTTTTTTGCAGTCTCTTCGTCTGCAGTAACGATATTCTGGATACTGCCTCCAAGTGCGATCTCCACCGCAGTCTCATATTTTTTATCTACTTTGATCAGATCAGCCACAACCCCCAGGATTTTCGGCTCGCGGCTTTTCTGCTCCATCACACGACGGATACTGTTCCCATAACCATCGTAACGCTCCGTAAGGTTCCTCAGAGACTCCAGACGAGAGTACTCCCTGTGATAAGCATTCTGCCTGTTTCGCAGGTTTTCATTTGCCTGTCCGATCTCTTTTTGCAGTCCGGCAATCTCTGTTTCATAGTTTTTGATCTGTTCTACAGAATCCGTGATCTTACCTGATACTGCCTTCAGTTCTTCCGTATACTGCGCGGCAAGTTCCTGTTGCCTCTGTACATCACTCTCCGCTTCTACCAGACGTTTGTAAAGCAGTGCCCGGCGTACCTTGATCTGTTCAAGCGTCGTTTCATAATGCTGCAGCTTTGCCTTCGTGGATGCACGGTTATTCAGAAGCTCACGGATATCGTTCTGATTCTTTTCAATCTCCACTGTCATCTCTGCAATCCGGCTCTGCAGGGCAGTCAGCTCCTCTCCTGCCTGCTTTTGTCTCTCAGATGCAGCTGCAAGATGTCTGTCGATCTCTGCTTTTTCTTCTTCCAGTTCGGATTTCTGCCTTTCACGGTTTGCAAGCTCTGCCTGAATATCGTTTGCGCGTTTTTCATAGTGTTCATCATTCATACGGACACTGTTGATCTGCTCTTTTAAAAGCTCGATCTGGTTTTCCAACTGCTGCTTCAGAAGTGTTGTCTCATTTCTCTGGCTTTTTGCATGCTCAATTCCGGCGTCGATCTCATCTACTTCCTGCTCGATCTTCTCATACTGTGCCTTCATATCTTCATGCTTTTTGCCGGCTTCAATGAGTTCATCCTGCGCAATCTTCAGCTTCTCATCGTTTTCCCGGATCTGCCCCTTCAGACGTTTCATCTCCACCAGGAACATATTGATGTCATAATGCTTCAGTTCTTCTCTCTTTTTCAGATATTCCTTCGCTGTCTCCGACTGTTTCTGAAGCGGACCAAACTGCTTTTCCAACTCTCCCAAAATATCATTGACACGGACCAGATTGCTCTGCTCTTCTTCCAGTTTGCGAAGAGATAACGCCTTGCGGCGCTTAAATTTGACAATCCCGGCCGCCTCATCAAAAAGCTCTCGTCTCTCTTCCGGCTTACCGCTCAGGATCTTGTCAATCTGTCCCTGTCCGATGATCGAATATCCTTCTTTTCCGATACCTGTATCATAAAACATCTCATTGATATCTTTGAGCCTGCAGACACTGCCGTTGATCAGATATTCACTTTCCCCCGAACGGTACAACTTTCTTGTGACTTTAACCTCTTCAAACTCCACCGGGAGTTTGTGATCTGAATTATCCAGTGTGATCGCAACCGATGCGTAGCTGAGGGGTTTCCGGTTTTCCGTACCGGAAAAAATAACATCCTGCATCGTACCTCCACGGAGCTGCTTCACCTTCTGCTCTCCGAGTACCCAGCGGACGGCATCCGCCACGTTACTTTTCCCACTTCCGTTCGGTCCGACGATTCCGGTGATCCCGTTATGAAATTCAAAGACAATCTTATTTGCAAAAGACTTGAATCCCTGTACTTCAATACTTTTTAAATACATGCCTCACCTACTGTACCTTTCCTTCTTTCAGCTTCAGGATTGCCTGATAAGCCGCTTCCTGTTCGGCAGCCTTTTTGGTTCTTCCGATACCACATCCAAAGGCTTCTCCGCCGATCACAACCTCTACACGGAAGGATTTATTGTGGTCCGGTCCCTCTTCTCCTACCAGCTGGTAGACAATTCCTTTTTCCTGACCGCCCTGTACCATTTCCTGCAGGATAGTCTTGCTATCATAAAAGAGCCGTTTCCCTTCCAGGTCGTTTAAAATATATTTTAAAATAAACTCTTTCGCATTAGCAAAACCACCATCCAGATAAATCGCACCAATCAGTGCTTCCAATGCATCCGAGGTAATAGACTCTCTGAATCTTCCACCGGTCGCGTCCTCACCTTTCCCAAGCAGCAGATAACTTCCAAGTTCCAGATCCCGCGCACAAAATGCAAGTGCCTTCTCGCATACCATGCTTGCTCTTAACTTAGTCAGTTCTCCTTCCGGCATTGTCTGGTTCTCGAAAAAAAGATATTCGCTTGAAATCAGTTCCAGAACAGCATCTCCAAGGAATTCCAGACGTTCATTACAGTCTGCCTTCTTCATATGCTTTTCATTCACATAAGAGCTGTGCGTCACAGCATGTCTGAGCAAATGGCTGTCCTTGAAATTGTAGCCGATTTTTTCTTCCAGTTCCTTTACATTTCTGCTCATGATTGCTCCTCCAATTTTAAAAAAGGACACTCCCCAAAAATGGGGATGTCCCCTGTAATCATTTTCCCTAGTTAACAGCGTTCTTGATCTGTTCTACAGCATCACCTACTGTTGCGATCTTTTCTGCATCTTCATTTTCAATTTCGATATCAAATGCATCTTCAATTCCCATAATAATCTGGAAAATATCAAGCGAATCAGCTCCCAGATCATCTACAAATGTAGTGTCCATCGTAATTTCATCCGGGTTACATCCCATCACATCAACAATAATGTCTTTCAGTTTTTCAAATTCCATAATTCTTAATCCTTTCTGAGCTTATTCCTGTGCGGATTTTTCTTCCGCCTGAATACATTCTTTGATCTTTTCATTGATTCCTTCTTCTTTGAAGGTTACACACTGCAAAATTGAATTGCAGACTTCTTTTGCTTTGGAACTGCCGTGTGTCTTTACTACCAGACCGGTGAGTCCAAGCAGTGGTGCTCCACCGTACTCACTTGCGTCAAAATCCTTCATAGTCTTTTTCAGCACCGGCTTAACCAGAAGTCCACCGATCATGCCGCGGAGATTCTGCTTCATACCACCTTTAATCTTGCTTACAAGAACCGATGCTACTCCTTCATAGAGTTTCAGGATCACGTTGCCGGTAAATGCTTCACAGACGATAACATCTGCCTGTCCGTGAGGGATTTCTCTCGCTTCAATGCTTCCGATAAAGTTAATATCCTTACATTCTTTCAGCATAGGAAAAGTCTCCTTGACCAGGGCATTACCCTTTTCTTCCTCAGCTCCGATATTGACGATCGCAACCTTCGGATTCTTGACTCCCATAATATGTTCCATATAGATCGAACCCATCTTGGCAAACTGCACCAGATGTGAAGGTCTTGCATCTACATTCGCCCCACAGTCGATCAAAATGGAGAATCCTTTTTCTGTCGGGATCAGTGGTGCAAGCGGTGGCCTTTCCACCCCTTTGATACGTCCAACCAGAAGCTGTCCCCCGGCAAGAACCGCACCGGAACTTCCTGCTGAAACAAAAGCGTCAGCTTCTTTATCCTTCACCATCTTAAGACCTACCACAATGGATGAGTCTTTCTTTCTGCGGATCGCCATAACCGGCGGTTCTGCTGTCTCAATTACTTCCGATGTATGAACAACCGAAATCTGTTCTTTATTATATGTGTACCCGGAAAGTTCCTGATTGATGACATCTTCTTTTCCGACCAGAATCACATGGATCGCATCTGACTTCCCGACCGCCTCGACCGCACCTTTGATGATCTCATGCGGTGCGTTGTCTCCGCCCATTGCATCGACAACAACTTTTGTTATTTCTTTCATACTGTTACCTCCCAGCATTACTAAACCAATTCTACTAGACATGACCGTAAAAATCAATAATATTTAGCAGATTTAGGAAAATTAGAAAAAAGAAAAGGAGTTAAGCAATACGCCTAACTCCTGTACTATAGCCTTTTTTAATTAGTTTTCTACAGTAACGATTTCTCTCTTGTTGTAAGATCCACAAGCTTTGCAAACTCTGTGTGGCATCATAAGTTCTCCACATTTGCTGCATTTCACCAGATTCGGTGCGCTCATTTTCCAGTTTGCTCTTCTCTTGTCTCTTCTTGCTTTAGAAGATTTATTCTTTGGACAAATTGACATAGGTTACACCTCCTTAAAATTCTTGTAAAGATCGCGGATAACTGACATTCTAGGGTCAAGACTGGTGTCTTCGCAGTCGCAGCTTCCCTCATTCAAGTTCTGACCACATACACTGCAAATCCCTTTACAGTCTTCGCTACATAGAACTTTCATCGGCCACCCTACTAAAATCTCGTTATAGAGCAGCTGCTCCACATCAAGATGATATCCGTCAATGTAATTCGCTTCATCGGATTCGCCATCATCTTCTCCGTCTGCCAGAGCTGTATTCACCTGCTTTTCAAAGGAAAGCGTGAAATCTGTCGGTACATCTGTAAGACATCTGTCACACGGAATGATTACCGTAAGACTTGTCTCACAACTGATATGAAGTTTTTTTTCGCCGGCATACTCGACATAAATATGCACAGGCTGTGTCCGGCTTACCGGAAATCTGCTTCCGTTCACCTTCACTTCTTTCATCTCAGTGCCGACCACTTCGTCAATGGACTTATGCGGTTCAGATAAGACTTCGGACAGGTCAATTAACATAATTCTTTCTCCTGTTCACACCTAAACTATTATACCATGTAAATTCTTTTTGTCAAGGATGATTTACAGATTTTAAGGTTTTTTCTAATTTCTTCTGTTATACAAGTGCAACTGTCTCTCTTGCAATTGCAAGTTCTTCGTTTGTCGGAACTACAAGAACTTTCACTTTGGAATCTGGTGTAGAGATTATGATCTCTTCTCCACGTTTTCCATTTGCTTCTTCATCGATTGTAATTCCAAGATATCCAAGATAGCTGCAGACTTTTGTTCTTACAAGTGCACAGTTCTCACCGATACCTGCTGTAAATACGATATTATCAACACCGTTCATTGCTGCTGTGTAAGCACCAACATATTTTGCTACTCTGTATGCAAATACGTCGATTGCAAGTTCTGCACGCTTGTTGCCTGCTTTTGCTGCTGCCTCAAGATCACGGAAGTCGCTGGATACACCGGATACACCTTCCACACCTGATTTCTTGTTCAGGACATTCATAATTCCTGCAATGTCAAGGTTTTCTTTCTTAGCAATGAATTCCATGATCGCCGGATCAATATCTCCGGAACGTGTTCCCATTACAAGACCTTCCAACGGAGTAAGTCCCATAGAGGTATCTACTGATTCTCCGTTAAGCACTGCTGAAACAGATGCTCCATTACCAAGATGGCATACGATCGTCTTTGTTGCGTTGTATGGTTTTCCAACAATCTCAGCTACTCTCTTAGATACGAAGCTGTGGCTTGTTCCGTGGAATCCGTAACGTCTTACTTTGTATTTTTCATAATATTCATATGGAAGTCCATACATATAAGCTTTCTCAGGCATTGTCTGATGAAAAGCAGTATCAAATACAACAACCTGTGGTGTGCCCGGCATCAGGCTTTCACAAGCTTCGATTCCGATTAAGTTTGCCGGGTTGTGAAGTGGTGCAAGGTCATTGCACTCTGCGATCGCAGCTTTTACTTCCGGTGTTACAACTACAGATTTTGCAAACTTTTCTCCGCCGTGAACAACACGATGTCCGACTGCTCCGATTTCGTCAAGGCTCTTAACAACACCTGTATCTGCATCTGTCAGCGCGTCGATTACGAACTGGATTGCTTCTGTATGTGTAGGCATAGCCTTTTCAGATACATTCTTCTCTCCACCTGCCGGCTGATAGGTAAGTCTTCCGTCAATACCGATTCTTTCGCAAAGACCTTTTGCGAGAACCGCCTCCGATTCTGAGTTGATGAGCTGGAACTTCAGTGATGAACTTCCGCAGTTGATTACTAATACATTCATTGATGTTTCTCCCTTCTGGTACTAGAATTTTCTTTATTAGAACTCACACTCTATTCTTAATTATACTCCTTGCACACATTGTATACAAGTAATGTTATTTTTTTCACGTAATATTTTCCAGTACAATGTTTTTTGCACAAAAACTCTTTTTATAGTATAATCTTTTCACAAACAACACAAAGGAGATTTTAGTTAAAAGTATGAAAATCGTCGGTATCATCGCAGAATATAATCCGTTCCACAACGGGCATCAGTATCATATAGACCAGGCACTTCAAAAAACAGGGGCAGATGCGGCAGTTATCCTTATGAGTGGTGACTTCGTCCAGCGTGGCGCCCCTGCTATCGCACCAAAGCATTTGCGGGCAAAAGCTGCCCTTCTTGGCGGTGCATCACTCATTCTGGAGCTCCCGGTCCTTTTTTCCTGTGGCAGTGCAGAGTTGTTTGCAAGAGGTGCCGTTTCTATTTTTAACAGTCTTGGCTGTATTTCCTATCTCTGTTTTGGCAGTGAGTGTGGCGATATCAAAAAACTCAATCGGCTTGCCCGGATTCTTTCCGAAGAGCCAGAAGTCTACCGGCAGCTCCTGCAGGATGAGCTGCGAAAAGGCCGACCGTTTCCGCAGGCACGCCAGACTGCCCTAAGTGTCTATACAAAGGATCCGTCCCTTGCCGAAATCCTGTCCTCACCAAACAATACCCTTGGGATTGAATACTTAAAAGCGCTCCGGTATTTCAAAAGTCCGATCCAGCCTTTCGCGATTCCCCGCGAGGGATCCGGCTACCACGATACTGCCCTCTGCGAAACCTTCAGTTCCGCAACTGCGATCCGCAACCGAATTCTGAATCCATCTTTACCAGAAGATGCTTTTTCATCCGTCGCAGGACAACTTCCGCCCGCTTCTTCAGATCTGCTGCGAAAGAATTACCAGTCCTCACTTCCGGTTACCCAGGATGATTTTTCGCTCCTGCTAAAGTATCGACTGCTCTGTGAGAGTGCTTCCTCTCTGACCGATTACCTTGATGTCAGCAAAGACCTCGCCAACCGGATCATCAATCAGAGAAATGATTTTGCTACCTGGAGTTCCTTCTGCGATCTTCTGAAAACCAGAGAGCTTACCTACACCCGGATCAGCCGCACCCTGCTGCACATCCTGCTCGGCATAGAAAAGGACACCTTCCGACATGAGCCTCCTTTCTGTTTTGCAGAAGATTCCGGCAACATTTCCGGCAAAGCAAAAAAAGAGCGGTCATCCACATCCGCCCTTTATGCCCGCGTACTCGGTTTTCAAAAAAAAGATACTCAAATTCTTAAAGAGATCAAAGAGTATGCCGCCATCCCTCTGATCACAAAGCTTGCAGATGCCAGAAATCTCACCTCCGCCACCCAGGTCCTCCTGAACCTGGACATTTTCGCATCAGACCTGTATGAATCCATAATTACCGAGAAATTTGGCACACCTTTTACAAATGAATACCAGAAGCAGTTGCAAATTATTTAACCCTTCCCCTTTGTCAAAAAAGAGACTTTTTGCACACCACCACTACGCATGTTTGTGCAAAAAGTCTCTTTCTCATTTAGTTCACATGAAGAATTTTGGTAAGAGTCACTGCCCTGGCTCCAGGTCCGATATGGCATGCCACACTCAACGACAGTGGATCCATCCGGATTTCAAACTCCGGAAATGCTTCATGAAGCTCATCCAGCCATTCCTGTGCCTCCTTGCGGTCTCCTGTGTAAGCTGCATCCAGATACAAATCTTTTTTTCCATCACAATCTCCGAATTCTGAAGTACGAATCTCATTAATTGTCTTGATCATCGTCTTCTTTGCACTCTTCCATCCTCTTGACTTCGCAAACGCATCCAGCTTTTCTCCTTTAAGACGGAGAACTGGCTTCAGGTTCAGAACCGTTCCAATCGCTGCAGCTGCCGGTGTAAGTCTGCCGCCTTTCTTCAGGTATTTTAAAGTATCTACTGTAATATAGATATCACTGTCCCACTGGATCGCTTCTAACAGTTCTTTAATTTCTGCCGCGCTCTTTCCAGCATCTGCAAGCTTTTTCGCCTCTTCCACCGATCTTCGCTGCGTAACAGAAATCCGGTGATTATTTACGACCTGTACTTTTCCATCATAGTCCTGGGAAAGCATGATTGCAGTCTCACATGAACTGCTAAGACCGGCTGACATCGGAATATGTACAACCTCATCATATTCCTCCAGCGCCTTGTCCCACATATCCATTACATCTCCGGGAGCCGGTTGGGAAGTCTTAATATCTGCATCTCCTGCCAGTTTTTCATAAAACTCCTCCTGCGTGAGTGTGATATCCTCGTAAAACAACTCCTCATTGATATAGAATGGCATCGGAAGTACGTAAATTCCCATTTTCTTTCCTTCTGCCTGTGTAATTCCACTGTTACTATCTGTTACAATCGCAACTTTCCCCATGCTCTCTTTACCTCTTTCTAATTTTTAAAACTATGTATCGGTGCAGGAATTCTTCCCTTTCGATTCACAAATGCACTGCAGTCAAATTCATTGACCGGCATGATCGGCGCATATCCCAAAAGACCACCAAACTCTGCCATATCTCCAACATCCTTTCCAACTACAGGTATCACACGAACCGCCGTTGTCTTCTGATTGACCATTCCGATCGCCATCTCATCCGCAATGATCCCGGAAATCGTAGTAGCTTTCGTCTTACCCGGAATAGCGATCATATCAAGTCCTACCGAGCAGACACAAGTCATCGCCTCCAGCTTTTCTATACAAAGAGATCCGGCATTGACTGCATCGATCATTCCTTTATCCTCACTGACCGGAATAAAAGCTCCGCTTAAACCTCCTACATAGGAAGACGCCATAACGCCACCTTTTTTCACCTGATCGTTCAGCATAGCAAGTGCTGCTGTTGTTCCTGGTGCGCCAACTCTCTCAAGTCCGATTTCTTCCAGAATCTCCGCTACTGAATCGCCAACAGCCGGTGTCGGTGCAAGTGACAGGTCAATGATTCCGAACGGAATACCAAGCCTTTTGGAAGCTTCTCCGGCTACAAGCTGACCAACCCTTGTCACCTTAAATGCGGTCTTCTTGATCGTATCACAAAGTTCCTGAAAGCCCTCGCCACGACATTTTTCAATCGCTCTTTTTACAACACCAGGTCCGCTGACACCGACATTGATCACGGCATCTCCTTCGGTAACACCTAAAAAGGCCCCTGCCATAAACGGGTTATCATCCGGTGCATTACATAAAACTACAAATTTTGCACAGCCAATCGAATCCTTGTCCTTTGTCGCCTCTGCTGTCTCTTTTACAATCTCGCCGCAAAGACGGACTGCATCCATATCAATACCAGTCTTTGTCGAACCTACATTGACCGAACTGCACACACGCTCTGTCTTTGCCATTGCCATCGGAATGGAACGGATCAGGAGTTCATCGCTCTTTGTCATTCCCTTGGATACGATTGCAGAATATCCTCCGATAAAGTTTACACCGACTTCCTTTGCTGCTTTATCCAGTGTCTCTGCGATCGTCACAAAATCCTCTGGTTTTTTGCAGGCTGAACCGCCAACAAGTGCAACCGGTGTAATGGAAATCCGCTTATTAACGATCGGAATTCCAAATTCACTTTCGATCTTCTCTCCTGTCGATACAAGATCCTTTGCAAGTGTTGTGATTTTTTTATATATCTTTTCATTCAGTCTGTCCAGATCTGAGTCAATACAGTCCATCAGACTGATACCCAATGTGATTGTTCTTACATCCAGATTTTCTTCTTCGATCATCTGGTTTGTTTCTACTACTTCGTAAAAATTAATCATAACGGTTCTCCTTACACTCTGTGCATTTTTTCAAAAATCTCTTCTCTCTGACAATGAATATTGACACCGATCTGTAAGCCGATATCACGAAGTTCTACCGCTACGATATCCAGTTCTTTTTTTGAATTTTCCACATCTGCAACCGCCATCATATTAAAATACCCATCCACGATTGTCTGGGAAATATTTAAAATATTGATATTGGTCTCTGCCAGGTATGTACATACTTTCGCAATAATTCCGACCGAATCTTTACCGACTACTGTAATAATGCATTTCTTCATTCTGCCTGTCCTCCTGAATCTAATTCTGCATACTTTCTTTTTCTAAACCTCGATCACTGCAGACACCTGATCCCTTTTTGCAACTGCGATCGGTATATCATCCCCCTTATACGGGTTCTGCCCCAAAGTGACCTCCAGCTTGACAGTCTCATATGCAAGTTCTTCGTAATTATTCTCCTTGCTCAAATGCCCCAGCAATACACTCCGCAAGTTATTGTGTAGTATATCACAAAGAAGCCGTCCTGACAATTCATTTGATAAATGTCCTCTGTCCCCAAGAACTCTCTGCTTCAGGTAATACGGATAAGGACCGACTTCCAGCATATGTATATCATGGTTAGATTCCAGAAGAACCGCATTTAAATCCTTCAGGTTCTCTACCGTATATTCATCGTATTTTCCAAGATCCGTTGCTACCGCGATCTTCTTTCCATCCTGCTCAAAGCGGTAGCCGCTCGGTTCATTTGCATCATGGGAAATAGCAAATGGATGCACGTCAATATCACCCAGCTTAAATTCTTTGTCTACCTGGATTTCATGGTAAAGTCCTTCCGGCATTTTCCCGAGATTTTTATAATCACGGATTCCCTGAATCGTTCCCGGTGTTCCATAGATTGGGATCTCATATTTTCTGCTGAATACACCAAGTCCCTGAATATGATCTGCATGTTCATGGGTAATCAGGATTCCATCCAGCTCTTTCCCTTTTATTTCAAGTTCCTTTAAGCCTTCCTCAATTCGTTTTTTGCTGATTCCTGTATCTACAAGCAGATGCGTTCGATCGCTCCCCACATAAATACAGTTTCCGCTGCTGCCACTGGCAATGCTGCATAATCTCATCTTGTTTCTTCTCCCTGTTCTTAGCCTCTTCCCAGTGCCAAGTCTATCTGTTTTTCCGTTTCTTCAAAGGTTCCGCCGTTTTCGATCACAAGATCCGAAACCGCTGTAAATGTCTCTTCCGACGGCTGATTTGCAAACACCGCATACATTTTTTCATCTGAATATCCGCGTGAACTTCTCAGTCTCTCCATCCGGATCTCCTGTGGCACATGAATATACCAGATCTCATCCAACATCTCACGATATACCGGTTCCGTAAGGAGTGCGGCTTCCAGAATAAAAAGCTCTTTTCCCTCTTCCTGCGCCTTCTGCATTTCCTCCCGGATCTTTTCATTGACCGCCGGATGCACGATCGCATTAAGCTTTTGCAGTTTCTCTGGCTGATCAAACACAATTCTGCCAAGAATTTTCCGATCAATCGTTCCGTCAGGATTTAAAATTTCTTTCCCAAACGTCTCCACGACCTTCTGATAACATTTTTCTCCCGGAAGCTGTACCTGATGTGCCACCAGATCTGACTGGCAGATCACCGCACCGCACACTACACTTAAAAAGTCGAGTACTTTGCTCTTCCCGGAACCAATGCCTCCTGTTATTCCTATTTTTCTCATATCTGTTTCCTTCTATTTTGCCTCATACCAGTTTTTTCCACTATGCATGTCAATTTCAAGCGGAACGGAAAGATCTGCCGCATGCATCATGCCTTCTTTCAGGATCTCCCGCACTTCCTCTTCCTCTTCCTTCCATGTCTCGATCAGAAGTTCGTCGTGTACCTGCAGAACCAGCCTGGATTTCATGTTTCTCATGCGAAGCTCTTTGTCCACAGCGATCATTGCGATTTTCATGATATCTGCAGCCGTTCCCTGGATCGGAGAATTCATTGCCACACGTTCCCCGAATTGTCTCTGCATAAAATTGCTGGAAGACAGCTCCGGAACCGGTCTTCTTCTGCCAAATAAGGTCACAACATATCCCTGTTCTTTTGCATGAGCAACTGCATCATCCAGAAATTTCTTGATGCCCGGATAGGTTTCAAAATAACGGTCAATATATTCGGCCGCTTCTTTTCTCGTAATACTTAAATCCTGGCTCAGTCCAAAAGAACTGATCCCATAGACAATACCAAAGTTGACTGCTTTTGCATTTCGCCTCTGCAGATCGGTCACTTCATCAAACGGAGTATGAAACACCTGAGAAGCTGTGATCCGGTGAATGTCCTTTGCCTCCCGGTATGCTTCGATCAGTGCTGCATCTCCGGAGCAATGTGCCAGCACACGCAGTTCTATCTGCGAATAATCCGCATCTACAAACACATATCCCTCTTCCGGCACAAATACTTTACGGATCAGCCGTCCAAGTTCTACCCTCGCCGGGATATTCTGCAGGTTTGGCTCTGTACTGCTGATACGTCCGGTCGCTGTGACTGTCTGGTTGAATTTTCCATGGATCCGGTGATCATCTTCATGAATAAACACGGCAAGCCCATCTGCATAAGTCGATTTCAGCTTGGCAAGCTGACGATATTCCAGGATTTTTGCCACGATCGGATAATCCGGTGCCAGCTTATCCAATACGTCTGCTGCCGTCGAATATCCTGTTTTCGTCTTCTTTCCATTTGGGAGGGACAGATGTTCAAAAAGGACCACGCCCAGCTGCTTTGGTGAATTGATATTAAATTCTTCCCCAGCAAGCTCATAAATTTCCTTTTCCAGCTGTATGATTTTTCCGCCAAGCTGTTCTCCATAGCTTTTCAGTTCTTCTGCTTCTACACGCACCCCATTCTGCTCCATGTGGAACAGAGTAAATACAAGCGGCATCTCTATTTCTGTAAAAAGCTTCCACATTTCCTCTTTTTTCAGCTTTTCTTCCAAAACTGCCGATGACGCAAATGCAGCATAGGCTTCATAACAGACCATTTTTTCCAGTTCTGTCTTCGGATCGATCATCAATCCAAGATGCTCCTGTGCCACATCTTCAAATCCATAATCATTTTTCAACGGATTCAGGAGGTAAGCTGCTACAATACTGTCAAAGCACTTCTCCTCTGCTGCTCCTTCTAATCCTTTCAGATAAGGCAGGGATGACTTCAGATCAAACACCACAAACCGTCCGGCATGCTTTGCCACATGTACAAGTGCCTCCAGAAGTTCCTCCATGCTGTATCCATTTCCTGCCGGAATACAGTAGATCTTCTCTTTTCCAAACGAAATTCCAATTCCACCTATTTCAGCATTTCCTGCAAACAGCGGAAGTACATTTCTGGTGTCTTTGTAAAGAACGGCTCCCACCGTCTGCGCTTTTTCTGCCTCCGCAAAGATTTTCTGAATTTCTTCTTTTCCCACAGCGATCACAAATGCATCTTCAATCGAATTCTCACTCTGCACATCAAAACGATTCAGCAGATTCTTGAACTGCAGTCTCTGGAAATAGACATAAGCTTCCTCTGTATAAAGATTTCCAAGCTTCGCCTCTTCCAGTTCATAAGCAAAATCCGCGTCTACATCGATTGTCGCCAGCACCTTACTCATTTGTGCCTGATCCCAGTATTCCACCAGATTTTTCGATGCTCTCGGCGGCTTCAGTTCGGATGCATGCTTGTAGGCATTTTCAATAGATCCGTATTCTACAATAATCTTGGTCGCCGTCTTTTCTCCGACTCCCGGCACCCCTGGGATATTATCTGAAGTATCTCCCATCAATGCTTTCACATCGATAAATTCTGTCGGTGTCACCTGGTATTTTTCTTTTACGTCCACTGCATAATAATTCTCGATCTCAGTTCCGGTCCGTTTTGTCTTCGGAATTCGGATCTCAACATGGTCTGTAGCAAGCTGGAGAAGATCTCTGTCTCCGGAAATAATGACCACTTCCATCCCCATTCTCTCGCATCTTTTGGACAGCGTTCCAAGAAGGTCATCTGCCTCCAGCCCTTCCTGCTCGATCGTCCGGATTCCCATAGCATGCAAAACTTCCTTCATCAACGGTACCTGCTGTCTGAGTTCTTCTGCCATCGGCTTTCTCGTCCCCTTATACGCCTCAAACATCTTATGGCGGAAAGTCGGCGCATGCACATCAAATGCAACGGTCAGATACTCCGGCTTTTCCTCCTCCAGGATCTTGAACATAATATTTAAGAATCCATATATTGCATTCGTATGGAGTCCTTCCGCATTTGTCAGATCCGGAAGTCCGAAAAACGCCCTGTTCAGAATACTGTGTCCGTCTATCAATACGATTTTGCTCATAATCAACTGCCTCTCTGTAAGTCTCATCACTTACTTCTATCTTTTCTATCTATTCGTTCAAATATACAACATCTCATTATGACATTTTTTTTTGATATTTTCAATACATGAAGGGGTAAAAAAGATCCTCATCAAAATTACAGATACACGAAATGTGCCACAACAATTGTGTATATACGAAAAAATACATCACGAATCATCGCAATGTACTTCTCATATCTTTTATTCAATTCCAGTTAATTATCAACTGCCGGCAGCGGGACTTGAAACCGCCGGACATAACGCAAACCCTTGTATTTACAGTGTTTTAAACATATTGTAATCACAAAGTAATCAAAATAGTAATCAAAACAGAAAGGAGTGTCTATTGCATCTACAGTACAAAACAATGATATAAGAATATTACGATTATAATATCTTTATATGATTGTTTTTTACAACAAAAAAACAGTGCATGACGTATATCTACAGCAAAAAGCCAACTAGAATTTACGGGGCGAAAACTTTTCTCATACACTGTTCACTATATATAACAATCGAGCAGAAAAAAACTCACGCCATATTTGAAAAAAATATAAAAAAAGTTTTATTTCTTCTTATTTGCCTTTATATTGGCTTGATAGATTAAATAATACAAATATAGGCTTGCACCATAAAAATGTCTTAAATCGCAATATACGAGGTTACAGATGTATATTATAAAGCGATATAATTTGCATAAATATATAAATAATATATTATAACATAAAATATTTAAAAAAGCAATGAAAA
>NZ_JAQDGZ010000009.1:0-95693 GCF_027663865.1 Coprococcus sp. AF99-45
ACCTTGTCCTTGGCCTTGAGGTCGGACGCGTCGAAGGTGAAGGTAACGTCCACATCACCGAAAGCGGTTTCGGGAATGAACTCGGTCTCGGCTGTGACAGGGTTGCCGTCGGCATCGAGGAGCTGCTTCTTGGAGGCCTTGCCGTCCTTGTCGGTGACCTTCTCGTAGAGGGTGCCGGAAACCTTGTAGGTCTTGCCGGGTGTCACGTTCATGTAATGGACGGTATCGGCGATGGTGGCATTATCCTCGCCGATGAGGTTCTTATCACCATCAAGGGCATCCGTTGCGGTAGTGGAGAGCTTGGGCTTCGTGATGATGACAGTCTGGCCGGAATCATTCACGTCGGCATGGGAAGCAATCTCCTTGTCGTTGTGGGACAGGGACTCGAAGGCAACGAGAGAGGTACCTTCCTTGAGCGAACTGCCATCGAAGTAGAAGGTCACATCGACGTTTCCGTAGGAGTCCTCTGCGGTGAAGTTTGCTTCCGCAGTGACGGGGGTACCGTTCTTGTCTTTGAATACCTTCTTCGTGACCTTTCCGTTCTTGTCAAGAACCTTCTCATAGAGGGTACCGGTGACCTTGTAGGTCTTACCGGGGGTCACGTTGTTGTAGTGGACAGTATCGCGGACAGCGACATTTTCCTCACCCGTGACCGTCTTGTCACCGTCGGCAGCATCGACGGCGGTGGTGCCGATAACGGGAGCCTTCACGGTAACGGTCTGGTCAATGTCGTTGATATCCTTGTGGTCGGCAATCTCGATACCGTTCGTGGCAACAGTCTCGAAGGCGACGAGCTTGGTGCCGGTCTTGATGCCGCTGGCATCGAAGGTGAAGGTCACGGTCGTGGTACCGCTTTCGGCTTCCGCCGTGAACTCCGCAGTCGCGGTGACGGGGGTGCCGTCGGCATCCATGAAAGCCTTCTTGGTGGACTTGTCCATAAGGGTTCCCGTGAGCGTGTAGGTCTGCCCGGCGGTAAGCCCGGTGTAACGGACATAATCGGTAACGGTAACATCGCCCTCAGCGGTGACGGACTTGCTATTGTCCGCATCGCCCACGGCGCTTGTCGAGAGCTTCGGCGTGAGCACGGTCACCTGCTGGGAAACGTCGGATTTGTCCCTATGCTCGGCGAGCTTCGCACCATTTGCATCGGTAAGCGTCTCATAGACTACGAGGGTCTTCCCCTTGAGGTCATAGGAATCGAAAGTGTAGTCAAGGGTGACGGAACCTGCGGAGTCCTCAGCCGTGAAGGTCTTCTCGGCAGTGATAGCCTGACCGTTTACCGTGACGGCATCGCCGGTAGCGGCATCATGCAGCTCACCGATGACGGTGTAGGTCTTACCCGCGACGAGATGGCTGTATTCCACCTTGTCGGAAATCTTGACGGTGCCGACTCCGACGTAATGGTCGCTATCAGAAGCGTCGTATGCAGTGGTATGGATTTCAGGCTCAGGGTCATCGAAGGTGCCGAGGTCGATGGTCTTGGCATCACGGGTCACGGTAACAGTCGTGTTGATGAGAGCATAGCCCTCATTAGCGGAGCAGCGAAGCTCTTCGACGGAATAGGTGTCAAAGGGCAGGGCACCGAGCTTGTTGTCCGCCTTGACGGCATCGGAGGTGGCAGTGGTGCCGTTCCCATCGAGTACGCTGTTGTTGCCGAACCAGAAACCGGCGTTAGCATCGAGCTTCGTGCTGTCGATGGTGCCGCTTGCGGTCAGCGCCCAATCGTTTGCGTTGGTGTTCGAGTCATGCGCGTTCCAAGAGGACGCGGAGCTGAAATAGCCGTTCTCGTCGGTCACGGCGATATGGGACTCACCGGTGGTGAGGGAGGTCACCTTGAAGGGCACACCGGCGAGGTGCGCGGAACCGTTATCGGCCTTTTTCGTGAACTCGATATCGGAGCGGTAGACCTGCTCGGCAACCTTCGGGACGTTGTAAGTACGAACGGCACCTGTGGTCGGATTCTCCTGAATCTTCTGGAAAGACACATCGTCGGACTTCACATAGCCTGCGGGTGCCTTGGTCTCACGAATGACGACAGTGCCGCGCGGGATGCACGGGTCGTTATTAGAGTTGTAGTAGAAGGTATCGCCGGAAACAAAATCGTCGGCCTTGAAGTTGGCGATTCCGTTTTCGTTCGTCTTGAACGTCCAAGAACGCGTCGGCTTCACGTCGGCGTTCTTAAGGTCATCGTAGCTCTTGTAGTCAAGGGTGGCATAGTAATCGACGGTGAACTCGGCACCTGCAAGGGTGGCGGAACCCTGCGGGAGGTTGCCCGCGCCGTTATAGGTCTTCTGGCCGTCGTATTTACCAAGGAGCATAGCCATAGGGTCATTTGCAGGATTGTCGCTGACCGAGAGCTTCACAGGCGAAGACTCCCGATTCGCTCCGGAAACATCTGCGGTGTAAACCTGCGAATCGGTGAAATATCCCTTGGGAGCCTTGGTTTCCTTCACATAGTAGCGTCCGGGATTGAGCGAGACGGTGTTCGCGTTCCCGCTTGCGTTCGTCGTAAGGGTCGCTACCTTGTTCGAGCAGTTGGAGTCAGTGTAGACCCCATATTCGGCACCTGCGAGGGAATAGCAGTCATTGGCATCGGTAAGGGTCTTATTTGAGGAGTCCTTATGCAGTGTCAGATATCCCTTGTGCAACGTCTTGATGACACGGTAGTAGCGAACGGGATACTTGGGCGTGATTTTGGAAATCACGTTGCCGCCTGCGGAGTTCGGGAAATAGCCCTTTACAATTCCGTCTGCGTGGCTGGAAGAGTGCCAGAAAAGGTCTTCCGAGCTGTTGCTGCCCCAGAAGAAGCCGATATGGCAGTCTGAATTGCTATGATTCCAGTCCGCCGGCTCCATGTAGATGATATCGCCCTTCTCAAGGATACCGGACGCGAGCATCTGCTCTTTGGAGCTGAATGTGTAGCTGACGGCATTGTTGTCGCGACAATACTCTTCCCATTTGGAGGCGTTCGCTTCGTTGCCCCTGTTGTAGCCGTCCTTGGCGGTATAGTTTCCGATGATGGATGTGTTCGCTCCGCAGGCACGGAGGACGGCAACCACAAAACCGGTGCAGTTCATATAGGCACCGCTACCGTACTCGCCCTTCGGTTTCCAGCAGTCCCAAGTGTCGATTGCGCCGTCCTCGCCATGAGGCCCTTTGTTGCCGTATGGCGTGGTGAGGTAATACTCGTCGTTCTCGTGCTGGGAGAGCACGGACTCGACCGTCTTGGTGGCACCGAGTGCTTGGTCGATGGTCTGACCGGCAGAATAGGCGCTAACACCCGATTTCTGCGCGGCATAGGCAAGCCCGGTGGGGCAGGCCGATTGGAAGATGAGCACTGCGGTCATGACCGCAGTGAGCACCTTAGATTTCTTGATTCGTCCGAGAATCTTCATGTGTTCTTTTCTCCTTCCTTGTTTGCGTGGTTTTCTGTAGCTTCGTTGGTGGTTCGTTTGAACTGCGTTTCTCGTTTCGTTCTATCTCTAACCGAAGTCATATCCGCCGATAGCCCCGGTGTTGTCTTCCTCGTTTTGACCTTCCCCATCATCGTCTGCGAAGCCCTCGTCCTGTGAGATTTCTGCATCGCGGATGCGCTCGATGGCGGATTCGGTGTAGCCCATGATGCGGGCAATCTCATCATCCGAGTATGTCGGGTGCGCATGTTTCAAGTAGTCGAACACGGCGATGGCGCGACGGTTGATGGATTGCACTGTGGCATCGGAGTAACACAGCTGCTCCATGGCGAAGAACCGCTCGCCATTTATCAGCTCATCGCCCTCCCGCCACAGGAGCTTTTCGCCGTCCTTCTTGAGCCAGACCACATCGTCCAGCTCATCTGGCGAGACGAGGAGCATGGCGCTCCCGACCTGACGGGTGGCGGCGGGAACCTTGGTGCCCTCAAGGGTCACCTGCCCGCCTGCGTGCTGCGGATTTCCGTCATACCAGTGCTCTGCGAGGATGATGCCGTTTTCCTCAAGGGCACCGAGGTAGAGGTTCCAGTCGGTAAGGATGTTCGTTCCCTTCGCACGGAACGGCTCGGAGTTCGTCTGGGCAGACGAGTCGAACTTCTCGTAGCGGAAGGACTTGTAGAGCACCTCGATTACCATGGACTGTCACCTCTTTCCTCTGTACTACTGGGCAATATCCTGCCCGGTTCGCGACTTGGTGGACTTGGCGGGGTCATCGCCTGCGAGCGCGTCCTTCCCGGTCTCCATGTCGCGCGCTTCGCCCGCAAGGCTCACGCCGTCCTTTGCGGCGGCACGCTCTGCGGCTTTTTCGGCCTTATAGGAGTCCTGCGCCACCTTGAGTGCGTGGGTGAGGTCGGTGGCCTTCACCTCGTAGCGCTGATACGGGTGCTCGGCATCGTCCTTCTTCCCCGTCCAGATGGGCACCGGCTCGTCCTTCTTGAACGAGACCGTGGCGCGTCCCTTCTCAAGCATGTCCTTCTTCATGTAGTCGGAGAGGAACACGTCGGTCGAGAAGCCGCTCACGTCGATGCCGTTCACCTTCGTCCCCTTGGGGAAGGAAACGAAGCACTTCTCGAAGGTGCGCCCGTCATTTGCCTGAAACTCGTGGGGCGTGAGGAAGGCGGCGGGCATGTTGATTTTGGCGTAGTTGTCTGCCTTGGGAGCCTGCTCTGGCTCCGGTGTCTTCTTGGGCATGTTTTTCCATCCTTTCTGTCTGTGCGGAACGGGTAGTCCCGCGCGGTGTGTATACGGTACCCGATTTTAGCACAATGGTGTGTTTTGGCTGCTTGGGATAGCTGTCGGCGAACGGATGCAAGTCCGGTTCGAGTGAAAGCGGCTCATGCCTATCGCACCCCCTTCACATGGTTCGCGGGTTGTTCCGCGCGGGTCGTATCGCAGGTTTCGAGCACGGCGCTTCCGGAAGCGCAGTCATGGGATTCGGCGTTCAGGTCGTAACCGCTTTCCAAGGCATCCGTGAACTCGCTACCGTATACGTTTTCGAGTGCCGCGTGGCACGCATCCTGCATTTTGGCAAGGCTCATATGGTCTGCCGATGCGAACTCGTTTAAGTCACGCATATTGCCCATGACTTCGGTATCGAAGGTGAAGGCCGGGTAGGAGCAGAACCCCGAACGCATGAACTGGCCGGTGAAGGCTCCGAGCTGGGAGATTTTCGAGAGCATCGCTTCTCCCATGTTATTGGTGTCGAGGAAAACGGTCGCGTCCTGTTGCAGCGGGGAACCGAAGTTCACGGTGACGCTGCTCCAAGGCTGTCCGAACGATTCGTCGGTTGGGTCGGAGAGATAGGCGGTCACTGCAAAGTTTCCGTCCGCATAGGACTCCTGTACAAGCTCGACCTGCTGGGTGTATCCGAAGGCATCGAAGGAGAACTCGATGCCCGATTTCTCACTGTCGTTTCCTCGCAGGTTCCCAGAAAGCATGTCCGGGGAGAGCGGTATGGCAGGGCGGTCTGGTGCGGATGTGGTCGTATCGTAGGGCGCTTCCGGGGTCTGGGCTTCTGGCGCGTGGGGCATGGAAGCCTGCCCGAAATCCATGTTCCGAATATCCTCGGGAAGCATATCCGGTGATAGGAGTGTTGCCATGTCATTCCTTCCTTTCTGCCGCTACCTGCGGCCTTTCTTCGTGGGTTTTCTCGGTGTGAAAATGGGTTCTACCGACCCGTCCTTTTGAAGAACGACTGTGCAATCGAAGGTCTTCCCGGCCTTGGACTTGCAGCCCCTTAGCGAGACCGCCTTCCCGTCAAGAAGGGATGCGGCCTGCTTCTCGGTGAACTTCTTGGTGCAGAAGCCGAACAGCTTGAACCCGCAGCCCGCGACCTCCTTCCAAGTGCCGTCCTCCTGCTTCTCGTTCTTGATGGAGGAGCAGGCGTAGATGGAGCCGGTCTTTACAACGTCCTTGCCGCACCTCGGACACTTGCCCACTACGGTCTTTCCGGCACCTGCGATGGATGCGCCCACGTAGGCGGTCTCGCGGTGGTGATTGAAGACCTCGATGACGGAATCTTGCAGGGCGTTCACGTCCGCCTTACCGTCTGCGATATCCTGTTGGATGAGCCACCATCTTGCGGTCACGTCTGCACCGCGAATCTCCGGCGGGAGGAGTGCGTAGAACGCCTTGGCCTTATCGGTCGCTCGAACCTTTCCCTTTCGTTCCTCAAGGTAGCCACGGGTTTTCAGACCCTCGATGATGGAGGAGCGGGTGGCCGTCGTTCCGATACCGCCGTGTTCGCCCTTCTTGCCGTCATCCTTACGCTTAAGGATTTCCCGGATTTCCGGGTCTTTGACGTACTTCGCGATGGATGCCATGTCTGTGATGAGGGTGCCCTCCGTATAGGGTGCGGGCGGGGTGGTCTCCCCTTCCGTGATTGAGCAAGAGATACCGGCAAGGGTGTGGCTTCCTGCGGGAACCCATGGGTTCCCCGTATCGGAATCCTCTCTGACACGGCTGTTCGAGACGTTCGGGAAGACAGCCGTGAACCCCGCGTCCGAAAGGCGCTTCGCTGTGAGCTTAAGCGTTCCGCCGTCCACGCTTACCGTGCTCTCGCTCACGTCGTACACGGCGGGAGGAAGAAATTGCACCGCATAGCGCTCGCAGATGGCGGTGTAGACCTTGGCTTCGTCCGGTTCCATCGCGGACACGGGCGCATCCGCTTCCTGCGGGATGATGCCGTGGTGGGCGGTCACGTTCCCATCGTTGAACGCCTTGGAGTGGAGCCGGTAATCCAAAGACCAGCGCACACCGAGGTTCTTCATCGCCTGCGCAAGGACTGCCGGTGCCTGCTCTCGGTGCTCTTCCTTGAGGTATTGGGAATCGGAGCGGTTGTAGGTGATGGCTTTGTACTTATCACGCAAATCCTGCGTGATTTGCTGAGTCTCGGCGGCAGTGAAGCCGAAGCGCTCGCTCATGTCGGAAAGCAGTACGGTCAAGTTGTAGGGAAGC
Source organism: Coprococcus sp. AF99-45 (assembly GCF_027663865.1). Taxonomy (NCBI): domain Bacteria; kingdom Bacillati; phylum Bacillota; class Clostridia; order Lachnospirales; family Lachnospiraceae; genus Coprococcus; species Coprococcus sp. AF99-45. The sequence continues at coordinate 6,927 of NZ_JAQDGZ010000009.1, forward strand.
GGCGGGTTCTCCTGCTTTTTCGATACGGTCGTTTCAAAGTGCAGGTCGCGTCCGTCGAGCTTTTCCTTAAGGGCTTCCAGCGTATGCCGCTCGAACAGATGCTTCTCACCGGCAAGCAGCTCCTTTCCCGGCAGATACTTGAAGGTGAGTTCTCCGGCATCCGAATCACCGCTTGCAAACAGCTCGTAGAACTTTCGGGTGACGTGGTGGGCGATGGCTTCGTCGCGTTTCACCACAAGCCCCAGCGTCGGTGTCTGCACGCGTCCGACGGTGAACAGGCCGTCGAGACGCTTGGTGGCGAGTCTCGTCTCGTTCACGCCGAAGCACATATCCGCCATCTGTCGGGCAAAGGCGGCGTTCCCGGCACCCCGGCAGGAATCGTTGGGCACGAGCTTGTCGAATGCCTTCACGATGTTCTTCTCGATGTTGTCGTTCACGTAGACGCGCTCGACCTTACCGGTATAGCCGAGGTAATCCAAAAGCTCGTCCACGATAAGCTGCCCCTCATCGTCCGGGTCACCGGCGGCGATGACGGAATCGCAAGTTTTAAGGAGTCCCGCAATCTGGTCGATGAGGGGCTTTTTGCTCTCTCCGGTCTTCTTATCGACCGCCGGTTCCTTCGGCCAGTCGTGAACCTCGATAGGGAGTACATCAAGGCTCCAAGGCATTCCCCATTTTGGGTCGATGGCATCCGGTTTTACCAGTTCCAAAAGGTGGCCGGCGCAGGCACAGACCGTGTAGCCGTTTCCCGAGATGGGAAGGCGGGCGCTTTCGGACACCTCTTTTCCCGTGATGGCGCGGGCGATATCGCGGGCGAGCATCGGCTTCTCCGCGATGACTAATTTGCTCATATGGTTTTCTCCTTTCTGCTTCATTCAAGGGGCGAAGGTTAATATCCCCTATCCAGCCGGTAATCGTTAACGGCCTGCGTATCTATCCAAGGCACTTCGGGCGTTGCAGAATCCTGTCAATATCGAGACCGGAGCAATTTCCCGCAAGCAGAAGCCCGGATAGGTCTTCGAGCGCTTCGATTTTCCTGCCGCTTACGAACACGAAGGCATCCATATCCCGTAACAGGGCGAAGTAACGGATGAAGTTCTGCCTGCTGTAGACGCTCAAAACCATATTCGTCTCAACTTCGCGCTCCCCGTAGTTTCCCGTGCCGTCCGGCTTGATGCCCGCGATGAGCGGGGTGTCGTAGGCATCGGTCGCGAGAAGGATGGCAAGCAGAACATCGTCCCTGGTCGGGCTGTTGGCGAGAACCACCGGGGAAGCAAGAAGCTCGGGAAAACGCTTTACCTGTTCGATGGAGAAGCCGTGCCGGTGGGGGTTGTAATCGGATTTCGGTGTGAGAGCCTGAAAGAGATGCTTCTGCGTGTAGAGCATGGGGCGCTGCTCGAACCCGGTCTTCAAGAATATCTCCGGCGTGTCGCAGACTTTCAGGGCATCGTAGGGGCTGTATACGCCGCAGGCGGCAAGGTCAACTTCGTGTCCGAACCGCAGGTACTCGCTGCATCTGTTTGCATAGGCTTCTTGTGCTTTTACATTTCCGTTCCCATCCTTAAGGCGGGCGATGCCGCACGTGTCGAGATAGGTTAGGCGTTCATTATCCGGCATTGCCACGGAGTTCTCGTACTCGCAGATGGTCGTGATAATCTCGGAGCCTTTTTCTGCTTTCATCATTCGCACCTCCCGTTCTTTTTCGCATTTGTGGAGATGCCGCTCCCATACGGGATGCGGCATCCTGTCTTTCAATTTTTTGTCACTTTGGGTTCTATTCGATGTTCTGGTCATCCTTTCCGGGCGCATCCATTGCAGGCGCATCCGCCGCGAGCGCGTTCCTGCCGGAGGTGCAGTCGTGAATCTCCACGGAAATGTCGTAGCCGCCCGGAGTGATACCGTGCCGGATATCATCGACAGCCTTCGCCCCGCTTCCGGGTTTACTGATAACGGTGAAGTAACCTTCCACGCGGGCAGTCTCCCCATTCGTGAGCGACCGGCTCTCCCCCGTCTCCGGGTCGAAGCCCACGGCTACGATATCGCCGTTCAGGACGGTGTAGAAGTCCCCCATCTTCACGACCTTCGAGTAATCGAACTGGGAGAGATACCCGGCTTTTGCCATCTCCTCGGTGGCGAAGATGGCACGGTTTGGCGGGCAGGTGAACAGACACTCCTTGTTCACGTAAAGGGGAACCTCCTCGCCGAAAGCGATATCGAAAGTCTCGATATTTCCACCCACCAGTGCTTGCAGCGATTTCAAGGTGGAGCCGTTTTTATCCGGCAGAAGGGTCACCTCGCGCGGAGGTTCGCCAGTGGCGATGAGCATGGCACGGATACCCTGCTCTTCGGGAGTACCCAGTGCGTCTTCGGGAAGCGGTGCGCCGCCCTCATTCTGGATAAAGGCGGAAAGCTCCACGCGGGCGCGGTTCATCGTCGAAAAATGGTTTGCGACCTCGTAGCGGCTTTCCAGCTGCTCCCGGAGCAGGACTTTCAGGAGAGGAATCCGATATTCGTCACCGGCTGTCTCCTTGAAATCACCGATGGGGTCGTAGTCCGGGTTGCCCCAATCGGAGCGGAATCCGCCATCTTGCAGCACGCGGCGCACGTACTCCTCCGGTTGCTCATCGAAATTCAGATATCCGGTGAGGGTTGCCCAAGTATCCCCCTCCGGCCAAGCGAAGGCATAGGTGAAGGACTCCTTATCCGTCTGTTTGACGAAACCTGCGCCCGAGCCTTCCCTGCCGAACAGGGAACCTATCTCCTTGAAATTATCAGTCATCTATTTCACCTCCTTGTCCGGGTCAACTTCCGGTTCATCCTTGGTCTCCGTCTGGGTGTCGATTTCCTTCCGTGCAGAAGCCATTTCATGTGCTTCCTCGCCGCATCCATATTCCTCATCGCCAAGGGTGCAATCATCGAAGAAGTCCTTTGGCAAGTTCGCACCCATGACCATGTTCATCATGTTCAAGGCGGAGTCGGAGTTGGGGCACTGTATCCATGGGTAATCGTCCTTCTGTACGCGCCCGCGCAGTAAAAGCTCGCCGAGGGCTTGCTGCCATGGGGTGATATCGACTTCCCTGTTGTACAGCCGGAAATCGGTTATGGTCTTGCTGCCAAAGCAGGAAATCATGTCCGCGATATCGGAAAGCGGCACCTCGTCAAGGTCGATGGACTCGCAGGCCACCTTCCAAGCGCCGGTGGCATGTCCGGTCTCCGGGTCGCGGACTGGAAATGCGGTAGCCAGACTGACGATGGCACCAAAAAGTCCATTGGTTTTTTTCCTCTTTGAGAAAGCGAAGTTGTCTTGAATCTCCGTAAAGTTGTTGTCGAGATATTCATCTTCCAAACGGCTCCAATCGCCGAACCATTAGGGATTCGATATGTTGTTAAACATCTATTCCATCTCCTTGTTCTGATTGATTTTCGGGGTGCCATCAAGTCCCGCCCGCTCCGCAAGCGCTTCCTTGCCGGATGCCATGTCACGGGATTCGGACTTGACACCGGTTTCGGTAACTTGTGCCTTCTCGGGTTCCGCCTGTGCCAGCAGATGCTCCTTCATGGATTCCAGAGCCGAAAGCGGGGTGCCGTCCTTGGCTTCCGCCAGCAGATAGCGCATCTGCTGGGACGTAAGGGCTGGGGTGTACATAAGGATTGTGGAAACCTTTGCCATATTGGCATCGGAAAGCTCTGCCGCTGTCGCATCGAAGACGGACATGAGCTGTTGCGCGTTCATCCCTGCGCACACCTGCATGGTCATCATAAGAAGCGGCGCGTTATATCCGCACCGGTTCACGGCATAGGCGCAGGCGCTCATTTGCTCTGCGGAGAGGGAAGCCGGGAACAGTTCCGCAAAGTCCGCATCGCTCAGGTCGGCAACCGGGGACTGCCCGCGCATGGCGGTAAGGAGGGCGATTTGCTGCTCCGGTCTGTATTCCGGGTTCATGATACGCGCCACCTGCGCCTTGGTCATGGAGTTCTCCCCAGTGTAGGGGTCGTGACATGCGTTTTCCATGGCGGCAGCAATGACCTCCATGCTCTCAGGGGTAAATGCAGGCTTCGCGATGGCGCGGACGGTCTCATAGGGGACATGGCCTTGCAGAAGGATATTGTTGATGGTAAGCAGCTGGGAGCGGGAGAGACGTTCTACAGGCAAATCGCTCCCCCCGTGCGCCACGACCAGATAGGCGGCTTCCATGCGCCGTGCGTCCATCTGCGGGTCTAGGAAGCGTGCGAAGTCTCCGCCCCTGATAGCGATTTTCGCAATGGCCGTCATCTGGGCTGCGGTGTACTTGGGGGTCGCGAGAGCATCCAGCACGTCTTCTCCCACCGCCGGGTTCAGCGCGGCGGCGATGATGGCATTGGCCTGAAAGCCGTTGTACTCGTGTTCAGCAAGGCGCAGCGCGTCGGCTTCGGTTAGGCCACGGTCAATGGCCTGTTCGTACTGAACGAGCTGTTTGTCGGTAACGGTTTCCGGGTCGAATGTTTTTCCGTCAGGTGTCATAGGTGTCCTCCTTTCTGCTCATGAAACGGCTTTGTCACAGGGAGCCATCTGCCTTTTCCGCGCGTGTCGGGGAATCCTTCGTCTCCGACTGGCTATCGAGTTCGGTGCGAGCAGCCTTCGCGTCGCGGGCTTCGGATGCGAGGGATGCGGCAGTCGCTTCCGGCTCGGCGGATGTAGACTTCTCGGCTGCACGCATGGCTTCGGCGGGGGAAGCCCCGTCCATCAGCGCAAGGTCTACCGAACGCAACTGCGCAAGGTCAAGCTCCGTCACGGGGAGGTCTTTGCCGCCGTGGAACAGCACGGAAACAGCCGCCTTAAGTGTCTGCTCATCCATATTGCGAAAATCGAGGGGGTTCTTGCCGACAGAAGCGATATCCAGAAGACCGCGCATCTTACCGGATGAAAGGGTCTTGTCGGCTATCGTCTCAAGCGTCTCTGACGAGACGTGCGGGTTACGGGCGGCTTCCATGAGGATATCCGCCTGCCTGTGAGAGAAATCATGTTTAGCAATCTGCGTAGCGATGGGAAGCGGCACATGGCTCTCCATCGCTTCGGCGTAACGGGGGTAGTCTACGTTTTCAGGCACCGTCGCAATGCTCTCCGGCACCGCTTCATAGGAGACGATATTTCCGTCGATGCAATAGCCGAGGTCGATGGAAAGATAGCTGTCAGCTTCCTTGGTCTCGGGGGAAAGCTCGCTCTCCTTAACGAGTCCCATGATGCGGTACACGTCCTCGGGGGTCGCACCGGAATCGAGAAGTTCGTGAAGGGTGTTCTCGATAGCACCGGACACATCCTCCATCTCCGGGTCGGACGTGCGCTCACCGAACGCGAAGCAGGGACGGGCGAAGTTGGTGTTCAGGGTATCGACGGTATAGACCCTGAGTGCATACTCCCCCGGAGCGTACCAGTAGTCCTCATCGTTGGAGTAGGTGAGCAGGAGGGAGAGGTCAACGGGAATCTGCTCCTGCCCAATCCAGAAGTCGTTATCTGGCATGGCAATCATCCTTTCTGTGTTTCTAGTTGTGCGGTTTGCTGGCTTTCTGTGGTTCTATCTAACGGGAGAGGTCGGGCTTTGCGACCAGATGCTCGCGGGAAGGTGCGGCAGATGCGCCTGCAAGCTGTTTGGAAGCGGCCATCATGTCCTTGGCTTCCCCGGAGAGGGAGATACCGCCACCGCCCTTTCCTCCGATGCCCGCACCCTTTGTCACGACGGCCTGAACGACCTCTTTTGCGGCCTGCTTGGCGGTATTTACAAGGCCGCTTCCCGTGCTGTCACCGAAATCTTCTGCCATGTTCATTTCTCCTTTCTTGCCAAAACGCCTAAAAAAGGTCGTTTTCGTTGCTGTCTCTCGACTCATTCAGTTTCCGAATCATATTGAGGGCGGCTTTCCTGTTCTCCGGGAGAGCGAAGCGCGATAGGGCGGCTTCTTTCGCTTCCCCCGAAAGGGAATAGCCGCCATCGTCCGCACCGGGCAGGATGCCGAAGACCTCCTTGCAGGTCTCCTTGAGGAAAGCATTCACCTTCGCAAGGTCATCGCCCTCAAGCCAGTCGGTCGCGGCTTGTGTGCTGAGTGGATAAGCGAATCCATACGCTTCAAGGCCGTCGAGGTCGGCACCGACCATTCCGTTCCAAGGGTAGCCGAGCAGGGTGTTCATGTGGAAACTGGCTACGAACTGCCCGTTATCCTCGGTATCGTAGAACTCGACCATCGTGTCACCGCAGGGGGGATTTTCATTCTCGCTTTTTGGTAAGCCGCCATCCGCGCGGGGTTCACCGGGATAGACGAGATGCACGCGCCACCTGCCGGTAGTGAACTCGCGTGGGCAGGCATAGTTAAAGTTCTTTGTCTTCTTACGCTTCATGCTAAATGGTATCTCCGTTGTTCTCGATGGAATCGAAACATTCCTGAATCATCTCCGCAACGGATTTCCGGTTCTCGTTCAATCCATTGCGGGAGGTGGCAGCATCCCTTGCTTCCCCCGAAAGGGAATAGCCGTCCTCCCCCCTATCGTCACCGGGAAGGGAGCCGCAGAACTCCATGCAGCTTTTCTTGAGAAAGTCGTTCACCTTCGCAAGGTCATCGCCTTCAACCGTCCAAGCGGGAATACCGCCATCAAGGGAGAACTGGTTCCCGTTCTTGAGCATCGTGTCGAGGGAGACGGCAATAGAATCGTCCTCAAGCAGGTCGGTCATGTAGTAACGAGAGACGAACTGCCCGCCCGGGAAGCGTGCGGCATCCTGCGAGGTATCGTAGAACTCCACAAGGGGGTAGGACGCGCGATGGGCGGCGGCAGGTACGCCAGAGTAAGCATTTAACTCATAGGTCAGGCAACCATCGAGACCGTAACGCTCTCCGGGGTAGATAAGATGCACACGCCATTTGCCGGTGGTGAAGTCGTGAGGGAGTGTCACTTCCTCTTTCTCGTATTCCTCAGAAGGGCATCCGAAGGACTGCTCCATGTAACGGGGGGCGGCGCAGAGTTCCGGGCTGTTATAGAGGTCGTGGATGAACTGCTTCTCATCGCCAAGCTCATAGTGCTTTCCCATGGCGGTAAGCCCTTCGAGGGGCAGATAATCTTCGTAATCGAGCTGTCCCCAAAGGCGTTCGCCCTCATCGGTGAGCTGACGCATCTCGACGGATACGCGCCCGTCATGGTGGGCACCGGCAAGGTAAAGCGTGCCGTTTTCGTCCCAGACCTTCTGAATCTCGCAGTCGGCGAAAACGTTGCCCCGACCGAAACGGGACGGAGAGCAATCGGTGGCGGCATCGAAGTCCTTGTAGACGGTGATAACGGGGATTGTGTCATCCCAACGTTCTACGCTGCCAGCAACAAAAATGTGGTTGCCGCCGTAAGGGTTGATGAAATCTGACATGTCTGACTTCTTCCCATCGAAGAAGGCGGTAAGCGCCCGCATCTCCTCCTCGTAATCGAAGTCGCGCAGCTTCATCGCGTGTTGGAAAACCTCATCATCGGTGAAGCTCTCGCGCACCTCATCTTCGGTCAGACCTTTACGTTCCATAAGGTCGTTTACCGCCCATTCCACGCCTTCGTCTCCGTAGTAGGAGTCTTCGTCGAAGACGATACGCTCTTTCGGTTTCGGTTCCATAGAGTCTCCTTTCAGCAGAAAACGGGTGGAGCCTTGCCCTCACCCGTTTTCAGGCATATTTCTAACGGTTGTCGGTGTCTACAGGCGGCTGTGCATTTCTATCGTCCTTTTCCGGGGCATCCTTTTCCGGGGCGTTACCATCAAGCCCATCCCTGCCGTTTTCCATATCGTGCGCTTCGCTGTCAACGGAAACCGCTTCCGGGTCGATATCGCACTCAGAAAGCTCGGTCTTCCACTGCTCGGCGAACACCGCGTCGTATCCCTTTTCGTTCACGGCGCGTACCGTATCCACACTCAGGACATAAGGATTTGCGCGACCTGCGATATCGTCGATATCCTGCCCAAAGTCGGTCGCGACTTCGGCGAAGTCCTCCCCGTACCGCTCCTCGAACGCGGCGCTTACGGCACCCATGATGGTATCCTTCGCGTCATCGGTCGGCGCATAATCCTCATCATAGGAGAGGTCGTTTAAGATTTCGTCTGCAAGGCTTTCCCGGATGGCATAGACCCCCATATCCCTTAGCTGGTCGAGGGTGCCGTAACGGGAGATATCCTCACGATGGTCGTAGAGGTCGGACTTGAAGCACTCGTACTGCGCCATCTGAACCATCTTGTAGATATCGCCCTTGCAGCCTTCGAGAAGGCCGTCGAACTCGGCTTGTTCCAACCACTCCGTGTGGTCTGGAAGCCACGAGAGAAGGGCATGATAGTTGTCATCGACCTTATAATCGGCAGTTTCACTGAACGCGTTGGTGAGGTCACCGTCGAAATCAAAATCCTCCACCTCGTCGCGCAAGTCCCCGAGGTCAAGGTCTCCTTGCAGCTGCTCGATAGTAACGAAACCCTTCGGCAGCTTCGGGTGGTCATAGGCGTACCGCGCGGCACGCTCGGATGCGGCCTTCTCGACCAGAGTGTTTACCTCGTCCTCATGCTTTGTCAGGGTTTTCGATATCTCTTCGATTTCCCAGCCGGAGAGGTACAGCTCGTCCTGCATCCACAAATTCGTCTCCTTGCAGGAGTCGTAAGCACGGAGGGCGGCAGATGGCTTTACCCCCTGTGCGTAGAGCTTATCCACGAACTCGTCAGTGGAATACTTTCGCAAGGTGAGGGCATCGTCTGCGAGGGCGGAGAAGACCTGCGTGACAGTCGGCTCCCCAAAAGCCCTTGGGTCAGATACGAAGGTGGTGGAGAAGTCCTTTCCGCCTTTGGAGAGGGTGAGCAAGTATTTCACGTAATAGTCTGGGGCAACGGTGTCCCTTTCCCGGTTCGTAATCTTCATCTGGAAGCCGGACAGAAACTTAGCCACTGCTTCCGTAGTGTCGTATGCCATAGCGCGTTCCTTTCTATCGGAAGCCGATGCTTGGCTCCCAATAATAACTTATTAAGGGGAAGGGGCGCACCGGTTTCGGCACGCCCCTTCGGTGAGTGGTAGCAGGTTTTCGGTAAGCGTCTACGCGCCGAGGATTTCCTTTGCCCAAGAGCCGGACTTTACAAGCCCCATCATGGTCGTGATGAGAACGGCGATAGTCTTGATGATGACACCGAACGAGTCGAATGTTTCTACGCCCTGTGCGAGACCAAGCATCTCAGCCTTTCCAAGTCCGCCGGAAACCGCGAGGGCGGTCACAAGATGCGGATAGAGGTAGAGGATAAGAACCATGACCACGCCTGCGAGGGCTGCTGCCGCAAAGTTCTTGAGGTAACCGATTCCGATTTGCTTCGTCTCCTCGAAGCCGAGAAGGGAAATGGGAATCGGAGAGAAGGCGGCATAGACATAGAGCTGAACGGAACGCCCGAGGGCAACGACCATCGAAACGGCATAGAAAACGAGTCCGACCACCCATGAAATGAGTCCGAAAATCAAAAGGAGGAAGCATCCGCCGAACGTAGCGTCGGCTGCATCATTCTTGGTCATCTTGATTCCGGGTTCATACCAGTTTTTCGATTGCAGTTTGTCCGACACGTTACCAACGAGGTCGTTGAAGATGCCGTAGATGGCGGAAACGAGGTCGAGGGCGTTGTCGATGAAGTAGCTGAGGATGCAGTAGGTCACCACGAGGAACACGATATCCTTCACGGCAGGAAGGGTGCTCGTCGCGTCGATGCGCTGGCTAATCTTGATGAGCTGCATCAGCATGAAGAGACCCAGGATGGCATGGGCAACGGGGATGACCCCGGCCTGATAAAAGTCCTTTATCACGCCATACGGCTCGGTTGTTCCGAAAAGCTCGTTGAACGGCCCGGAAATGAACCTCGCATCAAGCGTCTGGTTGATGACACCGAAATAGGTGTTGAAGAGCGTGGCAGCGATTTGGAGAAGCCACGTTTTAATCATGTTGGGGATATCAAGGAAGTCCCCGATGACACCCGCGTAGGCCGGATGGGGAATGAGGAGCACGAGTGCGCAGGCGGCGAAGAGCGCGAACGTGCCCATAAGACAAACCTTTCTCCTGCGCAGGGGAACCGTCTTCGTCTCCTCCCGCTGTGTGGCTTGTAAAGTCAGTTGTTCATTCATAGAGATTCCTTTCTGCCTGCATGGCGATGCTGCCCTAGCCCTCGAAGGAGAACTCGCCCGTGGACTGCTCGTAAACGCAGGTGACGGAAACAGAGTTCGAGTCGTTGAGCTTGAAGTCCGTGGTGATGACCCCGTTCTCATAATCGAGGTTCACGACCTTTTGCCATGTAGCTTCGGTGACAGAAGGGTAATGGACGGCGCACCACTTGGAGAGGGCGGTGATGACGGCCTTCTCATCCCCGCCGAAGAGTTTCGTGACCTCGCTGTTCATGCCCTTCACGGTAATGTTTGTCACCGCTTCGGCACGCTCGTATGCGGTGTTTTTCTGAGCGAACATCGTAGAGCTTGTAAGGGTGGAGATGGTGTTCTCACCGGGGGTCTTAGAATCGGAGTTCACCGCAGCGCCACTGCCGTCCGTGTAGGTCACGATATGGGTGCCGGTATCGGTCTCGAAGACGATGGTATAGAGATAGCCGCCGTACCCATCGGAGGTCTTTTCCACGCGGGAGATGGCGTAACTATGGACGGTCGGAGTTCCGTTCACCGTTTCCACGTAGGAGTCATCGGCAAACTTGAGGGTGTAGCGCCCCTCGCTTACCGACCAGACGGAAGAGGAGAGGGTGTCGATGAGTTCCTTGGTATCGGTATCGTATCCCTTGATGATTTCCTTCTGGGCATCGGTAAGCTCCACTTTCCCGGTTTCCTCCTTCGTCTTCTTCTCAGCGGCTGTGGTAGTGTCCGTGTTATTTCCTGCGTTCTGCTCCTTTGCGGTTTCCGCGCGGTGATGCGACACGTTGATGGCGCTCATGGCAGAGCCGCAGGTGAACATCAGGAGCAGGCACAGGGCGATGACGGAAAACTTCTTGTGTTCCGTCATCCATGCTTTCAGTTTCTTCATAGCAGGTATCCTTTCTGGTTTCCTAGCGCCAGTCCCATGGATAGCCGCAGACAACCCATCCTCTTCCGTTTTGGGAAACCCAATCGGACAGGGAGATGGTGCGCAGACCGGAGTAAATGCTATCCATGACCTTGCCGTCACCGATATAGATGCCGACGTGCCCGTAAGCGTTACCGGCGGGGGTATTGGAGCCGTATTGGGCGGAGATGAGCATTCCTACCTTTATCTGGGAGAGGTCGGTGGTGGCGCGTTTCTGGCTGTAATTGGCACCGTATCCCTGATTGCCGAGCTGCGTATTGCCGTTGCCGCCAACGGGATGACCGGCTCTTGCATAGACCCTTGTTGTCCATGTGGCGCAAAGGTTGGCTCCCGGCCACGGAGTCTGCGAGCAGGCATTCACGATATCCTTCTGCCACTGGTCGGCGCTCTGATAGTCCTGCCCGCCACCGGGAATGAGGGTGGTGCCGGAGTATTGGTTCTTGAACTCCTCTGCGGTCATGGAGTCGAGCTGCGCAACGAGCGGATAGGCTTGGCAGATGGAACGGTACTGGGCGATATAGCTGTCCTGCGACGCGGTGTAGTACCCACCCTCGCCGAGGGCACGCAAAAAGAGTTCGGAGTTGTTGGTGTCGATGGCCTTCTGGTAATTGGCAACGCGGGTGTAGTTGGATTGTTTATACAGATGCTCGCACCGGTATTTCATGTACGAATCATCGTCTTTGAAGACGGCGAAATCCGCGTAGGTCTTGTAGGCAGAGCCGGAAGCACTGTATTCGGTGGTGAGCATTTTAACGGAACCCGTGATGAGTCCGCCGTAGTCATAACCGGCATATTTCACGCCGCCGTAGTTGTGGTACAGCCGCCCGAGGTCGGAACCGGAGTCCGAGGTGCCGTTCTCAATCATCATCTGGCCGAGGAGTGCCGAAGCGGGATATCCGTACTGCTCGTGGGCGTTCAGGCACGCGAGCACGAGGTCGTAGGTGACCCATGCAGGCATCCCGTCAAGCGATGCGCTCTTTTGCTCCTCATCGGCGGCACCTCCACCGACAACAGAAATCAGGCCGAAGGCCAAGATGAAGGCAATGATGAGTGGAAAGAATTGGGAGACGGCACCGGCAAGTGATGAAAGCATTCCCTTGATGCCACCGGAAAGAATCGTGAGCGCCTTTTTCTTTCCCGCTTGCGCCGCAGCATTCTCGTAGACGTTCCTATGGAAGTATTTGGAGAACTGCATCCGCTTCTGGGCAGCTTTTTTATCCAGTTTCTCGGTGCGGTATTTCTTTTCCGAGAGGGCACCGAGAGAGTCTTTCTTTTCAAGTGCATCCTTACCGGAACGAAGGTGCTTTCTCGCCTTTCCGGCAAGTTTCGCGCCGGTGTGCGTGGTTGCGACCAAATCGTCCGTGCCTTCCAGCTCGGAGTCTTTGAGAGCGTTGTGGGCAGCTTTTGCGGCTACACCCTTTGCACCACGTTTCAGGCTCTTATTCAGATTGTGGCGAGACTGCACCTTTTTCGTGAGGGCATTTTTTCCGGTTAGCTGGCTACGGGATTTTCCGTCAAGGGCATCGGCGGCGGAAGTCTTCTTACGTTTCCTTGCGATGGCATCGAGGGCGGTACTTCCCGCGCCGTGCGTGCCCTTCTTGCCGACGGAATAGAGGTCACCCTTTAAGGCTTTGGCGCTCTTATCTGCCTTTTCCACCAGACCGGTATTGACGGCATCCGTCTTTTCGGTCTTGAGGAGATTGCTCATGGCTTTCTCACGGTCGTTTCCGCCGGTCGTGAAATCCGAAGCCTTCATCTGACGTTCACCGTCCTTTCCGGGGTCTTCTTACTGGGTTGCTAGATAACAGGTTTTGCATCTTTCTTGTCCCCAAGCCCCGTCTTCTTCGTCTCATTGGGGTTCGTGGAGAACAGGTCATAGAGAACGTTGCCGGACGGGAACTTGCCGCGAATCGGCACGCGGGCGTTTCCTGCGATGAGCAGGCCGTCACCCGGCTCTGCGGACTCGTCGATGCATTCCTCCTCCTGCTCGGACAGGTTCAGAAGCTCCGCCCATTTCATACGGTCGAGCGGGGACTGCTTGAGAAGCATGAGGAAGTCCGCGTTAAGGACGATATTTCGCGCCGCTTCGTTGGCGAGCATCGCCGTGGCGTTCTGACTGATACCTGTCAGCAAAAGTCCGAATTTTCGACCCTCATTCGAGAAGCGGGAGAAGTAGTTAAGTACCGTCGGGTACGCGAACATACTCTGCATCTCCTCGACATAGAGCCATGTGCGGACGTTTCGCTTTGCATTGAAGTACATGCGGTTGCGGACGGCTTCGCAGACATTGATGAGGGCGAAGACCAGCATGGAATCCGGCAGGTCTTTCAGGTTGAAATCCACGATGCGGGTGTTGAAATCGACGTTGCTCTGATGGTTGAAGAAGTTCATGGAACCCTTCACGAATCGCTCGTAACGGAGTGCGATGACCTGTGCCTGCTCCTCCGGCTGCTCGTTCGCGGCATCGTAGAAGTCCTGTAAGGTCGGCGGAAGATTGTCTCCGCGCTCTGCGGCCTTCTGGAAGGCAAGCTCGGTGCAGCGCTGTACGAGCGACTGGTCAACCTCAGAGAAGTTCGACCCGGCTTCGGCAGCGGAAGCGCCCGCCTGAGCTAACATCGCGTCCACCTTGAACGCAATCTGCTCGTTTCTCGTCATGTGTTCCACGGATACCGTATCGAAGGGGTTCAGATGGGTTCCGGTACCCACGCCGAAGTGGTAGGTGCTACCGCCGTAGCGTTCGGCGATAGCGGTGTACTCGCCTGCGCGGTCGATGACGTAAATCTCGTCCGTCGGATTGGAAAAGATGGTGCCCGTCATCTCGGTCTTGGTGAACATACCCTTACCGGAGCCGGTCTTGCCGCAGACGAAGCCCATCGGCGAGGTGAGCTTCTTGCGGTTGCAGACCACGAGGTTGCGGCTGTGCTTGTTCTGACCGTAGAAGTTGCCGCCCGCATCGTCAAGCTCCTGCGTGGCAAACGGAACGAGGATGGAAACCTGCGCCGTGGTGAACATGCGGGAGATTTCCACGTGGTTATGGCCGAGCGGGAGGATGGAATTAAGTCCCTGACGCTGGCGATAGTCATAGGTGTCAAGCTCGATGGAGTTCTGACGTGCCGTGGAGATGATGCGAAGTACCTGCGTATCCAGCGCTTCCTTGCTCTCCGCGTAAGTGTAGACAAGCCCCGTGAAGACATAGAGACGCTGGTTCTTGTTCTGCAAGTGGTCGAGCACGTCCTCCGTCTCCTCCTTGGAGTATTTCAGCTCCTGCGGGAGGATGGAGAAGTCATAGCCTTTGTTCACTGCCGAGCGCTGTTCCTCGATGATTTCCTTGTCAATCCATGCGGAACGGGTGCGCACGTAATTGATAGCCTTGGATTTATCCATGGGCTGCACGTACCACGTGATAGCCATGGGGATAGGAAGGTCTGCCATGTCGGCAAGTGCGCGGTCGGAAAGTTCTGAGCCGAACTTCTTCATCACGAGTACCTGTGCGTAGACACCGTTATCGAGTTTTACGCAGTCGTTATAGTGGCCGTCCGGGCGGAAATCAATCTGCGTCGGTGCGATGCAGTCCTTGGTAGTCTGTAAGCGCTTGGCGGAAATATCGCGCTGGTAATCGAACAGGAACGGCTTATAGGGGTTTAAGAGTGAATGGATGACAGAAAGGCGCTGGGTGCCGTTCATAAGGTGTGCCTTGCTGCCGATGGAGTTTAGGATGCGGGAGGATTCGACCTCGATACGGGAGAGCTGACGCGCTGCATCTTCTGCGGTGTCTGCCGTCACGGAATAGGTGAGGTAGCGGTTCCTGCGGATGTTGCTGACCCCCTCCTTCACCTTATCGTTCAGGATGTTGTTGAACACCTGCGCGTCGTTCCTTGCAGCATCGTTTGCCTGACGCTCCGGGTCGAAGAACTTGCGGTGACCGACCTCTTCCTTGAGGAGCGGCGTGTTGATGACGCTCATCTGCACGAGCGTATCCGCACCGAACTGGTCGTAAAGGCGGGTGATGGCGGAGAACATGGCTTTCTGCTGCTCATCGCGCACCGAGTGGTAACTGGTGTCATCGAAGGCGATGGAAGAGGAAAACATTCCCTCCTCCACCTCACAGATGCCGTCCTGATACATCTTGTTGTAGCCGATGTAGTTCACCACGTCTTTCGCGGAGTCGCGCTTCTTTCTGGCATCGGCCATCTTATCGGACAGCTCCTTGTCCCTGTCCTTTAACTGGGACTTGATGGAGCTGTAGGTCTTTTTCGCTTCCTTCTCGGCCTTCTTGGCTTCCTTTTTCCTGCGCTTCATCTCGCGCTTGGCGTGCTTCTTCTCCTTTCGGGTCAACTTTCCGGCACCCTGCGTGACGTGTGCGACCTGAGAGATGGCATCCATGTCGATAGCGCCGGTATCGGAGCGCAGGGGCGCGGTGTTCCCGAACCCGTCACCGGATGCATGGACGAACGCGTCCACGTCAAATGCGGCGTTAAGAGATGACCCGTCCTGCCCTTGGGGAGTAGGATTCGATGCCGCGAAGGTTTCCCTGCTTTCGGTAGTGTTTTCCATAGATAGTTCCTTTCTGCTTGCTGTTTTCCGACTCAGAGAGAAGTCCCGCAAGACGCATGGACGGCTTGTAGAAGATGCGGTCGTTCGTGAAGTTTGCCTTAAGCCAAAGCGGCGCAAACTGCTCGAAGGGCATCCCGCAGGGCTTCACGAAGCCCACGCACCAAAACGGCAACGAGACGGCGTAGATAAAATAGGTACAATCGCTGACGTTCAGCCCCAAAACGAAGTAGATGTAAAGCCCGGCAAGTACCGAGACAGAAAGCGCACCCGTGATGGATACCAGGGTGCGCATGGTCATCTTGCCTACGATTTTGGGCTGATACTCGGCGATATCCTTGTGTACTGCTACAGAGAGCATGTTAGATATCGCTCCTTTCTAACCCGCGAGGGAACCCCAGTTGATACCGGTCTTGAAGTACACGGCAGCACCCACGACGATGGCACCGCCGATAATCATGGCGAGGGCACCGGAGAGCTGACCGCCGCCGCCCTGCATACCGTCCTTGATGGTAAGACCAAGGTTCACAAGGCCGAAGACGATGAGGATGCCGCCGAGGGCGGTCACACCATCAGAGAGAAGGTTTTTCACGTTTTCCAGCATGGTTGATTCCTTTCTTGTTTACTTGTTTTCTAGTAACCGTACAGATGGGCAAAGGCGATACAGGTAAGTCCCGCGACGATGATTGCAACGGCTTTCCGTATCTCCCCGCCCCCGCCGCGAAGAAGTCCCGCGAGGGTCATCCCAAGATAGATGATTCCCACGACGGTGAATGCGCCCGCAGCGGTTCCTATCGCCGGGGCGGCGAGTTTGACGAGTGTTTCCAAGTTCCTTCCTCCATTCGTCCCCTTTCTGCCTTTTTCGCGTGGCATTTCTCTTAATAATAAGTGACTACCGGTTCAGCAATTTACCCAGAAGCCCTTTCCTTGATTTTTTCCATGCCGCCCACTTCCACGCTGTGAACTCCGCACCCATATCCTCATCGGGGGTGTACGGCTCGCAGCCGTTTTTCAGATACCGCTCGAAATCGAAGGAGTTCTTATGCAAACGCTTCCAGTTGCGCTTATCCACGATATAGCGGTATCGCTTATGGGCGTGGGGGTCGTACTTATCATCCATGAGCGGGTTGGTACCGGCGATGAGCAGGATTGCCTTTAAGCGGCTCATCTTTCCGATTTCTGCTGCGTCGATAAGGTCACGACCCTGAATCTGCAAGTTCTTACTGGCGCTTGAGGACTGCCCCGTGGACTCGTTGTAAGTCATCTGATGGATGGTCTGCTTGCCAATCATCTCCGCAATCTCCTTGTTGGTGGAGTTGGACTTGCCACCGAGGAAGAGCGTCGAGTCGCAGCAGTCGATGATGGTCTGCGCCTTCTTATCGTATTTGCTTTCCAGCTGGCTCATGGATTGCAGGATGATGGTGATGCCGATGTTACGGGAACGGGTGACCGCGATGGTCTCCTCAATCTGCGGGATAGTGCCGATGTTGGCGAACTCATCGAAGATGAAATGCACCGGGGTCGGGAGTTTCCCGCCATAATCCGAAAGGGCTTTTCGGCACAGCTGGTCGATGGTCTGCCACATGAGGATGGCGAACAGGAAGCTGAGGGTTTTGTCGGTATCGGAGAGGATGCCGAAAATCGCCACCTTCGCATCCGGGTCACCAAGGGTGTCAATCTCCATCTCGTCATAGGTCAAAAGCTCGCGCACGCCGTCCGTCGCGATGGGCGCAAGGCGCACGTTGCAGGAAATGAGGATGGATTTTAAGGTCTTGCCTGCGGCCACCTTGAAGTTCTTGTAGTTCATCAGGGCGAAGTCCTCGTCGGCGGAAAGTCCCCCGCAGTCGGCGGGCTTCACGCCGTCGGAGTTGCGCTTGAACTTACTGGGCACCCAAGACCAGCCGTTATCTGCCTGTTTGGTGCCAAAGCTCCTTGAAAGACCGGCATTTCCCGCAGCGTCAGGAGAAGAGCCGTCGTTTTGCTTGTACTTCTTGCCCTCCTCGATTTGGAGGAACATGAGGTCAAGAGCGGACTTGAAGTTCTCATCGTTCTCTCGTGCTTCCGCAAGGGAGAGGAGCGTGAGAAGTGAGGACATGTTGTAGTCCTTCGCCGGGAACCAGTCACGCAACAAGGCGATGAGCGCCGTGTAGAGCATCTTCTCCGCGTTCTCCCAGAACGGGTCACCGCTCGATTTACCCTCGGGGTTCGTGTTCATAATGAAGCAGTTCACGAAGGAGAGGATATCGGTATCCGTCTTCACGTACTTTAACGGGTTGTAGTGCATGGACTCATCAAGGTTGATGGTATTGAAGCTCTTGAGCTTATAGCCGTTGTCCGTGAACAGGTATCCGGCATCCTTAAGAAGGGTACCTTTTGGGTCGGTGACAAAGTAGCTGGTGTTGAGCTGGCAGATGTTCGGGGTCACGTAGTTAAAGGTCTTACCGGAACCAGAGCCGCCGACCACGAGGACGTTTAGGTTGCGGTCATATTCCGGGTCGAACTTGGGACGGTGCAGGGCAAGGCCGAAGTTCTTGGTGAAGAGAAGATTGTTGTCTTCGGTCTGCAAGTCCTTAAACTTCTTTCCTTCCTTCACAGTGCCCCAGCGGGCGGAACCGGATTCTTCGCCGGAACGGTAGTTTCCGATGAACGCCACGTAGCGAAGCCAAATCATCCAGATAATGAGAAAGCAAGCCCCGCCAAACAGCAGGGAGTTACTGGTCATATCGAGGGTAAAGGGCGCATCCCCTATGGTCTCCCACATGGTGAGCATGGCATCGCCCAGATGGTCGAAAATCTGACCCGGATAGGTGACGAGGGTTTCGGCATAACGGTCACCGAGATAGAAGAAGACCGTGGCGATGAAGAGGGTACCGAGTGCCGAGGTGGCAATCTTCTTATTGATTTCCGGGTTCGCGCTATTTGCCATATGCATCCTCCTTTTCCACTTCTTCCAGCACAAGCAGGAGCGTGGTCACAATACTCGTGCGCGTCTCCCGCATGGCCGCGTGGCGGAATCCTTCATAGCAGGTGAGCGAAAAGTCCTCGGACACATCAATACCGTTGGAATCGCGCGGAGTGAGACCGTCGCAACGGGAAAGGGCGGAAGGCTCCCAGAGGGTCGTGATGCCATCTTCCGATTTCACGCGCTTGCACCCGGACTTCATTTCATAGAAAAGGTTGTCGAGGGTGGTATGGGTCTCGTTGTCCTTTGGCAGGGCGGCATCGAGGAGGGAGATGAGGTTCCCGATGGTACGCTGGGCAGGCTCGCACCAGTCCCTTAAATATCCAAGGGCTGCCATCAGAAGAAGTTTTTCCGTCTTCTTAAAGAAGTCCCCATCTGAATCGGAAAGGTTCACGATGGATTCTGCGATGGTCTCGATATCGCTGTCTGACTCCATGGTAAGAAGCGGAGAGCATTTCAGCCTGTCCGGCAATTTGTCTTTGAGTGTCATGGTCTATCTCCTTACAATACGTCTTCGCCGTTAAAGGGCAGGCTCGAACCATGCTCCCGCGTGGTTTCCTGCGCCTTCGTCTCCGTATCCATCTGGTTCTTGGCAGCGGTCATATCCCGTGCTTCTCCCGTGAGGGAATAGGACTCGGAATCATATTGCTGCTCCTCGCGAATATCGGAGGGGCGAATCTCGCTTCCGGTCTGCTCTACATCCATGACGGCGGTGCGGGAATCGGTATCTGCGCCATCGTGGCTCTCAATACCGGAGTTCGGGTCGGGCGTGCGCCCGTCGTTATCCATGGAACCGTCGGATGCAACCGGCTCAAGCAACTGTTGTTCGTCACGCATCTGCTCCTGCGTCAGACGCGCATTCTGCATGGCAAGGTCTCCATCCGGGAGGGTGCCAGCGTCCTTCGGGGTATTCTGCTCGAACCAGTTGTGGGTCACATCGAGGTCGTACCGGTTCTTTAACGTCTCCGCAGAGACCGGCCAGTCGCGACCGCGCTCATACGCCGGTACCGAACCGTCCTTATTCAGACTTGCAGGCTCGTAGGCCATGACCTCACCCTTGCTGGTTTCGGTCACGCCGAAGCCCTGCGCGTTCATCTTGCGCTCGAAGTCGGAAAAGTCCGTGCAGTCTTCCCTTGCCTTTTGGGCAGCGTTTCGGATGTTCTGGGTATGGATGGCGGTGTCCTCGGCACGAAGCGGGGAAACCTTATCGCTACGGATAGGCGCATCCTTTCCCGGCGCGTCATAAGTCTTTTCCGGGGCATCCGTTTTCACTTGCGTCGCATGAACCTTATAGGGGTCACTGACAGCAATCACATCGAAATCCTCATGGGTCTCACGACCGACCATCTCGGTAAGCTCCTTGTGGGAGTAGCCGGAGAAGAAAATCGAATCGTCGATATTGAGGTTTTCGGTATCCTGCTCGCTAAAGAGCACATCGTAAGTCTTGTCTGGCGCGTCCTTGTAACGGATGGTGACCGGAATGACCGTTACGTCTTCCGCCGGAAGGTCGGGATAGCCTGTCAGCTCCGTGAGGGAATCCATGGTCTTCTTATTCACGGGTTCCGCGTGATTCAGCGCGTCGGTGATACGCTGCTCATCGAGACGCGCCATCACGTCCTTAAATTGCGGGGCATACCCTGCGACGGTCTTAGCATCCTCCTTGGCAAAGGCAAGGAAACCATTTCCCTGTTTGTCCGTGTAGGCGGCGGCATAGGTACCATTCTCGCGGCATACCTGCGCATAGTAGGCGGCTTCCTCGGAAGTACCAAAGGGCACGACCACCTGCTCACGAGAGGATTGCTTCTCAGCCATTGCTTTTGCGGCTTCGGGAGTGTCCCCCTCCTTCTTATAATGGCGCTGCCACCAGTCGAAAGCACGTTCCCTGCCACGCCCGAACCGCAGATAGTTCTCCGTCTGCCTTGTGACGAAGTTTAGGAGGGCGTTTCCCATGTCATCGCCGAAATCCTGAGCCATGTGGCATCATCCTTTCTTTTCCGATTTTCTGTCTTTTGAAGCGGCAAGAATGCCGTCTCCTTGGGGACAGATTATAACGCAGGCTATTTTTCTATCCCTCTGTCCTATACACGAACATGCAGGTAGAAACTGCCAAATGCACGGATGCCGATGATAGAAAAAGACACCATTTGGCATCAAATGAACCCATTTGCGCCTATTTGCGAACGTTGACCCTTTTCTCATCTGGGTAGAGGGATTCGCCCCTCAACCATCCCGCCCACAAATCTTTCATAAATCCGCAGGCGGATTGACGGAAACATTTGGAACGGAAAAGTTGACCGGCTCCGACTTCCGTGCATTCGCCTTCGCTGCCGCGATGCGCCGGACGCAGGAAAAGCGAGGGGCTTTCCCGCCGGGCACCGCGACCGCTCATTATATGCACGGAGATTGCTGAAATGGGGCGCTGCCCCAGACCCCGGCCACTCCGCGCAAGCCGCAGGATTTTGTCCTTTCGGCGGGGAAAATACAAGTCTTGAATGTTTACCGGCTTTCTTGTAAAATATATATATAGCAAGATGGTTGATACCTTCTTGTGAGTCGAACAGGAGGTGGTTAACACCGATGAATCAGGAAGAAACGATGCTTTTGCATAAGGAGAGATACAAGGAAACGATTAAGAACCTGACCGTGATGAGCGATATTCTCGCACGGAACGTATTCAAAGATAAGAATGCCTGCGAGTATGTCCTTAGAATTATTCTGGAAGACAAAGAACTGACCGTCATCGACAATGAGACGCAGATGGATTTCAGAAACATGCACGGCAGGGGCGTCGTGTTGGACTGCGTGGCAAAGGATGGAAGCGGACGCGTCTTCAACGTCGAGATACAGCAGGATGATGAGGGAGCGCACCCGAAACGTGCCAGATACCATCTTGGGATGATGGACTCAAATGTGCTGGATACGGGAAAGAACTTCGATAAGCTCCCGGAGACCTACGTGATATTTGTCACCTTGAAGGACGCGCTTGGATGCGGACTCCCGATAGCCCATATCGACCGGATAATCCGCGAGAACGGCAAGGAGTTCGGGGACGAGGAGCACTTCATCTACGTGGATTCCAGCAAGGACGATGGCAGCGAGCTTGGAAGACTGATGCACGATTTCCGTGTGAAGGAAGCGAAAGAGATGCAGGCAGGAGCCTTGGCCGACCGCGTACACGAACTGAAAGAGACCGAGAAAGGGGTGGAACATATGTGCAAGGAAATGGAGCAGCTTTGCGATGAAAGAGAACTTGAAACGAAGAAGAATGTGGCTTACTCCCTCGCTGAAAAGAAAATGAGCGTTGAGGATATTGCCGAGGTTATAAAAGTAAATATTGAAACCGTAAAGAGCTGGCTCGCAAGCACAACAGCGGCAAGATAGTTAGCCGCATAAACAGCTTCACGGTTTTATGGCTCTGCGGGTTATCAGCTCGCAGAGCCTTTTGATATTGACTCCTTAGTGTCTAGTGTTGATTCATTCGAGTATCCAATTCTCCAACGAGAGCGTTGGAATGACTAGACGATTTTACGAACTTTGAGTTGCTAACATTCTGCTAACAGATACCGTTCCACAAGTGGATATGGAGTACCGGTTAGGACAGAAGGAAGCATCTGCTTAATTCGTAGAATGCCCGTAGTTACAGCGTCAAGCGGTCATCTGGTATCAGAGGATACCAAGTGCTACCGAATTGCAGGGAGAACTCCTAAGCGAGGGGTCGGAGGTTCAAATCCTCTTGGCGACGGGCTTCAAAGCGTTCGAAAATGTTAGCTGGATTAGCTGACAACGAACGCTTTTGTTATTTTCTAATCACGTTCGTGACACAAAATTCCATTCAAAATGATCAATTTCCAGCTAACGCAATCCGATTTTTGTTAGCTGACAGCTAATCTGATTGAGATTCGATCCGATCTTTCCATATTCACTGACCAGTTTTCTGAGGTCATTCATGTCTGCAACCACTTCAATCTGATGATTGATTTGTTTTTCAAGCAGGAGTTTTCTCAGATATTCTGATCGGCTAATGGACAAACAAGCTGCACCTTGATCTAATAAATCCAGTTCGACATCTGTAAGACGTAATCCTATAAAATGTCTGTGATTTAGTTCTTTATCTTTGTTTTCTGTTCTCATATTCCTCCTTTCGCTGCGACTATTCCTCCCGCTGGGAGTCCACGTATTTTAATATCGGCTGTCCCTTCCGATATTAGAAATAGTGCTGTGAACACCTTTAGGTGGAACCAACAGACAAGTGAAACGTCTGTTATTGAGAGGGTATTGGGAAATCCCCATCAAGATAAATCCCATAGGAGAACAAGATGCCAAATGGCAATACTGTTAAACATGGGTGGATCTTGCTCTTATTTGTACCCCTCTATATAACGAAACGCTCAGAGGCTGTTTTACAGTGGGGGAAATGAAAAAAATCAAAAACTTGATGATTAATGGTGAGCTTGTGATAGAATGGAAAAAAGAGAAAAGCATAAAGGATGTAGTTGTGGAGAATATTTGTTATGATTAGAAAATTGCTGAACGGAGATATCGATAGAGTTGCCGACATATGGTTAAAGACAAATCTGAAAGCACATTATTTTATTTCCAAGCAATACTGGAAAAGTAATTATGAACTAGTAAAAGGAATGATGTCACAATCCGAAGTCTATGTGTTTGAAGCAGATAAAATGATACAAGGATTTGTAGGACTAAACGATGAATATATCGAAGGTATTTTTGTTTCTGAAGAAATGCAGTCATGTGGCATAGGTAAGCTTTTATTGGATTATATTAAGGATAAAAAAGTCAGATTACAATTAAATGTATACCAGAAGAATACCAGAGCAATTTCTTTTTACCAAAGAGAAGGTTTCATTATTCAATGTGAAGGTTTGGATGAAGTTACTGGTGAAAAAGAGTACACCATGCTCTGGAAACAAAAATAGAAATCGGAATTTGAAGGTGCGATTGATGAAAATTATCGAAGTTAAAGAGAATAAAAAACAATATCTTGATTTGCTCCTATTAGCAGATGAGCAGGAAGATATGGTTGACCGTTATCTTGATAGCGGCAAGATGTATGTACTTGATGATAATGGGGTCAAGTGCGAGTGTGTCATAACGGATGAAAAAAATGATATACTCGAAATCAAGAACATTGCGACAGTTCCAGAATATCAAGGGAAAGGTTATGCAAGAGCCTTAATTGAGTTTATTGTTAATAATTACAGAGAACAATACGCCATTCTGCAAGTCGGAACAGGCGATAGCCCACTGACAATACCATTTTATGAAAAGTGTGGTTTTGTCCGTTCACATATTATATCAAATTTCTTTACAGATAATTACGATCACCCAATCTACGAGAGCGGAGTACAGTTAGTAGATATGGTGTATTTGCAAAGACCTTTATAATTAACTTCCAGTTGTTGAACTGAATCCGAAAAGCATTAGGGCGCAGAGGAGATAGAATCCTTTGCGTAAAAGACTAACGAACATATTTAATGAAACATCGGAACCATCTTCTTTTTGTTGTCTACCTATAATAACGATTGGAGTAGTCGATTATAGACACTGCAATCAAAAAAATCTGAAAATATATTTATCAACATTACATAAAAGTGTGTAGATGCACATAAAATGGGAATACATATTGAAATTCAGGTCGTTCTGTGATAGAATTTCATTACTAAAAAGTGTGCAGATGCACGGAAATGGGGAGTGTAACGATGGAGATTAAAAGAGACGCTTACCTACAGCAGCTGATCGAGCGAAAAGATAATGGAATGATAAAGGTGATTACCGGCATTCGTAGATGTGGCAAATCCTTTTTGCTGTTTACCATCTTTAAGAGATACTTACTGGAGAACGGCGTTGATGTTGATCATATTATTGAAATTGCATTGGATGGTATTGAAAATGAGGAATTAAGAGATCCCAAGGTATGCTTCAAGTACATCAAGGATGCCATGAAAGACGACGGGAAGTATTATCTCCTTTTGGATGAAGTGCAGTTCATGCTACGATTTGAGGAAGTGCTGAACAGCCTGCTACGCATGAGCAATATTGATGTGTATGTCACCGGAAGTAATTCCAAGTTCCTGTCCAGCGACATTGTGACCGAATTCCGTGGCAGAGGTGATGAGATTAGAATCTACCCTCTCTCCTTTGCAGAGTTTTATTCTGTCTATGACGGCGATTATGATGATGCCTGGGATGACTACATGATCTACGGAGGATTGCCGCAGATCGTAAGTTTCCAGAGCGAACGACAGAAAGCGGACTATCTGAAGAACATCTTTGCAAATGTCTATCTGAAGGATGTTATTGAAAGAAATAAGATTCAGAACGTGGATGAGATTGGGATTCTGGTTGATGTGCTTGCATCTGCAATCGGCGCACCGACCAACCCTTCAAAGATTGCCAATACCTTTGCCAGTGAGCGCCAGATGACTTATGCTAATAAAACCATCTCCAAGCATATCGACCATTTGACAGATGCTTTTTTGATTTCCAAGGCAAGCCGATACGATATTAAGGGCAGAAAGTATATCGGTGCAAATCTGAAATACTACTTTACTGATCTGGGACTGAGAAATGCACGTCTGAATTTCAGACAGCAGGAGCCTACTCATATCATGGAGAACATTGTTTATAACGAGTTGCTGATCCGTGGCTACAATGTTGATGTGGGTGTCGTGGATATCTTCGATAAGGATAAAGAGGGCAAACGTGTTCGCAAGCAGTTGGAGGTTGACTTTGTGGTGAATCAAGGAAACCAGAGATACTATATCCAGGTTGCATATGACATGACTTCGGAAGAAAAACAGACGCAGGAGTTCAATTCTCTGCGTAATATCCCGGACTCTTTCAAGAAGATCGTCATTGTAAATGGCAGCAAAAAGCCTTGGAGAAATGATGAAGGTTTTGTCATCATGGGAATGAAGTATTTCTTGCTGAATGCGAATAGTCTGGAATTTTAAGTCGATTTGAGTTGTTGCTGTGGTGTTGTTCTATTTCAAAAAAGAGTGAAATGATATAAATAAGGCCACGGCTGATTTCGTGTTGGAACAGCCGTGGCTCAGTTTATTTTTTTATCCGTACAAACGAGACTGTTCCGCAGATTATGTAGAACAGACAGAGTACGATTCCGATAGTGAGAACATACGAGAATAAAGATGAACTTAAGAACGAGATAAACAAAAGTTTGTTGAATTAAAAATGAAATAAAGTTCCAGTAATCTTTTCTGATGTAGGTGTTATGATTATCACCATATTAAATGCAATTCGCTGTCTGTTTGTGAAGAAACTGTAAAAGGCAGATAGAACATAGATAAAGAAAAAGAAATGTTATCCGATGAAAAATTTGTACCGACTTTCAGAATTTTACAAGATTTTTGCCAATGAATTGTGTATATAGCAGAAATCCTGCAAAATCCTCAAGCAGCAAAGAAAACTGCGAAACAGAGCGTATGAAAATAGATCATACGCTCTGTTTTTTTGCAATATTTTATTATCTTGCGAATTTATCATTATAACGAATATGCATATCTTTCCAATCCATGAACAATACGTAAAATACCTTTCCGTATTGCGGGTTCTCTACAATTCTTCCATGATCAAGCACAGAAAAATAAGTTCCGTCAGCTTTTCGAAGATGGAAGTGAATATAGTCATTTTCATTACCACTGTCAATCTGTTCCCAGATACTTGATTCTATCTGTTGCTGTTCATCTTCCCGGATCAAGTTGCGAAAACTTTTCTTAGTAAGTCTGAACAGTTCATCTATATTTTTATATCCTGACATATGAAGAAATTCATCATTTGCAAAAAATAGTTCATCATCTTCTTTGTCAGCTCTGTATATGATGAATGCACCTGGAAGATGTTCCGCGATATCCTTGAATGCGAATCCAAGCTGTTTGCGGGCACCTGACCGAAGTCCTTCTCTGTAGACCATACATCCATTTTTTCCATGAAGCTTTATTTCATAAAGAGCGGCATCTGCGCAGCGCATGAGTTGTGAACGATTGGATGCAAATGTTGGATATTCTGCATATCCTAGAGAAATATAAAATGCATGTTCCTTACCATGGTATGAGAATGATTTAGGAAGTTTGGTGAATTTCTGCAGCTGTATATCTGCTTCTGCAAAGGTACAATTTGGTAAAAGAATGCAGAATTCGTCACCACCATTTCTTCCAAGTAATGCATCGGATGGGAAAAAAGTCTTCATGCTGTCTGCAAGATTCTTTAGTGCCCTGTCTCCATAATTATGTCCATAGATATCATTAATAAACTTGAAATCATCAATATCAAGGAGCGCAGCCACAAAATGTGCTTTTGGATTTTTTTGAATCATTTTTTCTGCAAATTCATCAAATCCATAGCGGTTATAAATATTTGTAAGAGAATCTGTGCGCGCCAGTATCTGAAACTTTTTCTTATGTTCTTTTGCTACTAACCATACTCTGGTAAGAACTGACAGGAGAAGGCTTATTGTAAGAAATATTCCGATGATGATTATCAGTAATGTGGCATTTCTCCATCCACTTTTAGGAGTTACTTCAAATTTCCAGTTTTCATCTCCTATTGTAAATGTATAAGAAACAGGACGATTTATTTGCCCATCTGATTGATAAACCACTTTATAAGTATCACTCCATGGAGCGTCTGTTTTTGAAATTTTGTATTCGTATCCAAAATTTGAAAGTGCACTGATTGAATCTGAAAAAATATCCGGAACACGCAGAATAACAATAGTAAATCCCCAGAAATACTCATGTCCATTTTTATCTTTCAGGTATACGGGATTGCGGACTGCAATTCCATATCCTCCCTGTTTTAATTTGAAGGGGCCCTGCGTAATGATTGTATGGTTGTCTCTTGCGTAACAGGAAATTTTTCCGCGGTCTTTATCATGGATCAAATCAATCTTACCTGCCTCCTTTTCATTAGCCGGATAAATATCTGTAACAACACCATTAGGAGCGAGCTGTACACTTTCAATAGAATCAGACATAAGATTTCCTGCAATTGTTTCAAACTGATGGATTTCGCCATCTTCACTTATTAAGATTTGCTTCAAGGTATCTGTGATCTCAATTCCATTTGTAATTTCATTCTTTATTCGTTCGCCATAGGTGGCTACGTTTAATTGTGCTGTTATGTGTCTCTGCTCTTTTTCGTGGGCGTCTGTTTTGTATACAATCAAACTAACAAGGCATATGCCCAGTAAAAAAATGATAAGAGGCACAAGTGTTTTCTTTTTCACTTGGTTCACCTCATTTTGTCCATGGGAATTATTATAATAAAGCATTATATCACAGAAGTTGAAAAACAGAATAAGTTTTATGAAAAACGGACTGTGCATAATCCTTATACATGAAATGAAAGAAATCCTTGGTGATGAAGTCGATCCAAAAGACAAAAGAAACATATTATGAACCCTTCAAACCAAACCCTCAAGTTTGCCCCTCAAACCATTATTAATGAAACGGATCAAAAGCTCTGTTCTTTCATGAGTGAAAGTCTGTATACACGTCTGCCGGTTTCTTCATAATGCTGATCCAGAAGATCACAGGTTGTCTGGAGATCGTTAATCCGGATGGCCTCCAACAGACATTGGTGTGTCCATACTGCAGCGCTTCCGTTATAAGAGGTATTTTGATCCGGTGTGTTTGGTTCTAAGCATTTGGCATTCTGAAGCGTTTCAGCATCTCCGCTTAACTGTCCAAAGCGATTAGCATTTTGAACCGAGAGGAACATGGCACCATTCAGTGGACTCAGCAGCTCCCACATTTTGGTCAGTCGGTTAAGCTGGGCAGAACGAATGATCTGCAGGTGGAATGTCTCATCTGCACGAACAGCCTTCATAGTATTGCCTTCGAGAATAGCCTTTCGAAATTCTTCAATACTGGCTTCCATTATCATGAGACTATAGTCACTAAGAAGGCAGTTACTTTTTTGGATTGCCAGTTTTTCAAGGCTGCCGCGCAGAAAAAAGACTTCATAAGCGTCTTGTGGAGAAAGCAGTGCGACTGTACATCCTTTGTTAGGACAGTAATCGACTAAACCTTCGACAGCGAGCTGTCGGAGTGCTTCGCGCACAGGACCTCGGCTGAGTCCGAATTTCCGGGCAATTTCAGCCTCTACCAGTTTTTCTTGAGGCTGAAGGATTCCATTGATGATCTGCTCCCGCAGAGATTCAAGAACAATTTCTGATGTAGTAGTATTTGATGTTTTTCTTTGTTTCTGCATATTTACCTCATAAAATTTTCAGAATAAGTATCCGTTTTCGATAGGTACGCTTGGTTCATAGTAGAACATACCGCCAATTTCTCGCATGTTTCATTTCCTTACTAATTAATAGAAAAAATTATACGGATGTCTTTTGTCCGTTAGCAAAAAACTTATTATAATTATAGTGGATTGTTAGCAAAAACGAAAGCACTATTTTCCCGCTGTTAACATTAAGTTGAAATTGTTGACAATCATATTTGCATGGACTATACTTGGGTTATCAAGAGTAGCTCAAAAATTCTGCATTGTCATAAAAAAATCCTAAAGGGGAATAGGAAGCAACGCAGTAATTGATGGATGTCGGACTGTCTGGTTTCCGAATAGTCCGATTTTCAGCTGAGAAGAATAATTATAGTAGGAAGGAGAGAACTTATGAGACTTACAAATTTGACTTGGCCGAAAGCTCAAGAATATTTTGAAAAAAACGATATGGTACTTATTTCTATCGGCAGTATTGAGTGTCACGGCCGTCATATGCCGCTTGGAACCGACACACTGATTCCGGAGCATTTGTTGGAGAAAATCGAGAAAAAGAGTGATGTTTTGATTGCTCCGACCATTCCATATGGTTCCTGCCAGTGTTTAGCTCCATATCCGGGTACAATTGATATTGACAATGAGGTACTCTATCAGTTTTGTCGCCAGATTTTTCTGAGTCTGTATCGTCACGGCGCAAGAAAATTCGTTTTCCTGAACGGGCATGGCGGAAACATCAAGATGATTGAACGCCTTGGCATGGAATTCGAAGATAAGGGCTGTCTGGTGGCTATGCTTAACTGGTGGCTGATGGCATGGGATATGAACCCGGCGTGGAAAGGCGGCCACGGCGGTGGTGAGGAAACAGCTGCGATTCTTGGAATCGATCCGTCTTTAGTTGATAAGAGTGAGATAGGTGGTGAACTCCAGTTTAAGCACCTGTCTGATAATCTGAAGACAACCGGTTTCCGTTCTGTTGAGTTCAAGGGAGTTAACGTTGATATTATTCGCAATACTCCGCATGTAACAGACAACGGCTGGATCGGACCGGATCATCCGAGTACCGCTACAGAAGAGTGGGGCAAGGAAATGCTTGAGACTACAGCAAACTATATTGTTGATTTCATGGAAGAATTCAAGAAAGTAAAACTTTCATAAAGAGGTGTCATAATGGATAAAAAAACAACATTGGAAATGATTGCAGCAATTTCAAATGCAAACGGTACATCCGGTTTCGAAGATGAAGTGGTTGCAGCGATTCGTCCTTACGCAGAAGGACTCGGAGAAATTACAGAAGATCGCATGCGCAACCTGTATATCCGCCGTAAAGAAAATAACGGCAAACGTCCGGTTGTTCAGCTTGACGCACATAGTGATGAGGTTGGTTTTATGGTGCAGGCTATCTGCCCGAACGGAACTCTCCGCATCATTCAGATCGGAGGTTGGGTTAACCACAATATTCCGGCTCATAAAGTCTTGGTTCGCAACCGGTTCGGAGAATATATTCCGGGGCTTACTGCCAGCAAGCCTCCGCATTTCATGACAGAGCAGGAGCGTAAAGCACCTCTGGATATGAAAGATATCACGGTAGATGTTGGCGCTGTTTCTAAAGAAGAGGCGGTTGAAAAATTCGGCATTCGTATCGGTGAACCCGTAGTGCCGGATGTGACATTTACATATTCAGAAACCACAGATCTGATGGTTGGCAAGAGCTTTGACTGCCGTCTGGGATGTGCGGCAATTCTTAAGACTATGCATACCCTGGCTGGTCAGGAGCTGAATGTGGATATTGTTGGCGCTTGTGCAGCACAGGAAGAAGTTGGTGTACGCGGTGCCACTGTAACAGCACAGGTAATTAAGCCGGATATCGCAATTGTTTTTGAAGGCTGTCCGGCAGATGATACCTGCGTTGAGTCGTATATGGTTCAGACAGCTATCAAGCGAGGACCGATGCTGCGTCACATTGATGCCCGTATGATCACCAATCCACATTATCAAAGATATGCGCTTGATTTAGCAGAAAAACTTGGCATCCCGGTTCAGGATGCAGTTCGTAGTGCCGGTTCAACCAACGGTGC
This sequence comes from Coprococcus sp. AF99-45, assembly GCF_027663865.1. Classification (NCBI taxonomy): domain Bacteria; kingdom Bacillati; phylum Bacillota; class Clostridia; order Lachnospirales; family Lachnospiraceae; genus Coprococcus; species Coprococcus sp. AF99-45. The sequence goes on from NZ_JAQDGZ010000009.1 coordinate 37,852, forward strand.
AGCTATACATCTGACTGAAAAAGCGGTTCCGGTTATCGTTATCGGAGTTCCGGTTCGCTATGCACATACACATTACGGAATTTCAGCTTATAGCGACTTTGATAACGCTGTTAAGCTGGCATGCGAAATTCTTAAAAGACTTGACGAAGAGCAGGTTATGAGTTTTTAAATACAATACATAAAAGAAACAAAGCATTTTCGAGACATACTAACAGAGAATTGTATTGCTACGCTTGAATGTTACCTAAATCATAAACAAAGCATTCGGAAAACCTCAGAGCTAGCAGAAGGTTAAACATGGAATCCTGATAAATAGGAATACACCAAAAAAAATAGGGGCTGCCGCACTAATGCGACAGCCTCATTTAGCATACATCTTCAGTAAATGAATTATTCCTGATCAAGTATGGACTGAATTTGTTTCATTAATTGCTCGTAGTTTGATTGATCATCGATTCCGCCCATGAAAGGTTCGCCAACGATATTTCCGTCTTTATCTACGAGAACTGTTGTCGGGAATGCCATAATGTTTCCTGCATATTTTCCAACTGTTGAATCGGAGTCGAAAGTCAGGTTTTTGTAGGAAGCTCCCTTGGCCTTCAAGATTTCTTTCGCTTCTTTGATACCATCCTGATTATCATCTAATGTATCTGTATTGATACCAACAACTTCACCGCCCATTTTCTTAATTGTATCATTTAATTCATTCAGTTTAGAAAGTTCTTCAACGCAAGGCTTGCATCCACTGAACCAGAAGTTTACAACCGTAACTTTATTTTTGGTGAAAAGGCTTTCATCTACATCGTTACCATCCAGGTCTTTCCCTTTGAAACCGTGAAACACACCTGTAGAGTCATCTGTGCCGGAGGAACTACTGCCGGAAGAACCAGCTGCGGCAATTTCTTTTTCAAGTTTTGCAATTTCTTCTTCAATACCGCGGATCGTTTCAATGTCTTTACTCAGAGTAGCATATTCTTCTTCGGAGAAAGAATCTTTGTTTGATTCTATTATATTTGCAAGAAAGTCCGCATAGTTTTCATTCTTGGTATCATCGTCAATGTTCTTGCTCATAAAGCCAAATGCTTTGTCCCACACATCTTTGTGATCTGCAAAGATCTGGTTTTCCTGTTGGTAAAGGTCATTCAGCTTTTCATTCAGATCACCCGAACTGCTTGAATCTGTTGTGGAAGTATCTTCCTGCTTTGAGCTTTCAGTTGTTGCGGAACCGGATGAAGTTTTGCAACCTGTGAATGCAAAAAGAATGAAAACGGCAAGAGATGCCGCAATTACTTTTTTTAATTTCATTGAGTTTGTTCTACTTGTTTTGTTTTTCATGATTTTTAATCTCCTTTTGAATATCATTTGATTCATTTTTGCTTATTTATTGTCAGCCTGTTTCTTGTTTGAAAATCCGTAATGATAGCAGATCGCATTTGTCGGACAGGCTTTCATACATGCTCCACATCGGATACATTCCGGGTGATCCGGTGTGTCTACTACATTTACATCCATTTTGCAGGCATGGCTGCATTTTTGACAGTTAACACATTTTTCAGGATCCACCTTAATCTTAAGTAATGATATTTTGTTAAACAGCGAGTAAATGGCACCAAGCGGGCAAATCCACTTACAGAATGGGCGGTAAAACAAAATGCTTAAGATGATTACAAGTACAAGGATTGTAAACTTAAACGTAAATAAATGTCCGAGTGCCGCGCGGATTCCCGAATTAACAAGTGCCAGTGGAATTGCACCTTCAAGTACGCCTTGTGGACATATGTATTTGCAGAAGAATGGATCGCCCATCCCCAGCGAATTAGTCACAAATGCCGGAAGCAGTATAACAAAAACGACCAGAACCGCGTATTTCAGATACCGCAGGGGTTTTAGTTTTGCAGTAGACAGTTTCTTACCCGGAATTTTATGCAACAGATCCTGAAACCATCCAAACGGACAGAGAAAACCGCAGATAAATCGTCCTAACAGAACTCCCAGCAAGATAAAGAATCCGGTGATGTAGTAGGTGAACTTGAATTTTGATGAACCGACTACAGCCTGGAAAGCTCCAATCGGACAGGCACCTGTGGCAGCCGGGCAAGAGTAGCAGTTCAGTCCGGGTACACATATTGTTTTTACCTTTCCCTGATAAATTTTCCCTTTAAACAGATTCGGAATATGAAGATTGGTCAGCAGTGTTGCAGCTGCCTGAAACCATCCGCGGAAACGAACCAGGAAGTTCTTGTTTGATTTTAATTTCTTATCCAATTCCGACACACTCCATACATAATTTTATTGCCTTACTGAGTACAGTTGCAGCTTCTCCACGGTAAATCCCAACAAGGAAAAATACAAGACCGGCTACAAGTAAAAAAATTTGTGTTGCTTTTTCTGATTTCATTAAGATACCACTTGTTACTGTAAATAGTAACTGCTCCTTTCAATGTTATTGCTCAAAGTCGGCTTATTGACCGTTCAGTGACTACATTATATAATATGAGATGTAAATTTCCTGTTAAGAAAATGGAGAAAAGTAAATTGAGATTATTAGTTGTTGAAGATGAAAAGAAATTATGTGATATGATCGCGAAAAGTCTGCATCTGGCAGGTTATGAGGTGGACATGTGTAATGACGGAGAGCAGGCACTGGAGATGATCTATGCGGAACTGTATGACCTGATCGTGCTTGATCTTAACCTGCCCGGGGTGGATGGGATGGAGATCCTTCGGGAACTTCGCAAAGAAAATGAAGAGACAAAAGTATTGATCCTGTCTGCGAGAAGTCAGATCGCAGATAAGGTTGAAGGATTGGATTCCGGTGCAAATGATTATATGGAAAAACCATTTCACCTGCAGGAGCTGGAAGCGCGCGTGAGAAGCCTGACAAGAAGAAAATTTATACAAAAAAATATCTGTCTGGAATGCGGAAAACTTCGATTTGATACGAGAGAAAGGGTTGCATATGCAGACGATAACCCAGTTGCGTTGACGAGAAAAGAAAATGGGATTTTAGAATATCTCCTTTTAAATCAGGGAAGACCGGTCAGTCAGGAAGAACTGATCGAGCATGTCTGGGATTCTTCTGTGGATAGTTTTAGCGGTTCCATCCGAGTGCATATGTCTTCTTTGAGAAAAAAACTGAAAGCAGGACTCGGATATGATCCAATCGTGAACAAAATCGGTGAGGGCTATAAGATAGGGGGAAATAGCAAAGCATGAAGAAAATATCACTCCAGTGGAAATTAACACTTCTTACAACCGTGTTGATCACCATATTATGCGGATGTCTTACCTTTTTCTTATATAAAAACGGAGTCTATTATTTCGATACGCTTCAGGAGTCTATCACGGATCAGGGCACAGAGCCGGAATCGGTGTACATTGATATTCCGGATAATGAGTGGGATGACTTTGTGTCACAGTTTTCCATGAAGGTTTATAACTCCAAATCAGATTATAGAAGCAGAAGCCTTCTGATTACTGCTATTGTAGCGCTGTTTGGCGGCGCAGCGACTTATTTTATCAGTGGACGGGCATTGAAACCACTCAGAAAATTTTCAGAGACAGTGGAAAAAGTTCAGGCACAGAATCTGAAAGATTATACGATCGAAGAGAATAAGATTGCAGAGCTGGACAGACTTCGCATATCTTACAATAAGATGCTTATACGGCTTTCAGAATCATTCGAGACGCAGCGCCGGTTTACGGGAAATGCAGCACATGAGTTACGTACTCCACTGGCTTTAATCCAGGCACAACTGGATCTATACCATACAACAGAACATCCGGAGAGTACCGCAGTGGCAGAAGAGACAATTCAGATGGTAACGGAGCAGAATGAACGTCTTAGCAAGTTGGTCCGAACGCTTTTGGATATGAGCGAATTACAGACCGTATCGCGAAATGACAGAATTGAGCTCCATAGTCTGATCGAGGAAGTGCTGACAGATCTGGAACCGCTGGCACAGGAAAAAAAGGTTGAACTGATACAGAAGTCACAGGGAGCAGGAGCAAAGGCAGATGAAGAATTGTTTTTGACAGGGAGTGATATTCTGATTTACAGAATGCTATATAATCTTGTGGAAAATGCGATTAAATATAATCGGGAAAATGGATCCGTTACAGTATCGGCAATAAGGAAGAAGAACGAAGTTGTTCTGACGGTTTCGGATACAGGAAATGGAATTGATGAAGCATTCAGGGAGCAGATCTTCGAACCGTTCTTCCGGGTAGATAAGTCAAGAAGCCGGGAACTCGGAGGTGTGGGGCTTGGCCTTGCGATGGTGCGAGAAGTTGTGCGGGTTCATGACGGAACGATTGAAGTTTATACAAATAAGCATAGCGGAACGACATTTGAAGTGAAAATGGGTATAGGGGCAGACTTTGAAAAAGCAGTATAATCGAAAAACAATTCGTAAATCGATCATACTGATGTTTATCGCTTCCACCTGCCAGAACATGGAGAATCCGTCTTACAATTCACTTACCGTATCAAAAATAAACTGAGGATTATTATTTTTGATACGGTTTAAATTATTTCAGACAGACATCCATAAAATCCTGCACTACCGCCGTCGGCTTCCGCCCCTTCTGCCAGATCAGAAGGATCTTCGTCACCAAATCCGGTTCATCAAGCACCTGACAAGTCAGCCCTTCGCAAAGCGGCTCCATGGACTGCGGGAAGATCGCCGTGGCAAGCCCTTCCTTCACCCAGAGGGTAGCGCCCCTGGCATCATCACACAGGCAGAACACCTCCGGAACCAGATTCTGCGCGTGAAATGCATCCATAATCAGCTTTTCATAACGCCGGTAGAGAATTAACGGTCTGTGGACTAAATCTTCAAGAATGAGCGATTTCCGCCTTTCTGAAGGCATCTCCGGATTGGAGACAGCGATCATCGGCTCCGAATGCAGGACTGCGGACTCCACATCATCCAGCCGGAGTGGCGTGCGGACAACCGAAATATCGATGATCCCTTCCTGAAGATAATCATATAACGTATACGTGATCCCGTCGTGAACCTCAAAATTCACGTCGGGATTTTTCTTTGAAAATTCTGCGATAAACGGCATGACTGTGCCGACCGTCGTCGGCGTGATCCCGATTCTCAGAACCCTTTTTTTACCCGTTTGGGACACCTCAAGCTCTGTCGATCTGGCATAATCCAGAAGGCTCGCCGCACGGTCATACAAAAGCTTACCTGCCGCCGTCAGGATCACCCCTTTATGGGTACGCTCAAACAGCTGCACGTTCAGTTCATTTTCCAACTGCCTGATCTGATAGCTGAGGGGCGGCTGTGACATATTGAGCTTTCTCGCCGCTTCATTGATGCTTCCCGTATTCGCGATTTCCCGGAAATATTCCAGCTGTCTGAGTTCCATTTTCTTTTTTCCCTCCGTTTAGTTATATGATGATACCAGGGTCAAAAGGTCAGCAAGCCGATGCAAGCTTGCTTCCAAGAGGATTTTCGACCTCTTGACCCGCCAAAAACCTGAGTAAGTAGCCATGTTTCAAAGAAAAATGAGCGGATTACGAATGTTTTTGAGGATTGCGAGAGTGCAAAGCACGTAGCAATCTGGTATCAAATAGGTCAAAATACCTTTTGCCACTCACATTGTTATACTTTTTTTATATTAAGCTGTCATAAAAACAATATTATTCATATTGATGGTAGCGCATTATAATGAGTAGGTCAAGAAAAAACTAAGAAGTAAAGAACAGGAGTGAGTGTGTTTGAAGAAACTTTGGGTTTATCTGAAAGAATACAAGATGGAAAGTATTCTTGCACCATTATTCAAACTGCTGGAAGTCGTATTTGACCTTTTGGTTCCGGTGGTTGTCGCCAAGATCATTGATATTGGTATTGCAAACAATGACCACGGCTACATCGTAAAGATGTTCCTGGTGCTGATCCTCATGGCTGCAGTCGGTCTTAGCTGCAGTTTTACCGCACAGTATTTTGCTGCAAGAGCGAGTGTCGGCTGTGCAACCAATTTAAGACAGGCCGTATTTGACCACATTCAGGGCTTTTCATTTACCGAACTTGATACGATTGGTACGGACACCCTGATCACACGGATGACCGATGATATCAACCAGGTCCAGAACGGCATCAACATGGGACTTCGTCTTCTTCTGAGAAGTCCGTTTATCGTAATCGGTTCGATGATCATGGCATTTACGATCAACTTTAAATGTGCGCTGGTATTCGTTGTGGCGATCCCTCTTTTATTTGTCGGCGTCATTTTCATTATGCTGGTCAGCATCCCGCTTTTTAAAAAAGTGCAGGCTGCCCTGGACCGCGTCACAGGACTTACCCGTGAGAATCTGACAGGTGTCCGCGTGATCCGCGCATTTTGCCGCGAAGAAGAATCGGTAAATGAATTTGAAAAGAGCAACACCGAACTGACCAGGTTAAATGAATTTGTCGGAAGAATTTCCGCCCTGTTAAATCCATTTACCTACGTGTTGATTAACATTGCAACTGTCATCCTGATCGCAAGAGCAGGACTCCAGGTCAATCTCGGAACCATGCATCAGGGACAGGTTGTCGCGCTTTACAACTACATGGCACAGATGATCGTCGAGCTGATCAAGCTGGCTTCCCTGATCATTACACTGAACAAGGCGATGGCATGTGCAGACCGTGTAGCCGGTGTCCTGGATATCAGGACTACCATGCATTATCCGGAAACCCCTTCTGCAAAGACAGATCCTTCTGCAAATGAAGTTGAATTCGACAAGGTATCCTTCACCTATGCAGGTGCCGGTGCATCAAGCCTTTCTGATATCAGTTTCTCTGTAAAAAAAGGGCAGACAGTCGGTATCATCGGTGGTACCGGATGCGGAAAATCCACTCTGGTCAGCCTGATCTCCCGTTTCTATGATGTAACCTGCGGAACCGTTAAACTGAATGGACGCAATGTAAAAGAGCTCACCAATCAGGAAATCCACGACAAGGTCGGAATCGTACAGCAGCGCTCCGTCCTTTTCAAAGGCAGCATCCGCGATAACATGAAATGGGGCAATGAAAATGCATCTGACTCCGAGATCTGGGATGCACTGAAAGTTGCACAGGCAAAAGAAGTCGTAGAAGGAAAAGACGGACAGCTTGATTTCATGCTCGAGCAGAACGGAAAGAACCTTTCCGGTGGACAGCGTCAGCGTCTTACCATTGCCCGCGCTCTTGTGAAAAAGCCGGAAATACTGATCCTCGACGACAGCTTAAGCGCACTTGATTTTGCAACTGACGCAGCACTTCGGAAAGCCCTCGCAGGACTGGAAGGAGAGACAACAACCTTCCTGGTATCCCAGAGGGTTGCAGGCATCCGCCAGGCAGACAAGATTTTAGTATTAGATAATGGAGAACTCGCCGGATCCGGTACACATGATGAACTTATGAAATCCTGCGAAGTTTATCGTGAGATCTATTTCTCACAGTTCCCGGAAGACCGTGCAAAATATGAAAGAGGGGAGATGTAGGTATGAAAAAAGACAATGTAATGAAAAAGCTTTTTAAATATATCGGAAAATACTGGATCCTCCTGATCCTCAGCATCATCCTTGCCGGAATATCAGTGGTTCTTCAGCTTTATGTGCCGGTTCTCTTCGGTAATGCGATCGATGAGATCGTAGCAGCGCACAATGTAAACTTTACCCAGATGTGGCTCTATCTGAAGCAGATTCTTCTGTTCGTAGTGATCGCTGCAGCCGCAATCTGGATCATGAACCTTGTCAATAACCGCATGACCTATCATATTGTACAGGATATCCGATCCCAGGCAATCCGCCACATCCAGAAGCTTCCGCTTTCTTATCTGGACCAGCACAGCACCGGCGATATTGTGAGCCGTATCATTGCCGATACTGATATCCTTTCTGACGGATTACTGCTCGGATTTACCCAGTTATTTTCCGGCGTTGTGACCGTTGTTGTAACCTTGATCTTCATGTTTTCCAAGAACGTGTGGATCACTTTGATGGTCATCCTTCTGACACCACTCAGCTTCCTGGTGGCAAAATTTATTTCCTCACGCTCTTTTACCATGTTTAAAAAGCAGAGTGAAACCCGTGGAAAACAGACTGCTCTGATCGAGGAAATGATCGGAAATCAGAAGGTTGTCAAGGCATTCGGATATGAGGACAAGGCTTCAAAGCGTTTTGATGAGATCAATAAAGAACTCAAAGAATATAGCCAGAAAGCCGTATTTTACAGCAGCCTTACCAATCCGTCCACCCGTTTCGTAAACAACATTATTTACGCTGCCGTAGCACTTGCAGGTGCATTCCTGATCCCGCTTGGAACCCTGACTGTCGGCGGTCTTTCCGTACTGCTTTCTTACGCGAACCAGTACATGAAACCATTCAACGACATTACATCCGTAATCACGGAAATGCAGAACGCCCTTGCATGTGCGACACGTATCTTTGACCTCTTAGAAGAACCGGAAGAAGTAAACGATTCTTCTGAAGTACTTGAGAAGGTGGATGGAAATGTGGATATCGACCACGTAGATTTCAGCTATGACAAGAGTAAATCTCTGATTGAAGACTTTAACCTTCAGGTTGAATCTGGTATGCGTATTGCGATCGTAGGTCCTACCGGATGCGGAAAAACAACATTTATCAACCTCCTGATGCGCTTCTATGACGTGGATTCCGGAAAAATCTGTATCGACGGTAAACCGATCGATGAGATTTCCCGACATTCGCTCAGAAAGAGCTTCGGTATGGTGCTTCAGGATACCTGGATCAAATCCGGTACTGTCCGTGAAAATATCAGCTTCGGAAAACCAGATGCCACGGATGAAGAAATCATCCGGGCAGCAAAAGAGGCAAAAAGCTGGGATTTCATCCGCAGACTTCCGCAGGGACTTGATACCGTCCTGCATGAGGACAGCATCAGCCAGGGACAGAAACAGCTCCTGTGTATCACAAGAGTTATGCTCTGTCTGCCGCCAATGCTGATCCTGGACGAAGCGACTTCAAGTATCGATACCCGTACCGAACTGCAGGTACAGGAAGCATTTGATAACCTGATGAAAGGTCGTACAAGCTTTGTCGTTGCACACCGCCTGTCTACGATCCGCAACGCTTCCCTGATCCTCGTCATGAAAGACGGTAAGATCATTGAGCAGGGAACCCATGAAGAACTTCTGAAAGAAGGCGGCTTTTATAGTCATCTGTATAACAGCCAGTTCCAGGCAGTGTCATAAAAGGATAACGGTGCTTGAGCGGATTCGTCGGAAACATCCAAAACAGTTAAGGATGGATTCATGGAAGCACCAGATGGTGAGATTCCATTTGATTAATTCAGAATAAATGGTTGGAGAGGCTGCCCTTTGCCGGGGCATCCTCTTTTCCATTTTACAGAAGAAATCAAAAATTACAGGTATTCGACCTAACGAAATCGTGATATAATGAGCGCAAGAGAGCCAACATGCTTGCATGATTGGCAAACGGCGAATTGGATCATGATAGTTGCGAAGCAACGGTCATGATATAATCAAAATATATTTGAATGAGAAATATGGAGATAGCTTATGGGCGTAAGTTATAACAGATTGTGGAAAATGCTCATAGATAAAAATATGAAGCGAATAGAGATGCAGTACCTCACTGGAATCAGTGGAAATATTCTTGCCCGGATGGGGAAAAATCAGTATGTATCAATGGAGACGATTGAGAAGATCTGCAAGAAGCTAGACTGCACTGTTGATGAGATGATGGAATTTACAGATGATGAGTAACAGGAGGTTAACTTCCCGTTTATCGGGAAGTCGCAGAGAACGAAAAAACGGTATTTGGAGGTATTCACTATGAAAAAGATTATAACCGTAATGCTTTGCATTGTGCTGGTTCTTCTCTTTGCCGGATGCGGAAAAGACGGCGATACATCAAAAGTGGAAATTGATTATGGAACATCTTCCGTTTATTCAAAAGAAGAAATAGACTCTGCCATTGAGATTATAAAAAAGCAGTTCACTTCGTTTGAGGGCTGTGAATTGCATAGTCTTTCTTATATGCCCGATGAAGAATGCAACAATGCAGATAACATTGAATGGATGAACAATTTAAGAACGGATGATAATAAAGAAGCCTTTACGCAATGTATTGCATTTGAAAGCAGTTTCCGTTCGCCGAAAAAAGGTGGCGGTGCATGGGAAGCTAACGAAGAATACACTTGGTCATGGTGGCTTGCACGGAGTGAAGGCGGAGAATGGAATCTGATGACTTGGGGTTATTGATAAGAGTAGAAAATTCCAGTATTATTGACCAAGAAATTAAGGAGGATTCATTATGAGTGAGAAAACAGAGATTACTTTCATGCAAACAAGATTAATCCGGCTTGCTTCAGAAGAGTGGCATTTACCTGTTGAACAGATTATCCTCTTGTTTAAAGAAGCCGATGTTCTTGGATATATAGAAAAATGCTATGGGATTTTTCATTGTGAAGGTGATGAAGCTGTGCTTGAAGATATTACTGAATTTTTGCAAAGAAATGGCAAGGTATGATATCATTGCAGGAAAGATTGCGGATGATGCAACAAACGCTACCCTTACTGCTTATCTTGCCGGGGCTTTCGGGACAGCAGGCGATAAGGAAGCAGACGATTTCTGCATCAGACAGTTGCTGCCCAATAAATTAAAAGATCAATATTGCTTTAAAACGGAAGCAGCTATTGAGTGTCTGAAATTTGTGAAAGGTGAGAAGATATGGCTGAAGTAACAATTCCAAAAGAAAAACTGGATTATACAATCGACCTTCTTATCGCTATGGTGACAGAAGAAATCGCAGAAGAGACGGGCAAGGACAGAAAAGAGGTATTGACAGATTTTCTATGTTCAAAGACAGGAAAAGCACTGTATGATGAGAAAACAAAACTGTGGTGCAATGGTCCGGCATATATAACCGAATTGTATAGGGAAGAATTAAAGAAATCCTGATATGGAATGTGAGTTTAAATTTATACAACAATGGCGAGCAAAACTTTTATTCCATATAGCGCAACAATTAAATATTTCAAAAACGCTGAGGTCAGCATTTCCTAATCATGGAACAATGACCTCAGTTTTTTATACCAGGAATCGGCATTCATGAATCAGCCGGTTCTTTTTATTTCTCCAGATACGTGTTTTTGTATTCTTCACGAATTGCTTCCGGCACAAGACTTCCGCCTGTTGCCCATGCAATGTGTGTCGCATTTTTCATTTTCTCTCCAAGATGATTCTCCTGTAAATATTTACGTGCAGATTCATTCCTTTCAATCTGTATTGGTCCTTCAAAAGAAGCACAAGCACTTGGCTCAAGAAAAATGTTCTCTGTTCCGAGAAGGTCTCTCATGTAATCATATAATTTTCCATCGCGGATAGTAAATTCGCCGCCAAGCAGATTCTTCATTACTCTGCCTACAAATCCAGAAGGACGTCCCACGGCAAGCCCATCTGCATGGGTAAGTCCGGTAAGCCCAATATCCTGTACGGAAATCTCCTGGTTCAGTCCGGTTGCCATTCCGACTAGCATACACGGTGCCTGTGTCGGTTCTATGAAAAAGCAGTGTACATAATCTCCGAACAGCAGCTTAAGTCCAAAGCATACACCACCCGGTGCTCCGCCTACTCCGCAGGGAATATATACAAAGAGTGGATGTTCCTCGTCTACTGCAACATTCTTTTCTTCCAACTGCTTTTGCAGACGTTTTGCCGCTACTGCATAACCAAGAAAAAGTGTTTTTGAATTTTCATCATCCACAAAGTAGCTGTTCGGATCTGCATCAGATAAAGCACGTCCGTTTTTCACCGCTTCACTGTAATCTGACTCATATTCCTTTACTGTTACCCCATGGCTTCTGAGCAAGTCTTTTTTCCACTGTTTCGCATCTGCTGACATGTGTACGATCACCTGATAGCCAACTGCTGCACTCATGATTCCGATACTCAGTCCAAGGTTTCCGGTGGAACCCACCTGAATGGTATACTTTTTGAAAAACTCTCTGCATTCTTCACTCGCCAGTTTCTCATAATTGTCTTCCAGACTCAAAAACCCATGCTCTAATGCAAGTTCTTCTGTGTGCTTCAAAATCTCATAAATACCGCCGCGTGCCTTGATCGAACCGGCGATTGCCAGATGGCTGTCCTGCTTTAATAATAAGTTTCCTTCCAGATTGCTGTCGTATTTCTCATTCAGCAAATCCTTCATCTTCGGAACCGGTGTCAGAACAGATTCAATGATTCCGTTTTTCTCCTTTGTTTCCGGGAAACATTTCATAATGAACGGTGCAAAACGCTCCAGTCTGCGCTCGGCATCTTCTACATCTTCCATACCAAGTTCGATCTGTTCCATTGCTTCCCCACAAGCTGATTTGTCCGGATTTTGCCAAAACACTTCTTTTTCACTGCGGATTTCCTTCAGAATCGGTGTTTTTTCTTCCAGCACTTTCAAATCAACCATTGCTTTCATACCTCTCTTTCCAAATGACTTTATTCATACCTATATATTACCTTATTTCTTGTATTATGCCTACCACAAAAAAACTGTCAATCCTAAAAAATAGTGTTATAATTAAAATATGTTTAAAAGAAACGGGGTAATAAACATGGGAAAAGAAAGATATTCTATTTTATTCAGCAGCATGACAGGCAATACAAAGGAACTTGCCGACGCGATCCGCGAAATACTTCCGGAAGAAACTCTCGATTATTTTGGCCTATGTAAAGATGCAGATCCGCAGTCAGAAATACTCTATATCGGCTTCTGGACAGACAAAGGAACTGCTGACGAAGCGACAACCACACTGTTAAAATCACTTAGAAATAAAAAAATCTTCTTATTCGGAACAGCCGGCTTTGGTGGAAGCGAAGAGTATTATCAGAAAGTACTTCACAACGTACGTGAAAATATTGATCCGAGCAATCAGATAGTAGGAGAGTATATGTGCCAGGGCAAGATGCCGATGGCTATGAGAGAACGGTATGTGAAAATGAAAGAAGATCCAAACCACAAACCAAATCTTGATATGTTGATTGAAAACTTTGACAGAGCTTTATCTCATCCGGATAAAGCTGATTTAGAGAAACTTCAAAAATCTGTTTTAAGATAAAAGAAAAACGATACCGCAGAAACTCTTATGAAAGAATTTCTGTAGTATCGTCTTTTTTTATTCTTCTACCTTCCACTCTCTGGTATCAAAGATGTGAAGATGCAGTGCTTCTGAAATATATCCCAACAATTCGCAGCCTGCGATACAGTTTCCTTTTTTGTCAAGAGACGGTCCGTAGATCCCGATTCCCATTTTCTTTTTCGACACGCTGAGGAGACCTCCGCCGACTCCACTCTTAGTCGGAATTCCTGTTCTTAATGCAAATTCCCCCGATCCGTCATACATTCCGCAAGTAAGCATAATGGTCTGAACCATCCGCACAGTTTGAGATGAGATCAGACGTTTTCCGGTGGAAAGCTGCACTCCGTCATTTGCCAGCAGAAGACCGAACCTTGCCAGATCTCTTGCATTTACCGACATGGAACACATCTTGGTATAAAAGGTAACACTTTCTTCTACATCGGTATCAATGATGTCCTTACTTTTTAAAAGATAGGCAATCGCCTTATTTCTTGCGCAGGTCGCCATCTCAGACTGAAATACGGCTTCGTCTATCGCGATCTCCGGATCTTCGCATACTTCCTGCATATACTTCTGCATATCTTCGATGGAATAATGGTTCACTAGCAGACTTGCAACCGTAATTGCTCCGGAATTGATCATCGGATTAAAGGGCCGGTTGCTCCGGTTATCCAGTTCTACCAGTGAGTTAAAAGCCTCTCCCGACGGCTCCACGCCCACATGATCAAACACAAACTCTGCTCCAAACGTTTCCAACGCCAGACACAGTGCCATTACTTTGGAAATGGACTGTATCGTAAATCTGTCCTCTGTATTTCCGGTCTCAAATTGATTGCCGTCTATTGTGTAAAGGCAGATCCCAAGTTTATTCTTATCTGCCTTGGCAAGCTCCGGAATATACGATGCGACACTTCCATACCGGATCACACCTTTTCCGATACGGATGGCATTTTCCAGTATTCTCGTAACTTCTTCTGATTTCATCATATTCTCCTTTTTCGCTCAGTCGTAATCCCCTACACCTTCTATTTCCTAAGTACTAACATACATCATTTTCCGGCTTCAATCAACCACCATTTTTTGCTGAAACCCGACGGAATAAGATAGACAAAAAAGTGCCCTCATTGTATATTATTAGTAGTTTAAAACTGGGGAATATGCAAAGGGGAAAATGTATCATGAATCTAATTTCACAATACAAAGGTCTTAGAAAAGAAAACTATGTCTTATGCTTCGGACGCTTTGTGACGGCCATGGGGGCAATGGTCCGTCCGATGCTGACGATGATCTTAAGCCAGAAGCTTGGGATGAATGCCGTGCAGGTTGCCTGGATCACGGCACTGATGGGGATCCTGACGATCCCGGCAAATCTGATTGGTGGAAAGATGGCCGATCGTTTTAATAAGAAAATGAATATCGTTTACCTGGATATGATTTCCGTCATTTCTTATATCATCTGCGGACTGCTCCCGCTGACGACAAAATCCATTGTGCTGATGTTTATCGCATCGACCTGCCAGAACATGGAAAATCCGTCCTACAATTCGCTTACTGCGGACATCACCCTCAGCAAGGACAGGGAGAGAGGGTATTCCCTCCAGTATCTGACAGCAAATCTCGGCGGCGTGATGGCTTCTGCTGTAGCCGGATTTATGTTTCGCAATTACTTATGGCTTGCATTTTTGCTCAGTGGAATTTCCATCGGCACTTCTTCTGTGCTGATCTATTTCTTTGTACAGAATATCACACCGGAAAAAGAAGAAAATGATAGCAACGCCATTTATCAGGCCGAACGCCACGGGGAAAGCCTGCTGACGATTCTTAAAGAAAACCGGCTTGTTCTGCTGTTCATTCTGATCACCAGCGGGTACACAGCACTTTACCAGATGTATAATTATCTCTTTCCTATGGATCTGATCCGTCTGCACGGGGATACCGGTGCGGTGATATTCGGAACAGTTACCAGCATCAACTGCTTTATCGTTGTTCTCTTCACACCATTTATCACCCAGATCCTGAAGCGATCCTCCGAACCGAAAAAGACAATCTACGGATTTTTACTGACACTGGTCGGCTACGTATTGTTCATCCTCTTTTCCGGGCACATCCCGTTCTATTATGCGGCAATGGTCGTACTGACATGGGGTGAGATTTCTTACATGCTGGCGGAAAGCCCGTACATGACCAGGCGTATCCCATCCAGCCACCGCGGAAGAATCCACGGGTTGATGGAGATCATCCGTATCGGATTTATGAGTCTGTACCAGCTTTTGATCGGATTTATTTACAAAAATCATACGCCAATCTTTACCTGGATCATCGTTCTTCTGACAGGAGTCGCATTCTTGCTTCTGGCTGTTATCTTAACGAAAGAGGACAAAAAACGCTATAAAAATCTGTATCGCAGATTATAATAATGATGTGAACGGCAAAATTTACTTTTGACACTTACATCATTTTAAAAAGTTATAACCAAAATAATACAGGCAAGACCAAGATTGGATTTTCTCCTTTCTCCGGTCTTGTCTGTTATTTTGCTTTCCACTATAATAAGAGTATCAAATACAAAGGAGTTTCATTTACCAGATTATGACCATCAAAGAAATCGCACAGCTCGCCGGTGTCTCCAGCGCAGCTGTATCAAGATATCTGAACGGCGGCTACGTCAGTGAAGGGAAAAAAGAACAGATCCGTAAAGTCATCGAAGAAACCGGATACCAGCCATCCGCACAGGCGCGTATGCTTCGTACCAAAAAGGCAAGCCTGGTGGGCGTGGTCGTCCCGAAGATCAATTCTGAATCCATCAGCCGGATCACTGCCGGAATTGAAAGTGTTCTCGCCGAAAGAGGCTATCAGATGCTTCTTGCCGGAACCGACAACACCCCTGCAAAGGAAGTAGAATACCTCCGGTTATTTGAAAATTATCCGGTGGACGGAATTATTCTTGTCGGTACGATATTCACCGCCGGTCACCGGAAATTTTTAAAAGAGACAAAGGTTCCTGTTGTCGTGATCGGGCAGCGCACCTCACACGCAAACTGCATTTACCACGACGATTACGGTGCAGGAAAGGCAATGGGACAGGCCGTTGCCGGATTCAGTAAAAAAGGAGTTGCTTACATCGGCGTTACCCGTGATGACAAAGCTGCTGGTGCCGCAAGAGAGGACGGATTTATCGCAGGACTCAAAAATGCAGGTGTCACGCTTTTCGAGGAAAATAAGCGAACCTCAGCCTTCACGCTGGAATCCGGATATGAGTCTGCTCTGGATCTTTTGGAAAGCAAATGTGATATCGATGTCATATCATGTGCAACCGATACCATAGCAGCGGGAGCAATCGAAGCCATTCAGACCTACTTAAAAAAGCAGATTCCGACAAATGCAGCCGATGCAGGTGCAAGAATGCGCTATATCCTTGAAAATACGTCCATCCGAGTAACCGGATTCGGAGATAACCAGATGTTAAAAGCCGTCACCGGAGGAATCCCAACCATCCATTTCGGCTACAAAACCAGTGGAATCCGCGGCGCAGAGCTACTTCTTGACAGTATTGAAAGAGGAGAACAGATCCCGATCGAGATGAAGCTCGGCTTCCGTCTTGTTGGAGCAGACCCTTCAGACTCCGAAAATCTTACCTGATTTTCCTGATTTCCCGGAGTTTCTTAAGGAAATGAAAGTTTCTTTCAACACTTTTCACAAAAAACAATATGAATTATCAGTAAAAATGCCATATTTACAAATGGCATTTTTTTTCATATTATTTAAGCATAAGATATGAAATCGATTACACATTGTATCTAAAGGAGGAGAGAATATGGATTACAGAAAAACCGCAAAGGAAATTCTGAATCATGTGGGTGGAAGTAAGAACATCGTATCTGCTGCCCATTGTGCTACCAGACTTCGCCTTGTCATTGCAGACAACTCGAAAGCGGATAAGACAGCACTTGAGAATGCAGACGGAGTAAAGGGTGTATTTGAAGCATCCGGACAGCTCCAGATCATTCTCGGAACAGGAACCGTCAACAAAGTATTTGATGAATTTATTGCAATCGCAGGCATCACAGCCAGCACGAAAGCAGAAGCAAAAGAAGCTGCTGCCGAAAAGCAGAACTGGTTTATGAAAGCCATCAAGCTTCTGGGAGACATTTTCGTACCGATCATCCCGGCGATCGTAGCCAGCGGTTTCCTTATGGGAATCATGAACGCACTGGATTTCATGAACAGTAACGGGTTCTTACACATCAGCACAACCAGCTCGATCTATGTATTTGCAACCCTTTTCAGTAACATTGCTTACACATTCCTGCAGATCCTGATTGCATTCTCCGCTGCAAAAGCATTTGGCGCAAATCCTTACCTTGGCGCAGTTATCGGTATGATTATGATCCATCCGTCCCTGCAGAACGCCTACACAGTTGCAACAGAAGGTGTTCAGCAGACACAGAGCGTGTTCTTCGGACTGTATCACATTGACATGGTCGGCTATCAGGGACACGTTATTCCGGTTGTCATCGCTGTATGGATCTTATCCGTACTTGAAAAAAAGCTTCACAAGATCGTACCGGAAGTTTTAGACCTTTTTGTCACACCGCTTGTCAGCGTATTCGTAACCGGATACCTTACACTTTCCATCGTCGGACCAATCTTCGTATGGGCTGAAAATGCAATCCTCGGAGCAATCCAGTGGATGCTGACACTTCCACTCGGACTTGGAAGTCTGATCATGGGTAGTTTATATGCACCGACCGTTGTTACCGGTATCCATCAAATGTACACAGCCATCGATATCGGACAGCTTGCAAAATACGGTGTAACCTACTGGCTGCCACTCGCAAGTGCAGCAAACGTGGCACAGGGTGCGGCAGCACTTGCCGTTGCTGTAAAATCAAAAGATCAGAAGATCAAATCCCTTGCACTTCCATCATCACTCAGTGCATTTATGGGAATTACAGAACCTGCAATCTTTGGTGTAAACTTAAGATTCTTTAAACCATTTATCGCCGGATGCATCGGTGGAGGATGCGGAGCCCTTTATGCTTCCCTTGTTCACCTCGGTGCAAAAGGAACAGGTGTAACCGGTATCTTCGGAATCCTGCTCTGCCTGAACCAGCCACTTCAGTACGTCATTGAGATGGCAATCGCAGTCGGTGTTGCATTTGCAGTATCCTTCGCACTTTACAAAGACAAGAAGAAAGAACCAGTCGCAGAAGCTCCTGTTACTGTTGCAGCTTCCGTAGAGGAAACAGACAGCGAAGAATCTGCTGCTTCCGAAACCAAAACAGCTTCAGACAATACAAAAACCACTTCTTCCGAAGAAGTGTTAAATGCTCCAGTAAATGGAAAGATCATTCCAAATGATCAGATCGCAGACGATACATTTGCAGCAGAAGTCCTTGGAAAAACCGTAGCGATCGAACCTGCTGACGGCATCATCACCGCACCTTGTGATGGCGAAATCGTAAGCATTTTTGATACCGGTCACGCAGTATGCATCCTGACTGACGGCGGCGCAGAGCTTCTGATCCATGTCGGAATCGACACTGTAAAAATGGATGGAACTGGATTTACAAAGAAAGTATCTGACGGTGCAAAAGTACACGCCGGAGACGTGCTGATCGAAGCAGATTTAAATGCAATAAAAGAAGCCGGACATCCGGCAACAACCATGATGATTCTTACCAATACAGATCTGTATGATTCTGTAGAATGTGCCGCACCCGGCACTGTAACCGGTAAATCATCTGTTATGAAACTTACGAAATAAAATAACTCATGACAAATAATCAGATTTGTCTCCCGCAGCAGGTGTCGGATATCCGTATCAATACGTTTTCCGAACCGTTGCCTGCGGAACTATTTCCAGGAGTGAATCAATATGAACGCATTAACCAGAGATTTTGTAAACTTAGTAAATACAGCAGAAGAGAACCAGACAGCAAAAGAACAGACATCCGGCACACAGTTCCGCGAGAAACTGCACCTGATGCCTCCGGTTGGCTGGCTCAACGATCCGAACGGACTTTGTCAGATGGATGGTGTGTTCCACGCATTTTTCCAGTACTCCCCATTTAACGCCGAAGGCGGTGTGAAAATGTGGGGTCATTACACCAGCACCAATCTGATCGACTGGGAATACAAAGGTGTATCCCTCTACCCGGATCAGCCATTTGACTGCCACGGTGTATATTCCGGATCTGCCTTCCTCGAAGACGGTACAATGTATCTTTACTACACCGGAAATGTCAAACTGGAAGATGGAGATTTTGATTATATCAACACCGGCCGTGAGGCAAATACCGTACTCGTCACAACCAAAGACGGAATCCATTTTGGCAGCAAAAAAGAGCTGCTCCGCAACAGCGATTATCCTTCTGACCTGACCTGCCATGTGCGCGATCCGAAGGTCTGGAAAAAGGACGATACCTACTACATGATCCAGGGCGCACGTACTAAAAATGATGTCGGTCAGGCACTGATTTTTGAATCCTCCGATAAAATAAACTGGCACTTCCGCAGCCGTGTAGAATCCGAAAAGCCTTTCGGTTATATGTGGGAATGCCCGGATTATTTTGAAACGGACGGCATCAAAATCCTTTCCTCCTCCGTCCAGGGCCTGGAAGGCAAAGAGTGGGCTGACCGAAATGTATACCAGTCCGGTTACTTCCTTGTGGACGGCGACATTTTAGATTCCTACAAATTATCCCCTTATCATCTGTGGGATTATGGTTTTGACTATTACGCTCCGCAGAGCTTCGAAGCAGAAGATGGAAGACGCATCCATATCAGCTGGATGGGAATGCCGGATTGCGAAGAATATACCAATCCGACCATCAAAGACGGATGGCAGCACTGCTTTACATTTCCAAGAGAAGTCTTCATAAAAGATGGCAAAGTCTGCCAGAAACCGGTTCGCGAGCTGGATGCAAAAAAACAACAGCTTCAGGATGTTCAGAATGAACTTACCCAGAGTGGCTGCCCGGTATATGAAGTAAATGTAGATGGAATTAAGGAGAATCATTTCCAGGCTGTCCTTTCAGATGAACTGATCCTTGACTATGAGAATGGACGGTTCCAGATGCATTTCACAACCAAAAGTAAAACTTCCGTATCCGCAGGCAGAAGCCTTCGCTACGCCGAAGTCGGCACTCTGGAAAATGTAAAAATCCTTGCAGATACTTCTTCCGTTGAAGTATTTGTAAATGACGGAGAATTCGTATTCTCTACAAGATATTATCCAAATGATTATAAGATTGTGGTGCATTCCCCAAGTGCTCACATTACATTCGATAAAATTCAGTAAATCGTATATGGGCAATTCCCCAAAGCTTCCCGTATACGAAAACGCCAGACGGGGTACAGCAATCCCTTTTCCTCCTTTGCATGCTGTATCCTGCCTGGCATTTTTTAATTCTGATTGTTACACAATCGCTTTTCCTGTAAATAAAAGCGAATAGAGCATACTGTTCAGTTCCGGATAGCTTTTCAGTTTTTCACGCAACGACTCAAACAGCATATTTTTTTCTGAAAGCAAAATCCTTACCGCTTCCAGAAATCCCTTCTTCTCCACCTTTTCTTTTTTTATTTCAAATGTTATACTTCATATACAACAAAAAACAGATAAAGGTAACGAAACACTATGTTAATCAGAAAAACACTTCCAGAAGATGTAGACACGATTTTAAATATTTTTGACACCGCACGCCAGTTCATGCACGCAACCGGAAACCCGACACAATGGAATGCAAATTATCCGGCTCTCGAAGATCTCGAACCGGATATCCAGAATGGTAACAGTTATGTCTGCGTAGAAAATGATAAGGTCGTTGCCACTTTTACACTTATCATCGGAGACGAGCCGAACTATCAACTCATTGAAAATGGAAGCTGGCGTTCCGAGGCTCCATACGGAACCGTTCACCGCCTTGCATCTGACGGAACAACCAAAGGGATTGCACGGGCTTGCTTTGATTTTTGCAAGACACAAATCTCACATCTGCGTGTAGATACCCACAAGGATAATCAACCAATGCAGGCTTGCTTTAAGCAGAATGGATTTGAAGAATGTGGGATTATTTACGTCAGTGACGGGACTCCGCGGATTGCTTATGAATTTATTAGGATATCTGAATAGAGGGGTATTTTTATGACAATCAATAGTATTTTAGAAGAAATTATAAATCTGTCAAAAAAATATTCTGCAACTTCAAATGATATCAACACAATTGAAAAATGTTGTCCGGGAAATGCTGGCGAATCCTCACGTTGACCTCACCAGAAAAATCCGAATCCTCTGGCGACCAGAATTGTATTCAATCCAGCAAAAATATCATCTGCCAGAATATAAGCAGGTGTCCGGCGCAGGAGAAAGTAACTTACACTTTCTCCTGACATCTGACACGGGATTCTTATTTTACTCTATTCCATATTCTTTCAGGAGTTTTTCTTGATACTCGGTATCTTTTGTTGAGCGTTCTAAATCACTGTATCTTTTATCTGCTAACAGATATCCGTTCAGTCGATTGATATTTTGTATCCCTTCATCACGCCCTTCTCTTCTTAATGTCTTCTCATGCAATTTTTTATTATATGTTGTCAAAATCATTTCCAACACCTCCGCTCGATGTTTCTTCAAAAAATCCGTCAACACATTCTGCCTGATACAGGCATCCATTGCTTTAGAAACCGCATCTTCCATTGTATCTTCCAACTGCATATATTCCCTGACACATCGCACAAATATTGCATACTCCTCCAGCCGTCTGCACTGATGCATCAGCTCCTGATTATGACCATAATTGATATTCAGCATAATCGCTGTACATTCCAGACACGATTTTTCATCATCTGTCGCTTCAAAACAATCAGACAGCTTTAATTCCATTGAATCTGGTTCATCCTTTGTTCCATTATAAAAAACAATGTACTTCGGTATCGGGAGCCGTAGTCTTTTTTCTCCGTATATATCCAGATCATTCTTTGCTACATATCCCTGATATAGCCTTCCGAAATAGAACACGCCACGTAGTGGCATATTGGGATTAAAGGTACTTTGATGTTCATACAGATTCATTGTACCACCCACCAGAAAGGATACATCATTTTTCATAGATAGATAAAGGACATCTTCTAATGTGTTTACTTCCAGATCATCAGGATTCTGATAGTCTGTGTGATTGATTGCATTATAAAGCTGCAACAGATCTTCTTTGTTATTAAAGATCATTCTCCATAATCGATCTTTATATTGCCGGTTATGAGTTTGTTTGTTATGACGAATCTTTTTCTTTTGTTTTCTCATTTCTGCCTCCATTATAATCGAAAAAGGTTAATAAGTAAATTCGTCATAACTCATGTTTCGTGTAGATATAAAATTTTATCTACAATAAATACACTCATATCTATATATGATTTGATTTTCTACATTCGCCTTATTTCAAATAATACTGGTTTCTCTTGGCAGAAGCAATTAAAAAATAATAAAATTTGTGTTATCATATTCATAAAGCTTTTAATCACTAACCATATATTTCCAGGAGGCTTAATTTCATGTACTATCCACTCGCACAACAAGAATTTGAATCTTACCTTAACGGATACGACCGCGAAAATGACCGCATAAAATTAAAAATCATCCACACCTACGGCGTTGTAAAACAGGCAGAAGAGCTTGCCGAAAGGATGCATCTTTCAACCGAAGACACCGACCTTGCAAGGCTGATTGCACTCCTTCACGACATCGGGCGTTTTGAGCAGTTAAAGCGCTACGACAGCTTTGAGCCTGGCACAATGGATCACGCTGCTTACGGTGTAAAAGTGCTTTTTGATGAAGGCATGATCCGCCGCTTTCTTCCGGATGACAAATGGGACTCCATCATTTACACTGCAATCGCCCACCACAGCGATTATGAACTCCCTGAAATCTCAGATTCGCAGACACTTTTACACGCAAAGCTGATCCGTGATGAGGACAAGCTGGACAACTGCCGGGTAAAGCTCGTAGACTCCACAAACACCTTTATTAACGTTTCTGAAGAAGAACTCGGTACACAGAACATAACCCAAAAGGTATACGAAACAGTTTTTAAAAACAAATGTATCCTTTCCGCAGACCGCGTCACACAGATGGATTACTGGGTATCTTATATTGTCTATTTCTTCGATATTAACTTCAAAGAAAGCTTTGATATCATAGCGGAAAATGACTACTTAAACCGCATTATCGACAGGATTCCATATAGCAATCCTTCTACAAAAAAGCAAATGGAAAAAATTCGGACTTATATGCAGAAGTTTATTAACTCACATACAGGCAGTCGGTTATCTTAACCTTCTTAGTTCACGAAATCAAGGAACTGACATACGCGCTTTCAGGAAAACAAATTCTAAGATTTATTTGCACCTTGAAAGCGTGTACATCATTTTCCTGTTTTTTTATCCTCCTATTGTATTATTTGTATTACATGGTATAATACAATCAAATCTCACAGAAAGGAGATGCCGATATATGATCATCAAGATCAACATGCAGTCCGAAGTCCCGATCTACCTTCAGCTGCGCAACGAGATTGTCAAAGGAATCGGGCGAGGGGAATTTGAGCCGGGGGAATCGCTTCCGACCGTCCGCCAGATGGCAACCGATCTCGGTATCAACACCATGACCGTCAGCAAAGCTTACCAGCTTTTGAAAACAGAAGGCTTCCTCGAGACAGACCGCCGTAAGGGAACAACCATCTGTTATCCCACTTCCTCTGCTCCACCAGATAACCGCTTTGACGAAAAGCTGGCAGATGAACTGGAACTTTTAAGCGCAGAAGCAAAGTTCCACGGCATGACTTTGACCGACTTCCTGGAACTCTGCCAGAGAACATTTAACGAAATGGAGGTAACAGCGAAATGATGATGCTGATTATATTTTTAATTACAGACATTTCCATGGTCGGCATCTTTGCCGGAGTCTATGGAAATATTGCAAAATACCGGGAAGGAATGCTGATGGGAGTCCATATTCCTAAATCTGAACTTGAACATCCCGACATAAAAGAGCTTCTCCAGCTTTATAAAAAGCACAACCGCCAGTTTTATTTGTGGAACATGCTTGCAGGAATTGCGGTATGCCTGCTTTGCTTTACTTACTTTTCTATTTTTATTACCGTATGGACACTGTGGTTCGTAGAATTCTGCCTTCTTACCATCCTCCGTGTCTATCATTATCACCAGAAAGTATACGACATTAAGCAGAAAAATGGATGGATCAGCTCAGCAAATGCAGATGTGTCCGCTGCAGTGGATACCCGTACTTCCTCACAAATTGCGAAAAAGATACTGCCGGCAAAGCTTCATCTGATCCCGGCTGCAGTGATTCTGATCCCTCTGTTTTTCCCACAGGTCCGTACTTATCTGCTGACCGAAAGTGATGGAAGAGTCATGCTTCTCTGCACAATTCTTGTCGCGGCAGCTTACATGGGTACCGGCTATTTATTCGCCCATATGCCAAACAAAATTTACAGTGAAAATTCACAGATCAACCTGCAGATCAATGCACTGGAAAAGCGTTTATACACCATATTCCTTTTTGTCTCCAACATTTGCAATACCGGCGCCTATCTCGGGATCATCCGGGATATTGCATCCAGCAACTGGATTGGCGGAGTTGGAATGGGCATCTACATTTTCCTCGAACTGATACCGGCTGCCATCATATTGATCATGTTTTTCTGGCTGCGTAAGGAAAAAGAGCGGATCCTCTCCCAGGACAGCACACCATTTTATATTGATGATGACTATTACTGGCGAAAAGGCTGGTACAACAATCCAAATGACAAACGGTATTTTGTACAGGACCGTGTGAACAGCATGAATTATTCTCTGAACTACGGACACCCTTCTGCAAAATATGTCACCGGAGGAATGCTCGTCGGCACCGGACTTCTTCTCCTCTGGATGTGTATCCTCTGTATCCGGATCGATTTTACACCGATCCGCCTGACGGAAAATGCTGCCCAGTATTCTATTACATCCGGCTATAAAACAGCAACCTTTGCTCTCGCTGATGTGGAATCAGTAACTCTTCTGGATAATCTGCCGGATGAAAAATTCTACCGGTCTGATGGTTCCGAAGATAACAGCAAACTTCTCGGTAATTTCCGTGGCAGCAAAACCGGACATTGCCAGATGTATATCTGGATTGAACATCCTCCGGTTCTTCAGATAAAGACAACAGATACCACCATTTTTCTGAACAGCAGCAACGAAGCACAGACTAAAGAATGGTACAATCAGTTAAATGATGCAATTTCTTCGAATAAATAAGCCTTTTTCATTACCATAACAATTCATAATATGAAATATCTTGTAAAGCATAACGCGCCATGCTACAATCATGTTAAAATGTTGGGGGGCAAAAATATACGGATTTCACAAAGATAAAAAAGTTCAGAAAGGACTGTAGACAATGACACTTCAAGAATGTTATGTAAAAATTGGTGGCGATTATAATGATATTCTTCACCGGTTTATGAATGAAAATATGATACACAAATTTGTCCTCAAATTTCCGCAAGACAACAATATGGCTTTATTTGAAGAATCCTGGGCTAAAAAGGACTACGAAACCGCATTTCGTGCAATGCATACCTTAAAAGGTGTTGCCGTAAACCTTGGATTTACTGCACTTTACAATGTCAGCAGTGCTCTGACCGAAAAGCTCCGCAGCCAGGAATACGACAACCTTGACGGTTTGATCACCGATGTCAAAAAACAGTATGATATCGTGATCGAAGCAATTGCAGCCCTTGACTAAATCTTAAAACACTGACGATAAACAGGAAGAGACTGCTTCACCGCAGCCCCTTCCTGTTATGTTTCTCTATAGCTTTTTCTTCAGCATTTCCGGATTTGATGCATAGGAGAGAGCCGTCTCCGCTGTGATCCTCCCCTCTTTATACAGATTCAGAAGACCAAAATCCATCGAATGCATTTCTTCTTTATTAGACGAATACACGATCCCATCAATCTGCGGAACCTTATTGTCGCGGATCATATTGCGGATCGCCGGAGTGATCGTCATGATCTCAAATACCGGGACCTGTTTTCCATCCACTGTCGGCACAAGCTGCTGTGAAATTACAGCCTGCAATACCATGGACAGCTGAACTGCAATCTGCCTCTGCTGGTTTGCCGGAAATACATCAATGATACGGTCAACCGTATTTGCTGCTCCGATCGTATGCAGGGTAGAAAATACCAGATGCCCGGTTTCCGCTGCTGTCATTGCCACATCGATCGTCTCATAATCACGCATTTCACCAAGCAGGATCACATCCGGGCTCTGCCGGAGCGAAGCACGTAGTGCATTGACATAGCTTTCCGTATCCACATTGATCTCCCTCTGGCTTACAATACTTTTATCATGCCGGTGCAGATACTCGATCGGATCTTCCAGCGTAATGATATGCTTTTCCATTGAATGATTGATCTTATCCACCAGACAGGCAAGCGTAGTAGATTTTCCACTTCCCGCCGGGCCCGTCACAAGCACCAGACCTTTTGACAGATTATAAAAGCTCATCACAGGATCCGGAATCCCGATCTCATTCGGCTCCGGCAGTTCAAATGTGATCACACGGATAACGGCTGAGAGCGCACCCCTCTGTTTGTACGCACTGACACGGAATCTCGAAAGTCCCGGAACAGCAAAAGAAAAATCATCATCTCCTTTTTCTTCAAGAACCCGGATGTCCCGTCCTCCTGCCAGCTTATATAATTCCTCAACGCATTCTTTCGTCTGCGGCGGCATCAGCTTTTCTTCCTTCTCCCTGCAGATTCTTCCATTTGCCCGATAAGAAACCGGAAGACCTGCTACAACAAATATATCCGATGCATGATTTAAAACTGCCTGCTGAAGCAGTACAATGATATCCATAGCTCAAACTCCTTTCGCATCAGTCACTTCCAAGGACCGGAAGTGTTGACTTTTCTTCCCATTTCTCAGATGCTGACTCTTTCCATTTTACAACCTTCTGCGTTCCCTTTACCGGATCTGCCAGGATCTCGACTTCCAGATTCTGACTGTCCGTGACCGGAACCATATAGGAAATATCCAGATTCGCTCCGTCTTCCTCAGCTGTCACGCCCTCAATCTGTCGAATCGCAAATACAGGATCCTCTTTTGCAAATGCATCATCGATCTGCGCCATGATCTGCGCCGCTTTTGCATTTGCCTCACAATACGCCGTTTCCCGACCGGCAAGCTGCTGACTATAACTCTGATCCCTTTTTGCACTTGACAGTGAGAGTGTGGCAAATGTCACCAGACACAGGATTACAAAGATCACAAGCAGGTACGACGTTCCGATCTGAATCCCCGGGTATGATCCCCTTTTCTTTCTCTTCATCCTGTCACTCCCTTTCCGTGCCTGTCATCCGGTCTGTTTCCACCGAATAGATTTCTTCCGGCTGTTCTCCGGACAGGCGCTGCACCGTAAATGTTCCATGCAAAAGCTTCCCATCCGGCTCCACCCGGATCACGATCTCATACGAAGCCTCATCCTTACTGCATTCCTGCCAGTCTGCGTCATAGAAGACCTCCGTGTCCTCCGTCAGCGCATCTGCAAGAAAAAGCTCTGTATACCCGGAAACCTTCTCAAGCGCCGTATTCAGTTCCTGTGTCTCGCGGCTGGTCGTGTGCGCCTTCACAAAAATCTGCACACACACCGCAGAAGCAAGGCAGAAAAATAAAATTGCAATCATCAGTTCCAGCAAAAACAGGCTGGAACGCTTTGCCGGTGTCTGTTCCATAAATCTTCTCCCATCTATCTTGCAGCGCTCTTCACACTGACAAATGTATCTGTCTTTTTCCCGTCTTCATTTTCACAATACAGATGAAAAATCCCATCTGAAGTTTCCTTAGCCTCGAAGTCCTTTGTTGCCAGGATCTTCCGTCCATCGGATGCTTTTGCTTCCGTTCCATCCCGGACAAAAAGCTCTCTTAAGTATCCATCATACGCATACAGATATGTCACATAATCCTTCTCATCATAACGCTGCCGGATCACGAGAGCATTTTCCCCATCAAAGGTTCCGTCTGCTATCGCACCATTTTCATCATTCTGGTGCATTTTCTCCGTCACATAGGCAAGTGCCGTCCGTCCCGAATAGGAAGCTGACGAGGTCTTCACCTGCCGGCTGTAAAATCCCGATGCAAGAACCACAATGGCGACCGATGATGCCGCCAGCACGAAAAAGACTGCAAGAGGAAAAAGAAAATCAATCACATGCTTTTTTTCATTTCTACGCTTCATGCCCATTTCCTCCTATCGTTCGATCACCGTAATGTCCGGAAGAATATTGGCACCGGCAATCTGATAATCAATAAAAAACTGCTTCTTGTCATACTGGATCCCACAGTTTTCCGTCAGATCATCAAGCGTCTCCGGATAGTGTCCTTCCAGCGCATAGTACTGCGTCACACCACGCCAGAGTGCATTTTCCAGACTTTCCTTCTGCCTGCGTCTTGTCGTGTCCGAAAGCCTTTCAAATCCACTGAAAAAAGCACTGCAGATACATACAAACAGCAGAAGGGACAGACAGAAATTCCGAAGTGGGTGCTGCCGTTTTCCGTGATAAAACCGTTCCCGTTCTTTTCTCCACATAGCATACCTCCTAAAGTCCTGACATAATTCCAAGAAGCGGAAGCATAACCGACAGAAGGATCGTTCCGACGATCACCGACAGGATGATCACCAGCGTCGGTTCCAGAACTGCGATCATAGAAGAAAGCTTTTCATCCACTTCCTCCTCACACTCATCGGCAATCCTTCCCATCATCTCATCCATCATTCCGGCTTTCCCGGCAATAGATGTCATCCGCGCATAAACACCTGTGAAGATTCCGGCTTTCACCAGTGCCTCTGCGATATCCGTTCCATTTTCCATATCCGCTTTGCATTCTGCTACTTTCTTCCGGAAATCATCATCCTCGATCAGGTTCTCTGAAAATTCCATTCCCTGTTCCGGCGTCAGTCCGCTTTTCAGTGCCAGTGACATTCCTCCGGCAAACCGGCATGCCGACAGCTTATCCTTCAGCTCCCTTGAAAATGCAAACCCGGATCCGATGTGATACAGTTTCTTTCTGCCGCTCTCTGTCTTTGTAAAATAAATACCCGCACAGACGATCACCGCCAAAAGTACCGCAAGCACCGCCGAATATCTGGAAAGAGCATTGCCTGCAAGCAGGATCCCTCTTGAAAATCCGGTCATTTCCTGACCAAACTGGCGGAACACCTGATCAAATACCGGCATAACCTTTGTCATCAAAATGATAATGATCACCAGCATCATCCCGATCATCAGAAGAGGGTAGGAGATGGCACTCCGGACACTTCTCCTGATCGCTTCCTCTCGGTCATAATGCTCCGCCAGAGATTCCATTACTTCATCTAAAGTTCCTGTCTCTTCTCCGATCTGCGTCATACGGATCAGATACTCCGGAAATACTTTCGTCTCTTCCAGCGCCTGATCCAGCCTGCCCGTATCCATCACTGACTGATAAATCTCATCCAACAGCTCTTTTTCTGCCTTCGTCTGCGCATCCTCCCGGAGAAGATCAACTCCCTCCAGGGAAGAAATCCCAGACTTCAGGATCATTGCCATTTCACTGCAGAACGAAGCAATTTCCAGATTCGTAAGCTTCCCCTGCTGTGTCCGCTTTTCCATATATGCCATCCTCCTTTTCACATTCCTGCCACATTCTTCTTATCCGGCTTCCTTTTATCTAATAGGTATACTTTGTGACATAATTCTTTCCATTTCCCACATACTTCTTCACATCCGAAGCACTGTTGTTTGCAGCAAGTGTCGGATCCATGATCGACCAGTTCTTTCCGTCAAATTCAATGATGTTATCCACCCAGCCGATCTCATCAACATAACAGCTGATCCATGCATGATACACATCACCGGAATAGCCGACCTCAAGCTTCGTCGGAATCCGCTGCGACCGGAGCATTGCCGACATCAACGCCGCATAATCAAAACAGATTCCTTTCCCGGTATCCAGTGTCTCATCCGGATCCGGTGTGTACCCATACGGAACATTCTCCGCTTTCTTTTTATCATAGGAAATATTTTTAATTACAAAATTATAAATCTGCGTTACCACATCCAGATCAGAATAGCAGTCCTTTCCTGCAAGACTCTCACCCTTTTTTACACACTTGGAATCTGCCGTGAAATTCACATAATAATTCGGATGCAGAAACGGGGCAAATTCATCTGTGATCTGTACGTCCAGATCCTGGGTAAAGCTTACCGCATACAGATTGTCATCTACAGACACACTCTCCAGAAGTGTTACCTTATAAGAACCATTCCCGCCCGGAAGCGGATAAACCGCATAATCACCAACAACCGTAACCGGATAGGTATACTCTGTGCCATCCGGGGATGTCACCTGGAGCTTGACTTTTTCATTACTTCCATTATAACAGATCATCACATAGCCATCTGCCGTATGGGATGCATCCAGTACAACCAGGTCATTTCCATATGTCACTTCACCGGAAGCCTCCGTCTGAAGCACCTGCACCGATGGATCTCTCGGATCCCCCTTTTCCCCGGACTGGCTTTTTTTCCCCCCCGATGCACATCCGCCAGGTATCAGTACACCTGTCAGAAATAGCAGAAAAAAGAAAAGAAAAATCCTCTGCCAGCGTTTTTTTTGTTCATATAAACCGTTCTGCCGCACAGAATTCCTCCTTTCTTTTCCACAGTGAAACAGTCCCAAAAACTCAACTAGAAAAATTATAGCATAATCAAAACATTAAAAGAAGTTATTTGGTCTAATATGCTTTAATTTATTTGACAAAGAAATCAAAGACCATTACAATAGAAATCAGTTATAAACCATCACAATAGTAAAATTGGGGGTTAATTTATGAGTGATCATTTACCTGTCTTAAAGGTTCGTTTATTCGGAGGATTCTCAGCAAGCTACGGAGAGATTCCCGTATCATTCGGACGCAACACAACGACAAAAGCAATGAAATTGTTGCAGATATTACTCTACCATGGCGATACCGGTATCTCCAGAGATAAGCTTCTTGATGAACTGTACGGAAGAGAAGAACTTGCCGATGCTGCCAACAACCTTCGGGTAACCGCACACCGTCTTAAAAAGATCATCGTAGATGCCGGACTTCCGAGTCATGATTATATCAACATCAAAAAAGGTATTTATCGATGGGATGCTCCGATGCCGACCGAAGTTGATGCACATCAGTTTAAGGTTCTGTCAAAAGACGTGCAGACGTGTACCGATAAGGTAAAAAAGCTGGCACTTCTTAAGAAGATCTGTCTGATGTACCGTGGGGAATTTCTTCCAGAACTTTCAGGAGATGAATGGGTCCTTGTTGAAAGCGTCCAATATAAGAATATTTATTCTGAATCCCTTCAGGAGCTCTGTAAGCTTCTGATCGAACGCGGAGATTATGAAGAGGCGCTTCGTTTCTGTGAGCCGGCATGCCAGTTATATCCGTTCGATGAATGGCAATCCGTCCGCATCGACTGCTATATGGCATTGAACCGCTATAAGGATGCTGTGCAGGAATATGAGAACACTGCCAAATTATTTTTCGAAGAGCTTGGAATCCGCCCTTCTGAACATATGATGCAGCAGTTCGAGCAGATGAGCAGCCGCCTTAACTACAAACCACAGGAACTCGGCGACATCAAGGAACGTCTGAAAGAGGACGATATACGCGGCGGTGCTTTTTACTGTAGCCTGCCAAGTTTCCGTGACAGTTACCGTCTCGTTTCCCGAATCATTGAGAGGAACGGACAGTCCGTATACTTAATGTTATGTAGCATCACCAACGGAAAAGGAATGCCGATGGACAAGCCGGACAAGCTTGAAGTTCTTTCAGGTGAGCTTCAGAATACGATCCAGCAGTGTCTGCGTAAAGGAGACTCCTTTACCAAATACAGCCCATCACAGTTTCTGATACTTCTCGTTGGTACGAACAAAGAGAACTGCAGCATGATTTTCGACAGAATCCAGAGATACTTCTCCAGAGAGCATAAAAGCTGGAAGCAGTACCTGGACTACTTCGTGTCCTCTGTAGCCGAAGTAGACCGGCAAGATTCACCGATTCAGTTCAATACTGAGAATAAAACCTGGTAAGCTGCAATCATGTTATCTTCGCAGCAGGGCAGAAATGGAGATAATTTATGGAACAAAGCTATCAAATCAGTTGGTATGCACCAAACTTTATTAACATGTGTATTGATAATATTAATGATGGAGAGCTGTCCGGTCGGATTTATCACTGCTACAGCAAAGAACCCTGGAAATTCACCAATATCCTTCAGCTGATCGAATTAGCTGATGATTTCTTCGACAAACTCGAATTTCCACAGGCATCCACCAGCACACGTTCTTTCACTTCAACCCAGTTTTCAGGTGTTGACCGGCTTGATAAAGTACAGTCACCGGAAGATTTCATCGAGAATCGTGGACAAAAAGGGACTTTCTTTCTCAATGTCAGATACCGCCAGAATTCATCCTGGCAGGGCATCGTCCGCTGGATTGAAGGTAACTCTACACAACAGTTTGTAAGCGTACTTGAACTGCTTAAAATTCTCAGCAATGCATTCGTTTAAAGGAATGGCATTGCGAGAGATATCATTACATGAATGAATAAGAATTATACAGGCATTGTCTGATCACGGAATGTGATCGGAGGGTGCCTTTTAATTATCTTAAAATTTTATTCTTTCTTAATTGCTTTTCACAAAAAACTCCAGTACCATTTGAATAGGCGTATGTAGAAAATCGAATCATATATGATATATGAATTCTTTGATTGTAGAAAAAATCTTATATCTACATGAAACATGAGATATGGCGAATTTACTTATGAACTGCTTTCTATTATAATGGAGGTAAGCAATGAGAAAACAAAAGAAGAAATCTCGCCATAGCAAACAAACTCACAACCGGCAGTATAAGGACCGGTTATGGAGAATGATCTTTAGTATGTTGCAGATAATAATCTGATGATCTACCATGAAAAAAGAGTACGGCTTCCAAAACCGAAATATATTGTCTTTTACAATGGTACAAAAAATCAGCCAGATTCCATGGAGTTAAGGCTTTCAGACTGCTTTGAAAATACAGATAACGAAGCACCTTGCCTGGAATGCACCGCAACCATGTTGAATATCAACTATGGTCACAATCAGGAGCTGATGAAGCACTGCAGACGACTTGAAGAATATTCCATATTCGTCCAATGTGTCAGGGAATATATACAGTCGGAACCTTCTGTGGAAGATGCATTAGAAAAGGCAATTGATACCTGTATTAATCAGGACGTGTTGGCAGAGTTTCTAAAAAAATATCGAGCGGAGGTGACAAATATGATCCTGACGACATATGACAAAGACTTATATGAGAAAACCTTGAAGGAAGATGCCAGAGAAGAAGGTAGGGAAGAAATCAGAGCTGAATTAAATGAATTTAAACTACTAAACAAATATCTCTTAAAATCCAAGCGCTACAATGACCTCGAACGTGCTACCGAAGATATCGAATACCAAAAGAAACTATTAAAAGAATTTGGCATCGAATAAAAACTAAATAACCCTTCCCCCCATCCCGTGACTGATCACCGTCTAAGATGCAGTACATCTCCCCAATATCAGTCACGGGATCTTTTTGTCCGGAAAATCCCTCTCCCTCACCTCTATAACCAGCTTACTCCTTTTCTATGCGCTCCCCGCAAGCTATACTTTTTGCACTTTCATCACATTATTCCCCACTTTTACTTCTATTCTAATATCCCAATACATATAGTAGAGTCAGACACAAATATTACGCACTCCTACAAATCATGATGTTGGGGTAAAAGGTATTTTGCCCCCTTTGATGCCAGATTGCTACGTGCTTTGCACTCTCGCAGTCCTCTAAAGCATTCGTAATCCGCTCATTTTTCTTTGCAAAACGGCTACTTACTCATGTTTTTGGTGGATCAAGAGGTCAAAAATCCTCTTGCAAGCAAGCTTGCATCGGTTTTCTGACCTTTTGACCCTGGTATCAAATCATTATATTATTACAAAAACATTACTATTTCTTGTTATAGCTTAAAAAAGTTAATATTTTTCGTTATTGGTAATGATTCACGTAATGCTTTGTCAGATACAATACCTATATAAGATAAAAAAGTCTAAATAATTAGGAAGGGCAGATGAAAACTGACATGAATAAAAAGCAAAAAAATACAAGAACTTTTTTAATAAAAATCATGGATCAGCAGAACGGTACCTGGCAGGGCAGCGTTACTTGGGTGGAAGAGCAGCGAGAGCAGCATTTCCGCAGTGCCCTTGAATTATTGAAGCTGATAGACGGAGCACTTGATAACAATTATGAAGTCAGAATTGAGGAATAGAAGGAGGACGCCATGAAAAGTAATACAAAGAAACGTTTAATAGCATTCATGCTTTGCATGGTATTAGTGCTTAGCAGTGCGACATCAGCATTCGCTGATGAGCCACAGAACACAGACAGCCAGAGCCAGGCCGAAGTCGTAACAGAACCGGTGGCAGATGAGGCTACAGGAGATGAGGCTAATACAACTGACATCGAAATACCTTCGGAAAAAGAATGGTCAGTACAAGTTGGAAATGCTACTGTTAAAGTAAAAGGATCAGCAGATGCTCTTCCTGAAAATGCACAGCTTTCTGTATCAGAGATTACTTCAGAAGATGAAGTAAAAGAAATCGAAAAAGCAGTAGAAGAAAAGGCAATTGAAGAACAGTTTTCAATTAAAAATATTTTCTCTTATGATATTAAATTCCTGGTAGACGGTACAGAAGTACAGCCAACCACTCCGGTTCAGGTCAGCGTAGACACCCCGGAGATCACATCCGATCAAAATGCTGCAGTACTGCATGTAGATGATAATAATGTAGCAGAAGACATGAACGGTGCTGTTGATGGAGAAGGAAAAGTCGTATTCGATGCTCCGCATTTTTCCAAGTATGTCATTGTTCAGAAAGGTGATTCAGAAGTTACTGTTACCATAGAACACTATGATAATACAAAAAATCCCCAAGAAAAGATATATGCAGATGATGTATTGACACTTCCAATCGGAGGTAAAATCAACGATTATACGAAAGCAACAAACTGGAATGTCGCAAGTGTTACTAAAGTAGAAACAGCAGCAGACGGAACTGAAACAACAACGCCTGTGGATACAGATAATGAATTTTCAGTTACTAAAGATTGTACGATTAAAGTATATTACACTCCTAAAACTAAGGGTTTCGATGGTGCTACAACATTTTATGATTATACTGTAAAAGCTGTAACAGACGACGAAGCCAGAAATAATAACAATACATATTTTTCGTTTAATATGCTTGGTGAGAAACCAAACAATGGAAGAAAATTAACAGCAGGAACTAGAGAACAAAACTTTGAACAGTACAAATATTGGATTCCAATTGGTAGTTTTGGTGCCAATGATTATACGAAGGGTACCAGCGTTGTAAAAGACATTCTTAAAGGATTGGATGAGAATGGTAAGGTTGAGTTTAATTATCCGGAACCGGGTTTCTTCGAGGACTCGGATGCTACTTGTAGCGTAAAGGTAAAAAAATACGATCGGTTTGGCCGCTCTTACGATGATTATGAAACCAGATATCTTCGAAAAGTTTACAAAGATTTAAAGCTGGGTTTTGAACAAAAGGGAGATACCTACACGTTAAAAGATGTGAAAGACCAAAATGGTAAGATACTTACCACCGAAGGAGCTGGTTTTTATCCGTTGGAGAATGAGCGGAAGTTCAGCTATGAAAATTCCGAAAAAGCACAGAATTATTTCTTTGGAATGCGGTACGATGTTTTGTTTAAAATCGGAGATTATGTAGGACCGATGAATTATGAATTTACCGGAGATGATGATTTATGGGTGTTGCTCGATGGTAAAGTGGTTCTGGATCTTGGTGTAATTCATCAGGCAGCTAGCGAAACTGTTGATATATGGGAGAAATTAGGAAAAACAGCTGATGAGCTTACTCCTGAAGGAAAAGAAAAAGAACATACATTAACCGTTCTGTACATGGAACGTGGTGCCGGAGAATCAAACTGTAAGATGAAATTCACACTTCCATCAGCAAGTATAGCAGAAGTTAGCCAGGTTCCGATGGCTGAATTGAATCTTCAAAAAGTAAACAAGAACAACGAAGGATTACAGGACGCTAGATTTACCTTAGTAAATAATGAAACAGGCGAAACACAAACTGCAAGTTCAGTAGGAGAAAGTGGTAATGTAAGATTTACCAAACTCCGCGTAGGAACTTATACATTACGTGAAGATGCTGCACCTAGCGGCTACATCCCATCGTTGGATACCTGGATCGTAAAAGTTGAGTTAGACAGCAACAATACAGCTATAGCAACTTTATATCTATCTGATGGAACAACAAAATATACAGACAAGGAAGGCTCTTATTATCAGATCCTGAATATGACAAAAGAAGAACTTATAAACAGTTCGCTCAACTATAATAAAACAGCAAAAGTAATTGATTGGGATAAACGCACCTATCAGATAGATATCAGCGCGGCTTCCAAATTAACATCAACAACTTCTTCAGAACAAGCTGCGGTAGCAGATGTAATGATGGTTTTTGATACGTCGGGAAGTATGTTATATGATTCTAATGATTATGATTCTAAGGGATTTAAGAAGGTTGGGCCATATAAAGATATTAGAAATACTTTAGATACAACCAAGGTTTATTATTACACGAATTTAACTAAGACGGTCACATACGGGGGTTGGAGTTATAAAAATGCAAAACAACCGATGATATATCTTAATGGTAAGTGGATATATTACAACGGTGATTCCTGGAATAACGTTAAAGATGCCAGCAAAGAAACAGTTTATACGATTGATAGTAGTTTAACCGGTTTAAAGGAAGCAGCTTCCACTTTTACTACATCGATGGCAGCTTCTTCTACTAATAGCAGAATTGGCATAGCAACATTTAATTATGTTGGAAACCTAGTGAGTGAGCTCACAACGATTGGAACTAACAAAGACGAATTAGTGAAGAAAATCAGTAGTATCTACGCATCAGCTGGAACGTCTCCACAACTTGGTTTAAAGCTTGCATTGAAACAACTAGAAGAAAATAAGCAAGAAAATGTTCCGCGTTATGTAATTCTATTTACAGATGGAGATCCGAGCAGTGAAGACGATAAAAATAAGTCTAAATTGCAAGCTCAAAATCTCAAAGAAAAAGGTATTACTGTTTACACAATTGGTTTAAAACTTAATGAGGACACTAAAGAATGGTTGGAAGATAATATCGCATCTAAAGGTTGCGCATATCCTGCTTCGAGTGTTGATGAATTAAAAACTATTTTCAAAAACATCCAGACAACAATAACACACGATCAGGACATGAAAAATGCGCAAATAAAAGATGTAATTGATCCTAGATTTGTAATTTTGGATGATTCAGGAAACCCAATTACTTCCAATTATTCGGGAATCGATAAGGGAATCACATTAAATAATGGTGGAACAGTATATTATGACAAAACTACTGGTAATCAGTACATTGTTTGGAATGAACAAACAATTCCGAATAGTAAGAATGGAAATTGGAAAAAGTCAATTACTGTAAAAGCCAAAGATGACTATATCGGTGGCAATGATGTACCTACTAATATTTCACCGGATTCCATGATCCATACCGGATATGGCGATGCAGTTCTTCCTCAACCTAAGGTTAACGTAAAAGCCGAACTGAAGGTCAAAAACAAAGAAGTCACGATCTATAAAGGTGATAGTCTTCCGGATACAAACACTGTATTGAAGGAAATGTTCGATCTTGAAGGAAATACTAGTAAGTATAATGTTCCGGAGAGTAGTTTTACAACTGAATGGTACAGTGATCCAGAATGTACAACTAAGGTTACAGATTTAACTGCAGATACAGAGACTACATATTATCTAAAAGTAAGTTATGATGCAGGAGTACCATCAGACGGAAGAGACGGAAGTACTGCAAATACAGGCGGAAATATAGCAGGTGGTACAGGCCATATTGTAGAAGCTGTAAATGAAAATGATTCTGCAAAACTGTATGGCATTTATACAATCAAAGTTGTATCAGGTGAAATCCAGATTACAAAGAAACTGGAAAGTGCGTTGGAAACAGAGTGTACATTCAATTTCAGTATTAAAGACGAGTCTGGAAGTGAAATCAAAACAGTTGCTATTACTATTCCAGCAGGTTTCACTGAAGTAAAACTTGCTGATAAAGATCTGAAGAATTTACCTCGTGGAACATATACCATAAGCGAAGTAAATTCGAATGGATATGTATTAACCAATTATCAGGTTGATGAAACTACAAACTGTAGAAACACTCGTAATGAGAGACAAGAGAGTGTCACATTCAAACTCGGATATGAGACAAACGCTGATAGTAATGGTAAAGATGTTGATGTTATCAAAAACTACACTTATGATAAAAACAGTGGTGGAACCGTTGGAAGTGTTACTTTTACAAATGTAAAGGCAACAAAAGATTGGGATATCGTAAAAGTTAGTACTAGCAGAAATCAGGTCAAACTTCAAGGTGCAGAATTTGAATTACTAAAAAATAATACACCAGTATATATTGGTACATCAAATGACAATGGAAAAATCATCTGGAAAAAAGGTGAAAAAACTGTAACAAACCTTGCACCTGGCGAGTATGTACTAAGAGAAACAAAAGCACCTGTCGGCTATGTACGAAGCGAAGAAACTTGGTCACTCAGTATAACAAAGGGTGGAAGTCTCGTATCCTATACTTCAGAAAAAACAGACAGTACAATTGATACAAGTACAATTACAGAATCTGATTCAACGCTTCATTTGTACTTTAAAAATGAAACAGCTTACGCCCTCCCATCAGCCGGAGGCACCGGAATTTACTTGTATATGATTGGCGGCATGTTACTTATGTTTGCAGCCGCATGGATCTTATATAAAAACAAATGCAGGGAGGTGCTGGAAAAATAATTGTAAGGATTAATTTTTCAGTGGCTTCTTGCCACACAAAAACGTTATTATCCCATATGAGGGGACAATAAAAAATAGGCAAAGTCCTTAAAAGAAAAGGAGACAAAAATATGAAGAAGATGAGAAAAATCTTTGCAGTGTTATTAACACTGGCTATGGTACTCGGAATGAGTATGACATCGTTTGCAGCGGATGCAAAAGCAACAATTACACTTACAAACTTTGACAAAGCTAATAAAGTTGAGTACATGCAGATTATCCAGAAAGATGAAACCAAAACTTCTGGTTGGGCATTTACTAATGGTGCAGGAGCATGCTTTACAGAAGCATTCGGACTTAAAGATTCAGATGATGCACAGCAGCAGGTTATCTGGGGATTAATTAAGTACAATGATAATAATGTTGAATTACCAACAGGTGTAACTGCAGAAACTGCTACAGCAGCAAAAATTGACTTAGCATTAAGTAAAGTTGCAGCACTTACTGGTTTCACAGTATCAACAGATAAAACAGAAATCGAAGTAAGCGCAGCTGGTATTTATGCAATCAAAGCAGAAGAAACAGGATTTACTTATAAAACAGCAACAGCATATGTAGGATTTGGAAAACCATATCCAGCATTAACAAATGCAGAAGTAACAGCTAAAAAATCTCCAACAACTGTAGACAAAACAGTAGCTGATGACGATCATGTAGTAGCAATCGGAGATATCGTAACTTATAAAATCGAAGCATATGTACCATTTATTGATGCAGCTAATACTGAAAACAGAACATTTACAATTACTGATAAAATTACTGGTGCAGATTACTACTTAGAAGGCAAAGGCGCTATTAGTACTGTAGAAATGGAAGGTCAAACTGACCCGGTTGGTACAATTGAAGTAAATGAAGACCAAACAGGATTTACTATTAACTTAAACAAATTAGTTGCAGATACATCTAATCTAAATGCAGGAAAGAAAATTACAGTTACTTATACTGCAAAAGTTAAAGAATTAAACGTAGAGAATAAAGCAGGTAGCCATGCAGCAGGTGTAGAATACGGTGGAAATAATGTACCGGTTAAGTTATTTACAGGAGAAATCACTTTAGTTAAATTTGGAAATGGTATTGAAACAAATGTTTTAGCAAACGCTGAATTTGAAGTATACAAATCTGGAGAAAATACACCATTAAAATTCAAACAGCAAGAGAATGGAAACTATAGATATGCTCCAGACGCAGAAGATGCAACAACAACTGTTATAACAAATAAAGACGGTAAAGTTATTGTAGAAGGTTTAAATGTTGGTACTTATCACTTTAAAGAAACAAAAGCACCAAAAGGATATTCTATCAATACAGATGGCAAAGATATTACACTTACTCAGACTGGTGTAGCTACAGCTACGGTTAAAGCTGATGGTAAATTAAATGATACCAAACTTCATGCTCTTCCATCAACAGGTGGTATCGGTACTACAATCTTCACAATCGCTGGATGCCTCATCATGATTGCAGCAGCTGGCTTATTCTTCGCAAGCCGCAAAAAAACAAACAAATAATCTTTCATAATTATTTATAATCAGATATTGAATCCGGGGCAGGTCGCCCCGGATTCCTAAAAAATAATACAACAGCAAGGAGAATTCGGATGAAACGCAAAGCAAACAAACTTATTATTGGCATCATATTTTTAGCCGGGTTGTCCTTACTGCTGTATCCATTCGTTGCAAACCAGTGGAATAACTACAGGCAGAAGCAACTGATCAGCAGTTATGAACAGACTGTATCCGAAAAGGATGCAGCACATGAGATTGATTATGACGCAGAACTGCAGAAAGCAGAAGCTTACAACGAAGCATTACTTCCAAGTATCCTTCCTGACTCATTTGCAGTTGCCGCAGCCAGTGACAAAGAAGACCAGTCCTACATGGATGCTCTGAATATTGCCGGTGACGAAATGATGGGAATCGTGGAAATCCCGAAGATTGACATCAAGCTTCCGATCTACCACACTACCGACGAAGATGTTCTCAAACAGGCAGCCGGACATCTGGAAGGAAGCTCTCTTCCAATCGGCGGTAAAAGTACACACGCCGTTATCTCCGCACACCGTGGACTTCCGAGTGCGTCTCTTTTTACCGATCTGGATCAGCTGGAAGAAGGCGATCATTTTCTGATCCATGTATTAAACGAAACATTATGTTATGAAGTCGACAAGATTTCCGTAGTAAAACCGGAAGAAACTTCCTCTCTTGCAGTAGAAGAAGGAAAAGATCTTGTAACACTTCTTACCTGTACTCCATACGGAGTCAATACCGAGCGGCTTTTGGTCCGTGGTCACAGAGTACCTTATGTGGAACAGGAAGTTGCCGATGATAAGACACCGCTCAGCGGAATTAGTCTTCATACAAATTATCTCTTATGGGTAATTATTGGTCTTGTAATTACCACAATCTTCATCCTTGTGTTATACTTAAAGGAGAAGAAGCTTCAAAAGAAGAAAAATGAGACCTCTTAAAAAGAGAATAAGAACGAGAAAGGGAATATGCCTATGAAAAGAAAAATCTCAACCTTCCTTTTCGGTCTGTTATTCTTGATAGGATTTGGGATTCTGATCTACCCGACGGTATCCAACCAGTGGAACACCTACAGACAGAATCAGCTGATCAGCAGCTATGACAATACAATACAGGACATGGAACCGGAGGACTTCACCTCTGAGTGGGAAAAGGCAAAAGCTTTCAATGATACCATTCAGCAGAACAACCTCTACGGAGATGTATTTGGTGAAGATGAAAATGACATCAAAGATACCGAATACTGGAAGATCCTGAACGTTGCAGATGACGGTGTAATGGGATACCTTTCCATTCCGAAGATCAACATCAAGCTTGCCATTTACCATGGCACCGGTGATGATGAACTTCAGACAGGAGTCGGACATCTGAACGGCACAAAGCTTCCGATCGGAGGGGAGAGTACCCACAGTGTTCTCGCAGCTCACCGTGGACTTCCAAGCGCAAAGCTTTTTACAGATATCGATCAGCTCAAAGTTGGCGATAAATTTTACATCCATGTACTGGATGAAGTCCTTGCCTACAAGGTAGACCAGATTCTTCCAATGGTAGACAAAGACGATCATGAAACACTGGAGAAAGCACTCCAGATTGAAGAAGGAAAAGACCAGGTAACTTTATTTACCTGTACACCATATGGAGTCAACTCCCATCGTCTTCTCGTAAGAGGAACCAGAGTTCCATATAACGGCGAAGAGGATGCTACCGAATCAGTTACAGATTCTATGGTAAAAGCCATTCAGAATTATTATATGCTCTATTTAATTTTAGGACTTTCAATCACGATTCTTGTGATCATTCTCTTGCGATTCCTTTCCAAGAGAAAAGCTCACAAAGAATAACCAAGATTTCTTAAGGAGGACATGAGGCGATGATGAATAAACGATTAAAACAGGGAACAACGTTTTTGTTAGCTCTCGCTCTTGCATTTCCGCTTCTCACTCTGCCTGGTGCCAGAGCTGCGAATGCGATCGATACGAACCGGAAGTGTTCGGTTGCATTTAATGTAAGCGGGGAAGGCAACGAACTGACAACTACCGCCATTCAAGTGAATCTTTATAAGGTGGCAGATGTAGACGTATCCGGTAACTATACCGCAACCAAAGATTTCACCGGACTGGATGTATCTTCGGTAAGTGCCGATGATAAAGATACGGCAGCAAGCAAATGGGCTGACCGTGCCAAAGAGGCGCAGGAGATGCTGACAAAATCCGTAAAAAAAACCGCTACAGTTACTTTAAAAGCTGGAACCGGAAGTCTGGCTGATCTTGCTACCGGACTTTACCTTGTCGATACACCGGAAGTAGTTACCACGAATTATACCTATACATTTACACCTTACCTGGTATCACTTCCGACCAATAATTATTACAGCAATGGTAACGATAACTGGATCTACGATCTGACAGCTACCAATGCAATTGGTCTGAAACATGAAGAACATGCAAGATATGGTGATCTGATAATCAATAAAAGACTTAAAAATCACAATGCAACAACCGGTAAAAAAGCAACCTTCGTATTCAAGATTGAGATTACACCTCTTAAGGGTAAAACAGAAACCCGCATCGAATCACTTGACTTTGAGGCCGCAGGTGACTCTTCCGTAACAATTACAAAGATTCCTGCAGGAGCTACAGTAACTGTTAAAGAAGAGTACAGCGGTGCAAGCTACAAGCTTATCTCAGAAAATGATCAAGAGACAACGATTGTAGCAACCGATAAAGATGCAAAGGGCGATCTGGCATCCGTTTCCTTTACAAATGATGTCGATGACAATATGAATGGCGGCTACGGTGTAAAAAATAATTTCAAGCTGAACGAAAATGGTCAGTATCAGTACACCGAACCGGCAGAAAAGAACTAGGAAGGGGGAGTCGGAATGAGAAAGTTACATAAAAAACCACTTATCATGGCAACAGCAACACTTGCTCTTACCGGAACCCTGGCAGTTGGAAGTGCAATGGCATACTTCACAACTTATACAACAGCCGGTGGCGGTGTGACGATGAATATGGGATTTACCGAAACCATCCCTAACGAAACAGTCGATAAAGATGGCAAGCACGTCACCATTACAAATACCGGTGATTATGATTGCTTCGTAAGAGTAAAAGCATTTGCCCCAATGGAACTTACCTATACTGCTCCGAATGGCGGATGGCAAGCCGAAGATGATGGTTATTGGCACTATGAAGGCGTTCTTCCGGCAGGCGAAACCACACCGGAACTCAAGGAACTTAATATCTCTTACAAATTCCCGGAAGGGAAGGATAAACCGGAAGAATTCAATATCGTGGTTATCCAGGAATGCACACCGGTTCTTTACGATGAAAATGGAAAGCCATATCCAGACTGGAATCATGTAATCACAACTGAGACAACAGAAGACAGTAAAACCACAGAATAGGAGGGAACGAAGATGAAAAAGAAAAAGAAATCATTTCCAAAAAAATCGGCCCTGCTTCTGACAGCATCAGCGCTCCTGTTGATTGGCAGTACTGTCGGCAGTACACGTGCCGCACTCACCTACTACAGTGAGAATTATTCCGCACAGATCGAGATGCAGAATATCGGCGTATCTCTTTTAGAGAATGGCGATGTCGTCAGCAGCCAGGATTTTACATCTAAGAACCAGCAAGAAGTAACAAACGGGGAACTCCTGACAGGCCTTCTCGGAGAAAAGGAGAAATTCGCACCCGGAAAGAAATACAAAGAAGAGCTCAGTGTTCAGAACAGCGGTAACATCGACACCTTCGTGCGTGTGATCCTTACCAAGAGCTGGCAGGACAAAGAGGGCAATAAGAACACCACTCTTTCACCAGATCTGATCGAACTGAATTTCCTTACCGCTAACGGCTGGGTAGTTGCAGATCAGCAGACCACCGACGAAAGAACCGTTCTTTATTACACAAAGGCAGTAAAAGCCGGAGATACCACACCGGCATTATCTGACACACTCCGCATTGATCCGAAGATTGCAACAGAGGTAGAGAAAACAGTAAAGGACAAAACCATCACTTATACTTACAAGTACAATGGTTACACCTTCCACATTGACGCAGAGGTGGATGCA
Organism: Coprococcus sp. AF99-45; assembly: GCF_027663865.1. Lineage (NCBI taxonomy): Bacteria > Bacillati > Bacillota > Clostridia > Lachnospirales > Lachnospiraceae > Coprococcus > Coprococcus sp. AF99-45. The sequence goes on from NZ_JAQDGZ010000009.1 coordinate 82,701, forward strand.
GTTCAGACACACAACGCAAAGGACGCAATCAAGAGTGCCTGGGGCGTGGACGTGAATGTATCAGACGACGAAACAACAATGAGCTTACAGTAGGGAGGTACAGAGTATGAAAAAGAAAATTTTGTGCCTCGCCATGACAGTGATAATGGCAGCAGGGGTACACACAACTGCATTTGCAAAGGATTATCAGGGAGCCGACGGATGGCAGGTTCATTTCACCGGCGACAAGATGGAAAGCAATTTTGAAAACAAGACTGTTTCCGATGAGCTGGCAACGATCCAGCCGGGTGACAGCATCGAATTGAAGGTTCAGCTGAAAAACTCCGATAAAGGCGAGACCGATTGGTACATGACCAATGAGATCATCCAGACACTGGAGGAAGCACAGGAATCCGCTGAAGGCGGTGCTTACGAATACAAGCTGACTTATGTTGGAAGTGACAATACCGAAAAGGTACTCTATAACAGTGATACCGTCGGAGGTGAAGGTTCTTCTAAGACCGGTGAAGGTCTGAAGGAGCTTGGAAACTCTACCGAGAAATATTTCTACCTCGGTCGTCTTGCTTCCAATGGTACCGGAACCGTACACCTTACCATCGGTATCGAAGGTGAGACACAGGGCAATGGTTATCAGAACACGCTCGCAAAGCTTCGTATGAACTTTGCAGTGGAAAAGGTAAAAGTAAGCAATACCATTACCAAGACGAAAATCGTCAAGACAACCAATACCGTAAAGACCGGTGATACCGCAAGAGTCCTTCTCTTTAGTGTACTTACACTGATCAGTGGACTGATCCTTCTGGCATACGGAATCTACACATATAACAAGAACACAAAGAAACGCAGACGGAAAGGAGAGTAAGCAGATGAAAAGATGGAAAAAATTACTGGTTTCTCTTCTGACTGTATCAATGACGATCGGTGCATCCACGATGAGCGTTATGGCTGCTAACGGGTATACCTATAAGGTAACTTTATCTGCAGGTAATAAAGGAACGATAAACGGCCAGGCTAAAGAGGAGCGGGATTCTCTTGTCGCCGGTTCTACTGTTACTTTTAATCTGAAGGACGTTCAGGTAACCGATGACAAATACTATGTCAAAGGAATCCGTCTCAGCGGACGTGACAATGAAGAAGCTCTTGCTTCTCCTGTATTAGACAATGTAACTGGCGATGCCGACTATGTAGTAGCCTATGGAATCAAAAAGGACATGGTTGCCTACACCGTAAACTATCAGGATGCTTCCGGTAAGGCGCTTGCAGAAAGCCAGACCTTCTACGGAAATGTCGGTGACAAACCAATCGTCGCTTATCAGTATATCGAGAATTATATTCCAGATGCTCTTGCACTTACCAAGACTTTGAGTAATAATGAATCTGAGAATGTATTTACGTTTACCTACAAACCGGGTGCTACAGACCGTGTTGTTACAACAACAACCACCATCACAACGACTGTTCCTGGTACAGCAACTCCTGGCACAGGTACCGGTAATGTCGGTACAGCAGGTGGCACGACAGGCGGCACAACCGGTGGAACTGCCGGAACTACCGGTGGAACTACAACCGGAACTACCAGTGGCACTACAACCGGAACTACCGGTGGCACAACAGACGGAACCACAACCGGTACAACCGATGGTACAATGACAGATAACAATTCTCAGGATACGACAGCTAAAGATAAAGATACTGCAACATCTGAGGATGAACAGACACCAAAGTCTCTGGTAGATCTGGATGATGAAGACACTCCAAAAGGAAATATCGATGCGAAAGACAAGACGAGCAAGACTCCGATCGCAGCAGGGATCGGCATTATCGTTGTTGCGGTAGCAGCTCTCGTAGGACTGATTGTATTCTTGAAAAAACGTGCAAAATAAAAAAAGCGCGGCACTAAAGGAGAAGTCTTTTTTGAAGAGAACGAAGAAAAAGAAAAGCCCGGTGGCTGCATTTTGCAGTGCACTGGGCACTGTTTTACTGACAGTACTGATTCTTGCCTGTATTCCGCTGACGCTTCCGAAAGCTTTTGGTTTTCAGATATACACCGTGATCAGTGGGAGCATGGAACCGGCGATCCCGACGGGAAGCCTGGTCTATGTCCGGTATGAAGAACCAGACACGATCGTCAAAGATGATGTTATTGCTTTTTACAGCAACAATGCAGACAGCTCGATCATCACCCACCGTGTAGTATCCAACAGCCCGGCGATGGGACAGTTTATCACCAAAGGGGATGCCAATGAGGAAAAAGATATGAATCCGATCCCTTACAACAACTACATCGGAAAAGTAAAGCTTTCTGTTCCGGTTGTCGGCGGTATCGCACAGGCAGCCACCGGCACTGCCGGCAAGATTGCTGCCGCATCCATCATCGGTCTTGCTGTGATTCTTGAAATCGTTGCTGCCATGCTTGACAGACGCGATGACGTAGACGAATAAGAGAGAACGTTTTTCATTTTAGCTTGCTAAAGTGTGAAACATTTGCTAAAATAATATCAGATTGTATTGTCAGAAGAAGATGGGGGAATTTCACAATTCTCCCATTTGTCATATATTGAAAAGAATGGAGAGGTGAACAGATTGTTATCCAACCAGATTTTACAGAGAACAATCAATGAAATAGGGGATATCATCGAGTGTAACTGTTCCATCTGGAACACAGACGGAGTGATGCTTGCAGCTGTAGGTAAGGAGAAGCCTGCAGTAAAAAAAGCTGTCTGCTCATTTTTAAAAGAGCTGGAGGTTACCGGCGTATCGGAGGAGCACCTGGATGAATGCTATGGTCTGTTTCCGGTTTATGATGATGATGAACTGACTTATATTTTCGTGATCGAGCACAATAATGAGATTGATGTGCATACCAGCGGACGCTTAAGTGTCTGCCAGCTGGAGAGCCTTTTAAGATCCGGAAGCGAACGTCTTGACCGTAACCGTTTTATCCAGAACCTGCTCCTGGATAACCTGCTTCTCGTAGATATCTACAACCAGGCGAAAAAGCTTGGTATTACAGTTGAGCAGCGCAGAGTCGTCTATCTGATCGAACCGAAGAATCCGGATGACACGATCGTCCTGGATATGATCCGTGGGATTTATTCCTCGGGAACCGGTGATTTTGTTACTGCCGTAGATGAGGGACATATTATTCTGATCAAGTCCCTTGACAGTACGGATGATTATGATACGATCCGTTCGACTGCCGATATGCTGGTGAATGCGATCAACACCGAAGCTATGGTCAATGTCCGGCTTTCCTTCGGAACCATCATTCCCGAACTCAAAGAGGTCTCACAGTCTTACAAAGAAGCTGGCATGGCTCTGGATGTGGGACGTATCTTCTATCCGGAACGCAATATTTTATCCTACCGCGAACTCGGTATCGGACGGCTGATCCACCAGCTTCCCGTTTCCTTATGCGAGATGTTCCTGGAAGAAGTATTTGCCGGAAATACCGTTGATCAGTTTGACGAAGAAACCTTATCCACAGTTGATAAATTTTTTGAAAACAGCCTGAATATTTCGGAGACAGCGAGACAGCTTTTCGTCCACCGGAATACGCTCGTCTACCGGCTGGAGAAGATCCAGAAGCAGACCGGGCTGGATGTCAGAGTCTTTGAGGACGCCCTGACATTTAAGATTGCTCTGATGGTCGCAGACCACATGAAATTCATAGAAAACAGAAAATAGGAGGACATGATATGGTGAAATTATACGAAGGCGGTGCCTATCTTTTACACGGTACTGAGGTAATTGCAGATGCACCCGATGCACTTGCTGCCGTAAAAAGCAAGACAGGTATTGAGACAACAAAAGAAGCTGCTGCAAAAGAAACAATGGCTTATGGGATCTTAAGTGCGCATAATACTTCCGGTAATATGCAGCAACTTCAGATCAAATTTGACAAGCTGACTTCGCACGACATTACCTTTGTCGGAATCATCCAGACTGCAAGAGCATCCGGACTGGAGAAATTCCCGATCCCTTATGTTCTGACCAACTGCCATAACTCTCTGTGTGCAGTCGGCGGTACAATCAATGAAGATGACCACATGTTTGGACTGACCTGTGCGAAGAAGTACGGCGGTGTCTATGTTCCGCCTCATCAGGCCGTTATCCACCAGTTTGCCCGTGAAATGCTCGCAGGCGGCGGCAAGATGATCCTTGGTTCTGACAGCCACACCCGTTATGGTGCACTCGGTACCATGGCAATGGGAGAGGGCGGACCGGAACTTGTAAAACAGCTTCTGAACAAGACTTATGATATCAAGATGCCGGGCGTTGTCGGAATCTATCTGGACGGCGAACCGATGAAAGGTGTCGGACCGCAGGACGTTGCCCTTGCGATCATCGGCGCAACCTTCGGCAATGGCTATGTCAATAACAAGGTCATGGAATTTGTCGGACCTGGCGTTGGCAAATTAAGTGCAGACTTCCGTATCGGAATCGATGTTATGACGACAGAGACAACCTGCCTCTCTTCTATCTGGAGAACCGATGACAAGATCAAAGAGTTCTACGATATCCACGGAAGAAGTGATGACTTCAGGGAACTGGAGCCTGGCGCAGTCGCTTACTATGACGGTCTTGTATACGTCAATTTGAGCGAGATCAAGCCTATGATCGCCATGCCGTTCCATCCGTCCAATGTCTACACCATCGAGGATGTCAATGCCAACCTTGCAGATGTTCTCCACGATGTAGAGCAGCGCGCGCTGGTAAGCCTGGACGGTGCTGTGGATTACTCTCTTCAGGACAAGATCGTAAATGGTAAGCTTTATGTCGATCAGGGTATCATCGCAGGCTGTGCCGGCGGCGGTTTTGAAAATATCTGTGCTGCCGCAGACATCATCCGTGGCAAATACATCGGATCAGATGAATTTACCTTCAGTGTTTACCCGGCAAGTACACCGATCTACATGGAGCTTGTGAAAAATGGTGCGGTTGCTGACCTGATGGAAGCCGGTACGATCGTGAAGACTGCCTTCTGCGGACCGTGCTTCGGTGCAGGGGACACTCCGGCAAACAATGCATTTTCCATCCGTCACTCTACCCGTAACTTCCCGAACCGTGAAGGAAGCAAGCTGCAGAGTGGACAGATCGCATCTGTTGCCCTTATGGATGCACGTTCCATTGCCGCAACTGCTGCGAACAAAGGTTTCCTTACTCCGGCAACAGATTTTGATATTGAATACAAGAACCCGACCTACCACTTTGATTCCAGAATTTACGCCAACCGTGTATTTGACAGCCACGGCGTTGCTGATCCTTCGGTTGAGATCAAATTCGGACCGAACATCAAAGACTGGCCGGCAATGAGCGCTCTTCCTGAGAATCTGATCCTGAAGGTCGTATCTGAGATCCACGATCCGGTTACAACGACAGACGAACTGATCCCGTCCGGCGAGACTTCTTCTTATCGTTCCAACCCGCTTGGACTTGCTGAATTTGCACTTTCCAGAAAGGATCCTGCCTATGTAGGACGCGCGAAAGAGGTCCAGAAAGCCCAGAAAGCGATTGAAGCAGGTACTTGTCCACTGGATGTACTGGATGAATTAAAACCGGTGATGGCAGCAATCCAGAAGTCTTATCCGGAAGTCGGCAAAGGAAATATCGGTGTCGGAAGTACCATTTTCGCGGTCAAACCTGGTGATGGTTCTGCCCGTGAGCAGGCTGCTTCCTGCCAGAAGGTCCTCGGCGGCTGGGCGAATATCGCGAATGAGTACGCAACCAAACGTTACCGCTCGAACCTGATCAACTGGGGCATGCTTCCGTTTATTACCGAAGAGGAACACACAAAGCTTTCTTTCAGGAACGGTGACTATCTCTTCGTGCCGGATATCCGCAAAGCAGTAGAAGATAAAGTTTCCACGATCAAGGCTTATGTCGTAGGCGATGATCTGAAGGAGATCGATCTGAAGCTCGGTGATCTGACGGATGCAGAACGTGAGATCATCCTCAAAGGATGTCTGATCAATTATTACAGAGGTTAATTTTTCTCAGACAATGATATGATTTAAAAGGGACGGAAATTTTTCTGTCCCTTTTTGCAACACTTCCGACTTTTTTATACTCTTATATACAAAGAACCTGTTATGAGAGGAGGGACCTTATGATCGATGCAATTGCATTTAAAGAATTATATAAGACGGTTTATCAGGATCTGTATCGTTTTGCGCTCTGCATGATGCATCATCCGCAGGATGCAGAAGACGCCGTCAGTGAAGCCGTTCTTTCCGCCTATGAGAACATACATAAATTACGCAAAGAATCAGCATTCCGTTCCTGGATCTTTCAGATTCTGGCAAATGTGTGCCGCCGGAAGTTAAAGAGCCGTGAACGGACCGAGACCGAGCTGAAAGAAGATCATGCTTCTGCCACATACTGTGACGGACTCCGCACAGATGTGGAACGTGCTTTTCTTATTCTCGATGAAGACGATCAGCTGATCATCGGCTTATCCGTCTATGGCGGTTACAACAGTAAAGAGATTGGAAAAATGCTAAGGCTGAACCCGAATACAGTCCGCTCCCGCAGAAAGCGTGCCCTCGAAAAGATGAGCTGGCTTCTGAAAGAGTAGGATAAAAGAGTAATAGGAGGTGTTTCATATGACAGATCACGAAAAAGAAATACTGGATAAAATAAAACAATCTACGGAAAAAACTCCTGTTCCGGAAAGCCTTGCACCGGATCAGATTATGAAAATGCTGGAAGAGCATAACCGCACTCAGGCTTCCAGACATATCCCGAAAAAGCATGGATTTTCCCGCGGCCACCGGATGCGCGGAGGACTTATCGCTGCCGCACTGATACTGGTTGTCGGCATTGGCGCCCACATCCGCCAGCAGAATCTTTCTTCAGACTCAGCCACTTCTTCCACAAAAGGCAGTTCTTCAATCGGTACATCCTCCGGTAAGCTTGCCTCTTCCGATACTTTAGAGACTGCAACCGATTATGATGAAGTCTACACATACCTGCAATCTTATCAGGATGAGTTGGATTCTTCATCTGTTACCGGTTCAACCGACAGCGGAATTGTCATGTATTCAACTGAAACAGCTGACAGTGGTGCACGCACCGATAGTTCCAGCTCCTCTTCGGATTCTTCAACAGCCTCTGCACGTGCTGTGGATACTTCATTTTCCGATACCAACGTCCGCACAGAGGGTGTCGGTGAAGCAGACATTGTAAAAACGGATGGAAGTTATCTTTATACACTGAAAGCAAACTCACAGGAAATTTCCATTGTAGATATCCGGTCTGATCAGATGAAGGTTGTTTCCGGTATTTCGCTGAATGAGAATTTTCAGGCATCCGAATTTTACCTGAGTGACCAGAAGCTTTTTGTCCTTGGCAACATGCAGAACACGCAGGTTGATTCTGACAGTAAAACCTTGTACCGCGGCAGCTGTACCCGTATCCAGACTTATGATCTGGCAGATATCAACAATCCGAAATCCATCGGAACCGTGGATCAGAGTGGTTACTACCGCACTTCACGTTTTAAAGACGGATATCTGTATGTATTCAGCGACTATTATATTTACGATACGATCACCAAAAAAGATTATCCTTCCTATGTTCCGCTTGTTGGTGACAATCTTCTGAAGCAGTCGGATATCTATCTCCCGACGAACCATGCAGCAGACCAGTACCTTGTTGTCAGCTCCGTTTCCGCTTCCAGTCCGGATGAGGCAGCAGACCAGAAAGCAGTCATGTCTGAGAATGGCGAAGTCTATGTGAGTGAGAACAACATTTATATTTACGAGTATGCGAACAGCAGTATCCTCGCAGATAATCTTGCGGCAAAGAATCAGACGATCCTCCGCAAGCTGTCTTACAATAAAGGAAAACTTTCCGGCTCTGCCCAGGGCAAAGTAAAAGGATATCTGAACGATTCCTTCAGCATTGATGAGTATGACAATACGTTGCGGCTGGTGACAACGGTTACGCATAATGTCGGAAGCTCTTCACAGTCCAATGCAGTCTATGTGCTGGATGCAAATTTGAAAACAATCGGTAAGATCGAGGATCTTGCCAAAAATGAACAGATCTATTCCGCAAGATTTTTGGGCGATACCGGTTACTTTGTAACTTATGAACAGACAGATCCTTTATTCTCCGTAGACTTTTCCGATCCGGAGAATCCGAAGATCCTTGGCAAGCTGAAAATTCCCGGCTTTTCGGAATACCTGCATTTTTACAGTGATAACCTGCTTCTTGGCATCGGTATGGATACCGATGAAAATGGCATTACAAACGGGGTAAAAATCTCCATGTTTGATATCAGTGATCCTTCGGATGTGAAGGAAGTCAGCAAGTACACACTGGATCAGTACTATTACTCGGATGTTTTTTCTGACTACCGTGCAGCACTGGTTGATCCGGAAAAGAATCTGATCGGCTTTCCGCTTTCCGGATCTGCCAACCAGTATGTGATCCTTTCTTACGATAAAGATCAGGGTTTCCAGGTACAGATGCAGGAGGAAGTCAACGGTAATTCTTATCTTGGAACCCGCGGTATGTATGCAAACGAAAAGTTCTATGTGATCAATGGAAATGCAATTGAAGCATACCGGATGGGAGACTATGTGAAGATAGATGATCTGCTGCTATAGTGCAGCTTTGCAGAAGGAGCTGCCGCTCCGCATGCTTTGTACACCATTCCACATCATTGTATACACCAAAATCGTATATAATCGAGTAGGCTGACTCCTACTCGATTCTTATACTTTGTACATCATCTCGTTTAACAGCTCGATGATGTACATTCGCCAAATGCAGATCCTTGTGCAAGCACAAATCTGCACTTGGCTCATCGTATACACAAAAACAGGTGCCCACTGGGATATATCACTAAGATATACTTACGTGGACACCTGTTTTATATTTTCATTTACCTGTTATTCCACACCGTTAAAGCAGTAGGTACATACCTGGCATGCATCAATCCCGATTGATTTGATCAGATCATCCAGTCTGTGATAACGAAGTGAAGTGAAATTCTGTCTCTTGCGGATTTCCTCCAGCATTGCTGCATACCGGTCACTGTTCGGATCCGCATATTCACCCAGTACATTGACATCATTGTCGCCTTCCCACTCACGGATGATCCTTCTTGTGATCAGATCCAGGTCTGATTTGGAACGGGAGAAGTTTAAATATTTGCATCCGTACAAAAGCGGTGGACATGCCGGGCGGACATGCACTTCTTTTGCGCCACTCTGATACAGGAACTCTGTCGTCTCACGGAGCTGTGTGCCACGCACGATAGAATCATCGATCAGCAGCAGGCTCCTGTCTTCGATCAGACTATGTACCGGAATCAGTTTCATTCTGGCGATCAGATTACGCTGACTTTGTGTTGTCGGCATGAAGGATCTTGGCCAGGTCGGAGTATATTTGATAAATGGTCTTGCATACGGAATACCTGATTCATTTGCATAGCCTATCGCATGAGCGATACCCGAATCCGGAACTCCTGCAACAATATCCACATCGATCGAATGGTCATCTCTCTGTGCTAAAAGCTTTCCACAGTTGTAACGCATCTCTTCTACACCAACCCCTTCATAAGAAGAAGTAGGATATCCATAGTATACCCACAGGAACGAACAGATTCTCATCTTTTCACATGCAGGACTTACAGTCTCCACAGATTCCGGTGTCACGTAGACGATTTCCCCAGGTCCCAGCTCTTTGTAATCTGTGTATCCAAGGTTGATATATGCAAAGCTTTCAAAGGAAACGCAGTATGCATTCTCTTTCTTTCCGATCACAACCGGTGTACGTCCGAGAAGGTCTCTGGCTGCATAAATTCCATTCTCTGTCAGAAGCAGAAGCGTCATCGAGCCTTCAACTACTGACTGCACATAACGGATTCCCTCAACAAACGAATCCTTTTTACAGATCAATGCCGCAACCAGCTCTGTAGAATTGATCTGTCCATTGGTCATAGACTGAAAATGTGTATGTCCATTTTCATAAAGATTCCGGATCAGCTGATCCGCATTATTGATCTTACCTACTGTCGTAATTCCAAAGCACCCCAGATGCGACTGGATCAGAATTGGCTGTGGATCATAATCTGAAATACATCCAATTCCAATATTTCCCTTCATTGTATCAACATCTTTTTCAAATTTTGTACGGAACGGCGAATTTTCAATATTATGAATCGCTCTCTTCCAGCCATCACTTCCGTAAGTAGCCATACCTCCGCGGCGGGTTCCAAGATGCGAATGATAATCTGTTCCATAAAAAAGATCCAGATTACATGCTTCTTTTGATGCAACGCCAAAAAATCCTCCCATATCTGTAGGTCTCCTTTCTTTATCCCAATACCATAGCCTGTATTTTTCATCTATTTTTTAGTGTATCATGCATTTATGGACGGAAACAATAGCAAAACCCCGAATATATTGCAAATGGCTATAACTATTTCTAATCGTATTTATAATTGTTTGAATTTTCTGATATATATATTACATTTTCAGTTCTTTCTAATTTTATCAAAATTATTTTAAAATTATATTGACAAATAAGTATTTGGGTGTTATTATTAAGTCAATCCAAAAGAAAAGAAGTTCCTGACGAGAAAGGGAATTTCAAAAAGATATTTTTTTAATCTGTTACATAGTTTCATATATACTCGCCAAGAGTATAAGATGAAGAACCAGATCAGAAAAGGGTAACAAGAATAATTGTTATTTGAAGGTTAGAAAGTTTTAAAAAAGCAACTACACATTTTAGTTATGAGCGTTTTGTAAGTGGAGTGTGTAGAGAACAATTTTTAAAATTGATAATTTATAATAATAAGAGAAAATTGATATCTGACTTCTGAACAGAAAAAAGTATAAGAGAAAAAGAATATCCGGATAAAATTTTGGAACGAGAACGAAAGGAAGGAGGCTTTGACCGTTGGATATTTCATCATCTAAAACTCAATATGTTAATGGTATGGCAAATGTAAATTCCTGTGAGATGAGCCTTAACCATAGATTATAATCCGGTAAGAGAAAAGTTAATGATAAAAAAGGTCGGAGTAGTAGATAAACCGGAAGCGATTATAAGATATAAAAAGATTCAGCATTTGTTGACATATTGAAGTAAATACCACAGTAATTCAAGATCAGAAAATGTGTAAAGAAACATTCATTGATAAGTAAATTTAACAGTGACGAGAAAGCTGATAAATACCAAAATTGGATTACCTGATTATATAAAATAACGAACGATCAGAATTGATCAAAATCGATTCATATGATTTCATTTTTATAAATTTTATAAAATCTGAATATCATATGAAATGCTCAAAGAACTTACAGGAATAAGAATTACTTAATTCCTCCGATATAAAAATAAAAATTACAATTGAATATTCCGAGACAGCCATTCAAAAGATGGCTGTCTCCTTTTTTTCTGTTACCAGCTCCCAATTTGTGAATTTTTTGTAATATTTTTTTAACATTTCTGAAAAATATCAGCCGTAATTTTTGACATTGACAACGCTCTATGATACACTTAGTAAGTAAAATTATAAGACTTTTGTTTTCCGTTTCTGGTACAAAAGTCAGACTTACTGAGGAAAAGTAAAATAATTAATAATAATCATATGAGGTGAGAAACGTTGGATAAATATGAATATCGCGCAAAGACAGAGCAGATGCTTGCGTATGCCGAACAGAAGTCTTACCAGAAAGCGATGTCGATTGCAGATACGATCGACTGGCGTAAAGTAAAAAATACCGCCATGCTCTCTACCGTAAGCGAAATCTATGAAAATGCGGGGGAACTTGGTAAAGCACGTGATACCTTATTTATTGCGTATGATAAAGCACCTTCCAGCAGAAAGGTTGTATACCGCCTGGGAATTATTTCTCTGAAGCTGGGACATTTCGATGAAGCAGCTGATTGCTACGAAGAATTTGTCAAGCTTGCTCCGAAAGATCCAAACCAGTACATTCTCCGGTATAAGATCTTAAAAGCACAGAAAGCGCCAGTCAAAGAACAGATTGAAGCTCTTGAAGATTTCAAGCATTCTGAATACGTTGAAAAATGGGCATATGAACTTGCCAGATTATACGCTGAAGCCGGTATGACTTCCGAATGTCTTGATGAATGTGATGATCTGATTCTCTGGTTCAGCGAAGGTACTTATGTATACCAGGCAATGGAACTTAAAATGAAATACAAACCGCTGACTCCACTTCAGCAGGAAAAATACGATCATCGAAATGATGGTATCGGCCGTAAGGATTCTTCCAAGAGAAAACCTTCCTTCCGAAAATCCAAAGAACGTCCGGCACCGAATCCACGAATTGCAGACAAGGTCCGCAAAGATGTACATGTCACAGACAGTATTGATCTTCCGGATCTTCCAGAGCCAATGGCCCGGACACATGCTTCCGAACCAGAAGCTGAGTCACAGCCAAAAACCCGGATTCGAAGCACTTCCGATATTTCCACAACCATTTCCGGTGCTTCCCTTTCAGATGCCCTGAAAGCCGGTGTTGCCGTTGCAAGTGGTGCAGTTGCTCCTGAATCTGCTTCAGACGATTCACAGATGACCGGTAAGATGAAGATTGAAGAAATTCTTGCCAACTGGGAAGCAACTCAGCGTGAAAATGCAAAGATTCTTGAAAAGAGCCAGGAGGAAGCTGAGAAAGAAAAAGCCCTGCGCGAAAAGAAGAAAGAAGAAGAAGAGGAAGTTCTTGGAGCTACAAAACCAATCCTTTCTGATGATATCCGCAAACTGATGGAACAGCTTGAAAATGGTGAAGAGCCTGAAATCACCGATGAAGATGCTGAAGATTTCGTTGATGATGAAGAGGATGAAGCGACTGAAAGCCCGGAAGATTCATCCAAAGAAGCTTCAGACACTGACGAGGAAGATCCGGAAGAAAATGATTTTGAAGAAATCGTTGACTCCGAAGAAGATGATGAATCGGATGCGGTTTACGATGAAGAAGCTGAATACGAGGATGAAGACGATTC